>NZ_JBAWFH010000358.1:0-3420 GCF_049591685.1 Rhodococcus sp. (in: high G+C Gram-positive bacteria) | reverse complement strand
GGGTGCAGTGGCGCGATGTCTCGTCGGGCGACGACGTGTTCCACCCGGACGACCGAGCAGTGATCTCGGACGCCCATTCGGGCCTGATGGCCGGGCACGATCACGAGCACATCACCGTGCGCACGAGGGCAGCCGACGACACCTGGCTGCCGACCCGGATGCGCATCTCGTCGTACCCGGGTGACTTGAACGAGCACCTGGCCGTCGTCGACATGTACCAGGACTAGCCGATCGCGTCGAGGGACTCCAACGTGCGTACTACCGCGCGGGCGGCCTCGACGCCCTTGGTCTCGAGGTGCTCGGAGAAGAACTTGATGTGATCGGCGTGCTCGTGAAAATGATGGGGCGTCAGCACCACGGAGAACACCGGCACATCCGTGTCGAGCTGCACCCGCATCAACCCGTCGATGACGGCCGTTTCGACGAACTCGTGCCGGTAGATCCCGCCGTCGACGACGAGAGCCGCGGCAACGATGGCCGAGTACCGTCCCGTCAGTGCGAGCCGCTTCGCGTGCAACGGAATCTCGAACGCGCCGGGAACCTCGAACGTGTCGACCACTCCGCCCGAGCCGCTGACGCCGTACTCCTGCTCGAAACCGTGGCGCGCACGGTCGACCAATTCACGGTGCCAGGTGGCCTGAACGAACGCTACGGCTGCGGGCATGGGCTTGTTCATCCTTCGATGTTAGTGGTCGAGTAGGTCGAGAGTGTTCTCGTCGGGCCTGCCGTCGAAGTACTTTCGCAGAACGTCGCCGAACACGGCGACATCGGGTGCAGCCTCGGCGAACAGTGTCATGGACGAATGCAGTTTCAGGTTGTCCGGATATCCGAAGATCTCGGCGACGGATTTCTCTTCGATCTTGTTCACCAGACCGGCCGCCTGCTGCAGGCGCGGACCCAGAATCTCGTGCGAAAGGTACAGCTGCGCTTCGGTCAGATCCCGGATGCCGAAATGCTGCGCCGTCGGACTGTGCCCCAGGCCCGCGAGTTGCGGAAACACGAACCACATCCAGTGGGTGCGCTTCTCGCCTGCCTTCAGCTCCGAGCGGGCCGCAGGCCACACCCGGTCCTGCGCGTCGATGAACCTCTGTAGGTCGTAATCGGTCACGTCGTCGTCCGTCACAGGGCGCTGGACCTCCTCGAATCGATCACTCCGGTATCGAAGCCCGCAAGGTGCAGACCACCGTGGAACCGAGCATGCTCGATTTTCAGGCAGCGGTCCATCACCACCTGAAGGCCGGCTTCCTCTGCATCCCGTGCGAGGTCCTCGTGCCACAGACCGAGCTGAAGCCACAGCGTGGACGCATTCGACGCGACGACCTCCTGCAGCACCGACGGTAGGTCGTCGTGCTTGCAGAAGACGTCGACGAGATCCGGCTCGACCGGCAGGTCGGCAAGTGTGGGATACACCCGTGCGCCGTCGATGTCGGTGACGGTGGGGTTGACGAGATACACCTCGTAGTGGCTCGTCGATGCCAGATACCGGTTGACGAAGTAGCTTGCGCGAGAGGGATTCCTGGACGCGCCGACGATGGCGACCGATGTCGTTTCGCGAAGTATCCGTTGTCGTTGCCGAGCCGACGGGCCCTGCCAGGTACGTGTCGTCATGCCCGCGCCTTTCCGGTCGCCGCGGTGAGAGCCTGGTCCAGGTCCCACAGGAGGTCGTCGACGTCTTCGAGGCCGACGCTGATGCGCACGAGATCCGGGCGAACACCCGCGTCATGGAGTTGCGCGTCGGTCAGCTGCCGATGGGTGGTGCTCGCGGGATGGATCACGAGGGTACGCACATCACCGATGTTGGCGACGTGGCTCGCGATCTGCACGCTGTCGACGAACGTCCTACCCGCGTCGCGGCCACCGACGATCCCGAACGCGAACACCGCGCCCGGCCCGGCAGGTAGATACCGCTTCGCCCGCTCGTGGTGCGGATGTGTCGGCAGGCCCGCCCACTCGACGTAGTCGATTCGTGGGTCGGCGGCGAGCCAATCGGCAACAGCCCGAGCCGAGGCGACGTGAGCGTCCATGCGCTGCGGAAGCGTCTCGACCCCCTGAATCAAGGTGAACGCCGACTGCGCGGGCAACGACCCGCCGATATCGCGCAGCTGTTCGCTGCGCAACTTCGTCAGAAATCCGTATTCGCCGAAATTGCCCCACCAGGACAAGCCGCCATAGGAGGCAACAGTATCCGTCATCTGCGGGAATTTGCCGCTGCCCCAATCGAACCGGCCCGATTCGACGACCAACGGGATGCCGCGATTGTGCGCCGCGTCCGCAAGACCCGTCAGGTCCGCGATGTCGCCCGACGGGTTGCCGATGACCTCGACGAACGCGAGCTTCGTCTTGTCCGTGATCGCAGCCGCGTAATCAGCCGGGTCGGTGCCCGCGACGAATGTGGTGTCGACGCCGAACCTCCTGAGCGTGACGTCGAGCTGAGTTACGGTGCCGCCGTGCAACCCTGCTGCTGCAACGATGTTGTCGCCGCTTCCCGCGAGCGCGGCGAACACCGCGAATTGTGCGGCGAGACCGCTGGCGAACGCTACCGCCCCGATGCCGCCCTCGAGGCTCGCGATGCGTTCTTCGAGGGCGGCAACGGTGGGGTTCGCAATCCGGCTGTACACGTTGCCGTACTTCTGAAGCGCGAACAAATCACCCGCATCCGCCGAATCCTCGAAAACATAAGCGGCCGTTTGATAGATGGGCACGGCGCGTGCGCCTGTCGACGGATCCGAATGATCTCTCGCCCATCGGTCAGTCGGTTTCGAGGGTGGTGTGTACCGGCGTCGGGTTCCGCGTCAAGTCCAGAACGGGGCAGTGTGCGTCGACCGCGTTCTGCAATTCCTCGTAGCGCTCCCGTGTCTCCGGGCCCGTGACCTTGACGACGACGCGCACTTCGCCGAACCCGGCGCGGACGTTATCGTCGAAGCCGAAGAACCCACGAAGGTCGAGATCGCCTTCGGCCCGTGCGGTGATGTCGTCGACAGTGATGCCGAGCTTGTCGGCCCACACGCGATAGGTCACCACCTGGCAGGACAGCAGCGAAGCGAGGTAGTACTCAACAGGATTGGCTGCGGTGCTCTCCCCGCCGAGAGCGGGCGGCTCGTCCACCTCGACGGAGTACTTACCGAGGGTGACCGTGCTGGCCACCGCGTCGTGCGCGACGGCAGACGCCCGAAAAACCGCCAGGGCATTCCCCGGATCGGCGTCGACGGCCTGCTTGGTGGCCGAGGTGACGGCGCCGAGATGAGATGTTGCCGATGCTGTGGACATGGGTGTCCCTTCGTATGGGTGTTGTGCTGGGCCTGATTGGTTTCGATCAGGACCGGCGACAACGGGACGCGCATACGAAGCCGTAATCGATGGTGCGCCGCCGAACGAGCTGCCGGGGAGCGGCAGTCACATGGGTCGCGGTCACGCAGCGAC
>NZ_JBAWFH010000357.1:0-5017 GCF_049591685.1 Rhodococcus sp. (in: high G+C Gram-positive bacteria) | reverse complement strand
GCTCCCAGCTTTCGGGAGCGGCGCGTCGTCGTTTGCCACACGAATGGGAGCATCAAGCACGTGAACGCAGAACCAGCGCTGATCGTCGGCCTCGGCAACCCCGGAACGCAATACGAGACCACCCGTCACAACGTCGGGTTCATGGTCGCCGACGTACTGGCCGGACGAATCGGCGCGAAGTTCTCCTCGCACAAGAAGTCCAACTCGGACGTGGTCCAGGCCCGCCTCTTCGACCGACCCGTGGTCGTCGCGAAACCCCGCACCTTCATGAACCTTTCGGGGCAGCCGGTAGCCGCGTTGGCTCGCTTCTTCTCGGTCGAACCGTCGAACATCGTGGTCGTGCACGACGAACTCGACATCGACTTCGGAGCCATTCGCCTCAAGCTCGGCGGCGGCGAGGGAGGCCACAACGGGCTGCGGTCCGTCTCCCAGCACCTCGGCACGAAGGACTACCTCCGCACCCGTGTGGGCGTCGGCCGTCCTCCGGGCCGCATGGACGCCGCGTCGTACGTGCTCAAACCGTTCTCCGCGGCCGAACGCAAAGACCTCGGCGTCATCGTCGAAGAAGCTGCGGATGCGGCCGAACTACTGCTCCGCGTCGGGCTGGAAACCGCTCAAAATCAGGTGCACCCGCGCTGAGCCGGCACCCCCGCTACCGACCCGGCACACCGTTCGCGACGCGAAATCCTATGTCAGGTCGGCAAAAACGGTGCCGGGTCCGCAGAACTACCCCAATAGGGCCGCCGAATTCGATCGACGCAACTTGCCCGACGAGGTCTTCGGAATGGACCCCGGTCCCAGCACGGCCACGGTTCGCGGACGCACCCCGACCTCGGAGTGCACGGCATGGACCACCTCGTGCTCGATCCGCTTGACCTCGCCGTCGTCATCGAAATCGTTCGTCTCCACCGCAACGGCGAAGCTTTCACGCTTGTCGCCCGCGTCCAACCGGATGGCGACCGCGTTGCCCGGCCGCACGCCACGCACCGACGCCGCGGCCCGCTCGATATCCGTCGGATAGATGTTGCGGCCGCCCATGATGATGACGTCCTTCATCCGGCCGCAGACGACCACGAGTCCCTCTTCGGTGAAGTATCCGATGTCGCCGGTGTCGAGCCATCCGTCGGCGTCCTGGGTTTCGACGGGACCGTCGACGGTGATGTAGCCGGGCGTGACGGCTTTGCCGCGCACCTCGATGATGCCGACTCCGCGCGGAGTGAGCACCTGGCCCTCCTTGTCGACGACGCGACCTTCGAGATTGGGAACCATCTTGCCCAGCGTCGCGAGTTTGCGAACATTGCCTTTCGTCGCGGGGACGGCGCGGCCCATCGCCTCGAGCAGGTCGGCGTCGACGACATCGAGCACCTGACCCCGGCCGGGGTCCGGAATAGAGACGGCGAGTGTGGTTTCCGCCATTCCGTACACGGGCGCGAGTGCGTTCGGGTCGAGGTTGTACGGCTTGCCGGCATCGGCCAACGCGATCATGGTGTCGGGGTCGACGGGTTCGGCACCGTTCCATGCGTAGCGGAGCGTGCCGAGGTCCAGATCGAGATCGTCGTCCGCCTGCGACAACCGGCGAGCCAGCAGTGAGTACGCGAAATTAGGTGCGGCAGTGACAGTTCCGCTGTACTTGTGAATAAGCTTGGCCCACAGCAGCGGCGAGCGAAGGAAATCCAGAGGGGTGACGCTGACGACCTCCGCACCGACCTGCATGGGAACCGTCAGAAAGCCCACCATGCCCATGTCGTGGAACAGTGGCAGCCAGCTGACCATCACATCCGAATCGACGTCGAACTCGATGCGGTCGATCATCGCGTAGGCGTTGACGTAGAAGTTCTCGTGCGTGATGCGCACCGCCTTGGGCGAGCCAGTGGATCCCGAGGTGAGCTGCTGGAGCGCGATGTCCGTTTCGTCGGTGTCGATCGGATCCACCTCACGGCCCGATCGCATGTCCTCGATCTTCAGCACAGTGATGCCGCGCTCGACGAGAATGGGCGCGGCCACGTCGAACGGCGCACCGAGGATGACGGCCTTCGCGTCGATCATCTTCACCACGGTCTCGGTGTCGGCACCCCACACGGCGAGGTCCGTTCGAGGCGTCGGCTGGTGCAACATAGTCACCGAGCCACCGCGCATCCACGCCGCCTGGCATGCAGGAGCGATGTCGACCGGCTGGCCGGCGAGGATGCCGATCGCGTCCCCGCGGTCGATCCCGGCGTCGGCGAGAGCGCCTGCCATCGATCGGGCGACCTGGTGAATCTCACCCCAGGACTGACGCAGCGCCTCGTCCGGCTCGCCGGTGACCAGGCCCCGCGCACTGGTGCGGGCCGTGGCGAACATTTCCTCGGTGAACTTGCTCAAGGTTCTCTCCTCATGCCGTCTCCCCATATGTCGCGCCCGACCCGACTTGCTTTTTCATCCTCGCCTGGACGGTATCCGTTACCGCTCCCTGCGCCGAGTACCCTGGTACCGGCAACATTGCCCGTGTCGTCGATGCGGCTGACGACGACGCCCAGTCATAGAAGAGGTTCGCTTGAGTACGCCCGATTCGGTAGACGCTCCGATCGCCACGAGCGCTGCCCCCACCGAGTCGGAGCCGACCGGGCCGAAGAACGTCCACAAGGAGCTTGCATCCGAGGTGGCACGGCGTCGCACGTTCGCCGTCATCTCCCACCCCGACGCAGGCAAGTCGACGCTGACCGAGGCGCTTGCGCTCCACGCACGCGTCATCTCCGAGGCAGGCGCCATCCACGGCAAGGCGGGACGACGCTCCACCGTCTCCGATTGGATGGAGATGGAGAAGGCCCGCGGTATCTCGGTGAGCTCGACGGCCTTGCAGTTCAACTACCAGGTGTCGCCGGATGCCGCCGAGGTCAACGTCATCAACCTCGTCGACACCCCCGGCCACGCCGACTTCTCCGAGGACACCTACCGCGTGCTGACGGCCGTCGACGCCGCGGTGATGCTCATCGACGCCGCCAAGGGTCTCGAACCGCAGACGCTCAAGCTGTTCCAGGTGTGCCGTCAGTTCGGCATTCCCGTCATCACCGTCATCAACAAGTGGGACCGTCCCGGCCAGTCACCACTCGAACTGCTCGACGAGATCGAGCAGCGCATCGGCCTGACGCCCACGCCCCTGTACTGGCCCGTCGGCATCGCGGGTGACTTCCGCGGACTGCTCGACGTGCGCGAGGGCAACTACATTCGCTTCACCCGCACCGCAGGCGGCGCGACCATCGCCCCCGAAGAACTGATGGATGCCGACGCAGCGGCCGCACGCGAGGGAACGGAGTGGGACACCGCCCTCGAGGAAAGCGAACTGCTCGTCTCGAGCGGTCAGGGGCACGACCAGGAAATGTTCCTCGCCGGTCAGACCTCGCCGGTCATCTTCGGCTCGGCCATGCTGAACTTCGGTGTCCGCCAGATCCTCGACACCCTCGTCGCACTGGCACCATCGCCGGGCCCCCGCGAGGACGCCAAGGGCGCCGTCCGTGAGGTCACCGACCCCTTCAGCGCCGTGGTGTTCAAGGTCCAGGCAGGCATGGACACCGCACACCGCGACCGCTTGGCATTCATGCGCGTCGTCTCCGGAGTGTTCGAGCGGGGCATGGTCGTCACCCACGCACAGACCGGTAAGCCGTTCACCACCAAATACGCGCTCACCGTGTTCGGCCGCGAACGCACCACCGTCGAGAACGCCTACCCCGGCGACGTCGTCGGCCTCGTCAACGCCACCGCACTCGCGCCCGGACACACCCTGTTCGACCAGAAGAAGGTCGAGTACCCGCCGATCCCGTCGTTCGCCCCGGAGCATTTCGCGGCACTGCGGGTGGACAGCGCAGACAAGTACAAGAAGTTCCGTCGGGCCGTCGAACAGCTCGACTCCGAAGGTGTCGTGCAGGTGCTGCGCAACGATGTGCGCGGCGACGCATCGCCCGTTCTGGCTGCGGTCGGTCCCATGCAGTTCGAGGTGGTGACGGCCCGCATGAAGACCGAGTTCGGCGTCGACGCCAGGCTCGAACCGCTGTCGTATTCGATTGCGCGCCGAACAGATTCCGGCAGTGCGGTCGAATTGGGCCGGCAACGCGGGGTGGAAGTGTTCACCCGCACCGACGGCGCACTGCTCGCCCTCGTCAGCGACAAGTGGCGGCTGCAATACCTCGAGAAGGAAATGCCCGATCTGACGCTCGAACCGCTCGTCGCAGCCGGCGAGTAACGATGCTGGTCCAGCTGCTGGACGCTCAGATCTCCATTGCCGGGCACCCGATCCTGTGGCGTGAAATCGTCGGCAACGGGTTCGGGCTGGCTTCGGCAATCGGCGGTATGCGACGGGTCCTGTGGGCGTGGCCCGTGGGCATCGTCGGAAACGCGCTGTTGTTCACCGTCTTCCTGGGCGGAGCCTTCGATACGCCGCAGGCACTCGACCTCTACGGCCAGGCCGGTAGGCAGTTGCTCTTCATCGCCGTCAGCGTCTACGGGTGGTCGCGGTGGGTCGTCACCGCACGGCATACGAACGCGGCGGTTGTGCCCCGGTGGGCCACCACGCGCGAGCGAGTCGTGATGGTGACGGTCTTGGTGGTCGGAACGCTCGTGTTCGCCCAGCTCTTCGACCTCCTCGGCTCGTACGGGAAATGGGCCGACGCCTGGATCTTCACCGGCTCACTGCTCGCGACATTCGGCATGGCACGCGGAGTCACCGAATTCTGGCTCATCTGGATCGGCGTCGACATCGTGGGGGTGCCGCTGCTGTTCCGCGCCGGCTTCTACCCGTCGGCCTTTCTCTACCTCGTCTATGCAGCGTTCGTCATCTGGGGATTCACCGTGTGGTTGCGGATTCAGAACAGGAAAGACGACCGAAGAATATCCGCCTAAACCGGCGAGGTGTTACCCTTCGCGTGTCCGAACGGACTTCGAGTAGGTTTTGCTCGTCGGCCGGATAGTTCACTGCATTCGACGCGGGGTTGGCATGACACGGTATTCGTTATGACTCAGGGGTCCAGCTATCCGCTGGCCGGGA
>NZ_JBAWFH010000356.1:0-10862 GCF_049591685.1 Rhodococcus sp. (in: high G+C Gram-positive bacteria) | reverse complement strand
GGCATCGGGTGCACCCGGCGTGGAGTCACTGCGGCGTTCGCGAGGCGACCGTGACGGACGACCGCGAGTTCCCAACCGCCCTCGTCCGTGCGGCGTGCCACCACCAACTCTTCGATGGCAGCGATGGCCGACAGTCGATGCTGTCGTCCGAGAACTCCGGCGAGGACGGCCAGTCGATCTCGAAGGCGGGCAGCAGACTCGAACAGCTCAGCCTCGGCGAGTGCGGTGATGCGCGCGGCTACGGCGTCGAGGACCCCGTCGTCGACTCCGCGTGCCAGATCGTGAAAGCGAACCTGTGCGTACGCGTACTGATCGGGGGTGACGATCCCAGCGGCTGCCGCAGCGCACCCGCCGACGGCCGCCGGAGGGCAGTCCTGGCCGTGAGTGGCGGTCTTCGGAATGCGGCGGGTGCACGTTCGGATACCGCCGAACTCGGACACGAGGGCGGCTGCGTCGGCGGCATCACTACGGACCTGGAAGGGCCCGATCGAATCGGGAGTCGGTGTGCGCACCACGGAGAGCCGGGGGAACGCCTCGGTGGTCGTGGTGATCCACCAGCCCTTCTTCGGGAATTTCGAACGCCGGTTGTACGGCGGAATGTGCGCGCTCAGCAACCGGAGTTCACGCACACCGGCTTCCAGTGCATGAGCACATTCGACGTAGTCGACGTCTACGGCGAGGGACACCATCTCCTTCATTCGGCCCCGCGTCTCCGAGCCCGTGAAGTAGTTGCGGACGCGTCTCTGCAGGTTGTTGGACGTACCTACGTAGAGAACCTCGTTGCCGGGCCCCTTGAATAGGTACACGCCCGGCGTCCGGGGCAGGTGCGAAGCGAGGGAACGCTTCGCCCGCTGTCCCGCCGAAACGTTGGGCAGATAGTCCACCAGTTCGGCGTAGCTGTGTACGCCCTGGTTTCCGACCCGCTCGATGAGGGCATGCAAGACGTCGACGGTGGCGCGGGCGTCGTCGAGCGCGCGGTGCGTCGGCTGCGTGCTCACCTGGAACAGCGACGAGAGCGCGGACAGTTTGACCGAGGGTGCCTCGTCCCGAGCAAGCACCCGTCTAGCGAGCTTGACCGTGCACAACACCTGGAACTTCGGCCACGCGATATCCAGTCGCGACGCGGCAGCACGAAGAAACGCGGTGTCGAAGCGGGCGTTGTGTGCAACCAGTACCGAACCGTGCGCGAACTCGAGAAAGCTGGGTAGAACGCGTTCGATTCGAGGGGCGCCGATGAGCATCGCCGTGGTGATGCCTGTCAGTTCGACGATGAACGGCGGAATGGACCGGCCCGGATCGACCAGCGTGGCGAACTCGCCCACGACCTGACCACCTCGAACCTTGACGGCACCGATTTCGGTGATGGCCTCGGTATCGGCACTCCCGCCGGTGGTCTCCAGGTCCACCACGACGAACGTGGTGTCGTGCAGCGGAGTGTCGAGCTCGTCGAAGCTCAGTTGGATCGGGAGGCTCACGAACGAAAACGCTAACGCCGCACACCGACAAGACAATGGCGGCGCGCGGACGAACGCGCGTTCGAAAGTTTCGTGTCGGTGTCGGCCGTTAGGTTCGCGTCGAAGGCCGAAAATACGACTCGGCCCGCAAGTGAGATGAGGATCACATGATTGTCGACTGCAGCGATTGCAAGGTCCGAGACATCGCGTGTGCCGACTGCGTGGTGACCGTGCTCCTCGGTGCGCCGGGCTGGGCCACGGGCGATTCCGTCACCGTCGGTTCCAGGCCAACGAAAATGGCTTTCGACCAGGAAGAACTGGGGGCAATGGACGTGCTTGCCGAGAGCGGTCTCGTGCCCCGACTGCGCCTCGTTGTCGAAGATGAACGTCGGCCGGAGGGCCGGTCGTTACCGTCCCGTGACACAGCATCCGATCGGCGCGCAATCTGACGCCCAACGGCCTGATTCGGTGTTCCCCCGCGGGTCGGGGTCGACACGGGGGTATGCCATTTCGTAACCTTCCTGAGACCTTGCGGAGTCTCGCCAGTCCAAACCGGAGTGGCGTCGCAAGTCACCGCCTAATCGGGATGCTCGTGAGAGCGCCCGTACCGGGAACCCGATTTCCATTGGGGTGAATCCTGCTTACGTCGCCAACCGCGGCGAAGCGGGTAGGGCTGATCTTCCCAGCCCGAACCCGTCAGCTAACTCGGTCGGCGGATGAGTGGAAGAAACGGAGCAACTTTTTTCGTGGCGTCACATACTTCAAACCGCACATTGCGTCGAATTCTCGTAGCCGGCGCGATCACAGCCGGCGCGGTCGTTCTGCCCGCTGCGCCCGCAATGGCGGCCCCCATCACCATCCCCGGAATCGGTACGTTCGAAGTTCCCGAGATTCCAGGTCTTCCCCCGATGCCCGGTCAGATCCCCGGAATCCCAGGTGCTCCGGCCCCCATCGCACCCCAGGTCACGCCCGCAGCCAAGGCTGTTCAGGCTGCGGAGTCCAAGATCGGCGCACCGTACGTCTACGGCGCATCGGGCCCGGACTCCTTCGACTGCTCCGGTCTGGTTCAGTGGGCCTACAAGCAGGCCGGCGTCAGCTTGCCGCGCACGAGCTACGACCAGGCGGCCGCCGGTCGCGCAGTGTCCCAGTCGGAGCTGCAGCCCGGCGACGTCATCTCGTTCTACGGTGGCTCGCACTCGGGTATCTACGCCGGCAACGGCAACGTCATCCACGCATCGACCTCCGGCGTGCCGGTGAAGGTCGCCCCCGTTTCGTCGATGCCGTTCGACGGAGCCCGTCGCTACTGATTCGATGATCGAGACGAATGCAGCATCAGCCGCGCAGCCCAAATTCGGCGCGGGTGGTGCTGTTTTCGTCGTTTCGGGACGTCGAGCCCATTTCGGCGCGGCAGGCCTCGGTGAGCCCTGCCGGCCGTTCGACATCACCGCCGTTCGACACCGCTGATGCCGTTCCGTAACCTGACCGAGTCGTCGAACGGGCGCTCGCATACTGGTCGACCGGAATCGGGCGACGACATAGGGCGGCAAACCCGCACATTCGGCGTTACTCCTGAGTAGGGTTTGTTTCCGATCCCGCCACGCTTCAAAAGCCACTCGGTGCACCGAACGGCTCGACACCGGCAGCACCAGTTGATCTGCAAGAACGGAGAGTCACTCACCCGTGACCACACCGACAGCCAAGCGAGTCTCGCGGTCCAAGCGCACCATTCTGGCCGCAGCAGCCATTGCCGGATGTCTCCTCGTCGCTCCGGCGGTCCCCGCATCCGCGCAGCCCGGATCGAACTCTGCCTCCGAAGCGCAGGAACGACTGGCCGATCTGTCACGCGAATCCGAGCAGACCAATGAGGCGCTGCACAACGCTCAGATCGATCTGGATGCCAAAGCTGCCGCCCAACGTGATGCCGAGGTGGCACTCGGAACACATCGGGACGCGCTCGCGCGCGCCGAGGGCGAGCTGACGCAGCTGAAGCCGGCGATGGACAAGGTCGCCAACGTGAACTACCAGGGTGGTCGAACGAACCGCCTCTTCGCCGTCATGGTCAGCGATTCACCGCAGCAGCTCCTCGACCAGATGTCGGCCCTGGACATCATCTCGGCCGAAACTGCACGTCAGGTCGAGCAGTTCAAGCAGGCGGGTTCGGCTGCCGCGGCTGCGGAGGAAGCGGCTCGACTCGCCGCCGACGAGGCTCGCACGGCAGCGGAGCAGGCGCGGGTCGTCAGCGATGACCTACAGGCCAAGCAAAGCGAACTCCAGGGCCAGATGGTCGAGGTCGTCGCGAGTTTCAACGCGCTGTCGGCCTCCGAACAAGCGCAGCTGGCGGGTGCGGCGCTGCCTCCCGGATTCGATTTGTCGAAGATCCTGTCCACTCTGACGCCGGGCTCCGGTACCGGCGCGCTGCAGGCCGGTCTGACGCAAATCGGTAAGCCCTATGTGTGGGGTGCGACAGGTCCGGACGGGTTCGACTGCTCCGGCCTCGTCGTCTGGGCCTACGAGCAGGTCGGGAAGACACTCCCGCGGTCCAGCCAGGCGCAGGCCGCAGGCGGCACGCCCGTCGATCAGAGGGACCTGCAACCCGGCGACGTCGTGTTGTTCTACTCGGACGCTTCTCACGTCGGTATCTACGCGGGCAACGGCAACGTTCTGCACGCTTCGACGTTCGGTGTGCCGGTGAAGGTGCAATCGATGGCGTCGTGGCCGTACTACGGTGCGCGCCGCTACTGAACAGCACGTCGGTAACCCCTGGTGACCTCACGGAGCGCCCGCCTCTCGGTACTGCTGCAGAGTGCCCGCCTCTCGGTGTTGCTGCTGTGTGCTCTGCTGTCGGTCGGCTGCGGCGTCACGTCCGGACCTGAGTCGACGTCCTCAGCAGAACCGACATCCACTTCCGAGTCGGCGTCCGCAGCCAATCCCTATGAGGAACAACGGCGTGCCGGTGTCGAGACATTGCTCGCGCAGTGGGCCGAGGCGATTCGGAACGACGACGCTGATGCGATCCGCGAAGTCATGGACCCGTCCGCACCACCGGAGTTCGTCCAATCCGAACTTCGGCGTGCGGCTGCGCTGACCGACGTCCCGCTCGACGACTGGGGCTACGAGCTCGTCGACGAGCCGGAAACGCCGGTCCCCTCGTCCGTTGCCACTCCGCTCGACGCCGCGGACGTGTGGGCGCCGTCCGTGGTCTTGCGCTACGCCGTCACCGGACCGGACACCGAGTCGACAACCCGTCCGGTGTCTCTTCTGGTGGCGAAGCGTGGCGATCGGTGGCGCATCGTGTCCGACACCGAAATTCCGGGCATCGACCGGCGCACCTGGAAGGGTCCGTGGGACTTCGGTCCCGTGACGGCTACATCCGTACAGACCTCCGGAGGAACATCCGTCGTGCTGGGCCACCCCGCGCAGTCCGCACTTGTCGCGCGTCTCGTGGCCGAGCTTCCGTCTGCCGTCGCCGCGGTAACCGAATTCTACGGGTCCGAGTGGCCCCGAAAAACCTTGCTGATCGCCGCCGGATCGCCGGCGGAGTTCGCAGCCTCCGGAGGCAGCGTTGCGGCCGGAACGGACGTGGCGGCGGTGACGGTGTCCGACGTCGTGTCTCCGGACGTTCCCGTGACCGGTCAGCGTGTGATCTTCAGCCCTGTCGCGCAGGAACGGCTGGACGAGTTCTCGACTCGCTCGGTTCTACGGCATGAGTTGACGCATGTGGCCGCGCGAACGAACACCGTCGACGGTTCTCCCACCTGGATTCTCGAAGGCTTCGCCGACTACGCAGGATATCGAGGGTCCGGGGCCGACTTCGGCCGACTGGCGCCGACGCTTGCCCGGGTCGTGGCCGCAGGTGGACCTCCGACAGTGCTCCCCGAGGACTCGGACTTCACGGCCGGGGGAGTGCGCTCGACCCTCGCGTACGAATCAGCCTGGTCGGTCTGCGCCTACGTCGCCGAACAATTCGGTGAACCGGCGCTGCGGACTCTGTACGGCCTGTTGGCCACCGGACCGAGGAGCGCCACGGAGATCGACGAAGCGCTGCGGGCGACGACAGGCGCGAACGCGTCCGAGTTCGTGACCGCCTGGGGGTCGTGGGTTCTCCGGCGCTCACGCTGACCTACGGTGGTCCAATGCGTCGGACACTGCTGGTGACGAACGACTTCCCGCCGCGACCGGGTGGGATCCAGTCATACCTGCACAGTTTCGCCACGAGGTTCCCGGCGGACGAATTGGTCGTCTACGCGCCGCGGTGGCGGGGGGACAGCCATATCAAATTCGACGCTCGGCAGGACTTCGAAATCGTGCGGCACCCCACCACGCTGATGTTGCCGACACCGTCGGTCGCGCGCCGCGCCGCGCAACTCGTCCGTACACACAACTGTGATTCCGTATGGTTCGGCGCGGCAGCGCCGCTCGCCGTGATGGCGCCCGTGGTACGACGCGCAGGGGCCGAGACGATCCTGGCCAGCACGCACGGTCACGAGGTCGGCTGGTCGATGGTGCCCGGTGGGCGTGCAACCCTGCGGACGATCGGTACCACCGTGGACACCGTCACCTACGTCAGCAAGTACACGAGGGGGCGGTTCGCTGCTGCGTTCGGTGCGCAAGCCGCACTCGAGCATGTGCCGCCCGGAGTCGACACCGAGCGCTTCAAGCCCGACGCCGCTGCACGCGAAGAGCTACGGGCGCGGTACGGACTCGGCGATCGGCCTACGGTGCTCTGCCTGTCGCGACTGGTGCCGCGCAAGGGGCAGGACTACCTGATTCGCGCGATCCGCGGCATCAGGAAGAAAGTCGACGGCGCGGTACTCGTCATCGTGGGAGGTGGCCCGTACGAGAAATCCCTGCGAGAGATGGCCCGAAAACTCGGCGTCGACGACCACGTCATCTTCACCGGCACCGTGCCGTCCGCGGAACTGGCGGCACACCATACGATCGCCGACGTGTTCGCGATGCCGAGCCGAACCCGCGGCGGCGGCCTCGACGTCGAAGGGCTCGGCATCGTGTACCTCGAAGCGTCCGCGTGCGGTGTTCCGGTGGTAGCGGGCAGGTCCGGTGGTGCGCCGGAAACGGTGCAGCAGAACAAGACCGGGCTGGTGGTCGACGGCCGATCGGTCGACGGGATCACCGAGGCCATCGTGTCGATCCTGTCCGACCGCGCGCTCGCCGCGTCGATGGGGTCTGCAGGCCGTCGGTGGGTCGAGAAGAGCTGGTGCTGGGACACCCTCACCGAGAGGCTGCGAGCCCTGCTCTGACCCGGGCGACTCCGACGACCGTGTGGCCATCTCAGCGAGCGTAGATGGCCTCGATCTCGTTCGCGTAGGACTTCGTGATCACGTTTCTCTTCAGCTTCATCGTCGGCGTCATCTCGCCGGACTCTTCGGTGAAATCGTTCGGGAGCACGCGGTACTTCTTGATCGACTCCGCATGTGAGACAGACCTGTTGGCGTCGGCGACGGCCGAGTCGATTTCGGCGATCAGGTCGGGATCCGTCGCGAGGTCGGCCGCCGTGGCGTCGGCGGACTTGCCGTGAGAGGCCTTCCACCCGACCAGTGCGTCCGCGTCGAGCGTGACCAGCGCGCCGATGAACGGTTTCTGGTCTCCGACAACGATGGCCTGACTGATCAACACATGCGCGCGAAGCTGGTCTTCGAGGCCCGCGGGTGAAACGTTCTTGCCGCCCGCGGTGACGATGAGTTCCTTCTTGCGGCCGGTGATGGTGATGTAGCCGTCCTCGTCCACCGAACCGAGATCGCCCGTGTTGAACCAGCCGTCGGTCAGTGCTTCCGCAGACGCCTCTTCGTTGCGCCAGTAGCCGGTGAACACCACGGGCCCGCGAAGCTGGATCTCCCCGTCGTCGGCAATTCGGACGGTGTTGCCGGGCAGCGGACGCCCGACGCTGCCGACTCGCTGATGCCCGATGGTGTTGACCGCGAACGCCGCACTCGTCTCGGTCAGCCCGTAGCCCTCGTAGATGGGTACGCCGATGCCCCGATAGAAGTGTCCGAGGCGTGCGCCGAGCGGAGCGCCACCCGATATTGCGAGCTTGCATCGACCGCCCAGCGCCGCACGGAGCTTCGAATACACGAGACGATCGAAGATCGCGTGCTTGACGCGGAGGATCAGACCGATGCTGCCGTCCTGTGCCTCGCTCCACGCCACGGCCGTATCGGCTGCGGCGTCGAAGATCTTGCCCTTGCCGTCCGAGTGAGCCTTTTGCTTCGCGGTGTTGTACACCTTTTCGAACACGCGTGGCACCGAGAGGATGAAATCGGGCTGAAACGCCCCGAACGTCGCGACGAGATTCGGAATGTCGTTGGTGTGCCCGACGGTCGTTCCCGCGTCGAACGCCGCGATGGTCACTGCGCGCGCGAGAACGTGCGCGAGCGGAAGGAACATGAGCGTCCGACTACCCTCTCGCAGAAGGCTTTTCAGCGAGGTCTCGCGGATACCGCGGGACTCGGAAATGAGATTCGCGTGTGTCAGTTGCACGCCCTTGGGGCGACCGGTCGTACCCGACGTGTAAATGAGCGTCGCCGGGTCCGACGATTGCAGGGCTGCGACCCGCGCATGCACGTCATCCGCGGACACCGTCGACCCGAGTTCGGTCAACTCGCGAATCGCACCCGATTCGCTGGTCTCGCCTTCGATACGGAACGTGTGTCGGACGGTCGCGGAAGACCCTACGACAGCGGCTGTTTCGGCAACGTGTGCTGCGGTTTCGACAATCAGGAGTACGGGTTCGGCGTCGGAGAGGATCCACTCGACCTGCCCGGCCGAAGACGTTTCGTAGATCGGGACGGTGACGCCGCCCGAAGCCCAGATCGCATAGTCGATCATCGACCACTCGTAGCGCGTCGACGACATGAGTGCGACGCGGTCTCCCTGCTGGACCCCTGCGGCGATCAGCCCCTTCGCGACTTCGGTGACCTGGCTCGCGAACACACCGGCTGAGACATCGAACCACGTGCTTCCCTCGAGGCGTCGAAACGCGATCGAGTCGGGCGCGGAAGACGCCCGCGAGAACACGGTGTCGACGGCCGACTCGCTGATCGGGGCGACGAAGTCGGCAGGCGATGCGAACTCACGCACGGGTACCTCCAGGCAAGAAAAGGTTAGCTCTACTCACGAGTAGCTCGGATTCGTCTCACTGTAGACCCGCGCCCGACGTGTCACCGACCGCCTCGTGTGTGACGCGACACGCGAATGTGTGAAGCTCATCGAATGAGCAGTATCCAAGTTGCCGATCAGACATTCGTCGCCGTCCCCGGCGCAGTCGTTGCCGAGGTGCTGGCGCGCCGCGACAAGTGGCGGTCCTGGTGGCCCGACCTGCGACTCACAGTCACGGAGGATCGTGCGGACAAGGGCATGCGGTGGGTCATCGACGGCGCACTGACGGGAACGATGGAGGTGTGGCTCGAACCGTCACCCGTTCTCCACGGAGTCGTTCTGCACTACTTCCTCCACGCCGAGTCCCAGGACGGCAGCGTCGACGTCGCCGAGGAGAACCGCAGGCGACGCGTGGCCGGCAAGGTCGTGGCGTTCGAACTGAAACAGAGCCTCGAGCGCGGTCGGCCTGCCGGTGAGCGGCCCGAGCACGCGGGTGCATGAAGCGCACGTTGTGCGGGTACGAGGCATCGTGTGTGATGAACGGCGCACACGTCGTTCGCGGGCAGTACTTGTCCGAGCACTGATCGGTTTCCGGGAGACGGGAATCGAAGAAACGAGAAGGGACACCGAGTAACAGCATGGCCGAGAAGACACAGAGGTCGATCACGATCGATGCTCCGTCCGCGCGGGTGATGGACGTGATCGCCGATTTCGACGCATATCCGTCCTGGGTTTCGGCTGCGAAATCGGTGGAGGTGCTCCAGGTCGGCGTCGGCGGTCGTGCGGATCGAGTGAAGTTCGTACTCGACGCGGGAATGGTCAAGGACACCTACGAACTGAGCTACCAGTGGGCCGCGGACGGATCGGCCGTGTCCTGGGAACTTGTATCAGGGGAGATTCAGAAGTCGCAGGCAGGCTCGTACGTGTTGAAGGACAACGCCTCGGGCGGCACCGAGGTGACGTACGAACTGACCGTCGACCTCAACATTCCGATGATCGGTTTGTTCAAGCGCAAGGCGGAGAAGGTCATCACGGACACCGCCCTGAAAGAACTGAAGAAGCGGGTCGAAGGCTGAGCGACGCCCGAGCCGATGGCCATACCGCGGTCCGACTCTTCGTCGGCAAGGGCGGTGCGGGCAAGACGACCCTTGCGGCAAAGGCGGCGCTGGACGATGCCCGCTCCGGTGCGCGTTCGCTCGTCGTGTCTTTCGACCAGTCGCATTCCCTCGTCGATGTGCTCGGGGTCGGGACGCGGTCCAACGCGAACGATGACGGGGTCGTCTCCGCCGCGGAGGGTCTCGACGTCCTCGAACTCGACACTCTCGCGCTGGTCGAATCGCGCTACTCGACGCTGAGCGGGCTCGTCGCGTTGGCGGGCACGGGTCACGAGCACGGTGTGCGGTTCGGTGGCATCGATCCCGAGGAGATCGTCGGAGCGCCCGGTGTGCAGGAGATGCTCGGACTGCAGCGCATCGTCGATCTGGTCGACTCGAACAGGTGGGACACCGTTCACGTCGACCTACCGGCAACGGCGGATGCGCTCCGGACGCTGCAGCTGCCCGATCTGGTGTGCGGATATCTCGAAAGGCTATGGCCCCGGCACGACCGCATCGTTGCAGGCACCGGCACGGATCCGCGGCTGACGGTGCTGGTCGCGGTCCTCGAGAGCGTGGTCACCGCCGCGGAACGGGTGCGCGAGATCTTGTTCGCCGCCGACCGAACGTCCGCGTCCCTGGTCATGACGCCGGAACGCGTCGCCGTCGCCGAGACCCGTCGCATTTTGTCGGCTGCCGCTCTGACAGGACTTCCCGTCGACACCGTCATTGTCAACAGAGTTCTTCCGACGTTCGAATCGCCTCCCATCTCCTTGGTCGGGACCCACCCGGCCGTGTTTTGGTTCGAGAGTTGGCAGTCGGAGCAGCGGGCGGTCATGAGCGCCATCGAGGCTGCGACGTCCGATTATTCGCTGGTGATCGTCGAGCAGGCGATACGCGAGCCGGTAGGATTGGACTCTCTCGGTACGCTCGTGTCGCGTTTCGGCGGCGCCGATGTGACAGCGCACGTCGGGCGCGAGCAACGCAGCCACGGGGTGGGGGAGCCCGTGGTGGCCCACGAGTCGGGGTCAGGTCTGGAGTCGGTGTACAGCATGACCATCGCGCTGCCCGTCGTCGATCCGGCGACTCTCGAACTGGGCCGAGTGGAGGACGACGTGATCATCGGCGCAGACGGAACTCGTCGACGGGTTCGCCTGGTGTCGGTGCTTCGCCGTTGCGAGGTGGTCGGGGCGGAGTTCGA
>NZ_JBAWFH010000355.1:0-2215 GCF_049591685.1 Rhodococcus sp. (in: high G+C Gram-positive bacteria) | reverse complement strand
GAGATCGCCCATTCCACGTGGCGACTCGTCGACGATAGCCGTGGGCTCGACGATGAGCACCGAGTCGAATTCGAGTCCTTTTGCTTCTTTCACCGAGGACACCGTCACTTCGTCGGATCTAAGTGAGGCGAAAGTGTCGACCATCGCCTGGGGTAACAGCACTGCACTGATGCCGGGCCTGGGGTGTTCCGCCAGACGGTCCGCAACGGCTGCGACGAGTGTGTCTATGGTGACGCGTTGCGACCACGGCACGTTCCCGGAGTCGCGAACCGAGCGGGGAATCGACTGAACCGGGTCGATGGCAGCGAGGACGTCGCGCGCGACGGTCATGATTTCCGAGGGAGTTCGGTAGTTGACCGTCAGTTCGGTTCGCTTCCAGCGCTGCGCAACATACGGTTCGAGTACGTCACCCCACGATGTGGTTCCGGCAGGGTCTCCGGTTTGAGCTACGTCGCCGACGAGGGTCATCCACCGATTCGGTATGCGCCGCATCACCATTCGCCATGCCATCTCCGACAGTTCCTGCGCCTCGTCGACGATGACGTGTCCGTATGTCCAGGTGCGATCGCCTGCTGCGCGTTCTGCCGTCGTCAGCCGAACGCCTGAATCCTGCCTGCTCGCAAGCTGGCTGGCGTCGACGATGTCGTAGGCCATCAGGATTTCGGGGTCGAGTTCGTCTTCGAGGTCCTGCGGGGCGGAACCCGTCAGGATGTCCAGTGCGCCTTGGGCGTCGGCAATTTGATTGCGCCACTGACGGTTTGCTCGTTCGCGCTCTGCGGCGTCATCGATACCGAGCAGTTCTGCGAGTTCGTCCAACAGTGGTGCGTCGGCGGAACTGAAGCCGCGGCCCACGCGGACCAGTGACTGTCGTTCCTCTTCGGTCAGGTCGGAGGCGGCCGAGTCGATTCGCTCGGGCGACGCGTAGAGGTCCCGAAGTACCTGTTGTGGCGACAGATCGGGCCACAACTCGTCGATGGCGGCCATCACGTCCGCGTCTTCCCGCATCTCGTCGCGCATGTCGGCGACGTCGTCCTTGCTCAACAGGCTTCCGCCGTCGACGAGGTTTTCGCCGAGCTTGGTGGCGAGTTGCTGCGTGAGTCCGTCGATGACCGACCCGACGAACAGAGGCCGCGCGAGGTTGTGCGGCCGTCGCGACGATCGAGCTCTACCGCGGGCCCGTGTGACGATCTTCCTGTCGAGGATGATCTCGTACGTGTCGAACCGTAGCCGCACGGGCTGCGACGGGACCTCCTGTCGGTCTCGCACTGCCTTGGTGAGAACGGACGCCATGGCGGTCGACCCCTTCACCTGCGCTGCCGTCACCGAGTCTTCGAGGGTGGCCCGAACACCGGGGTACAGGTTGCCGATGGTCGAGAGAAGAACGCCGGTCTCACCAAGGGACGGGAGTACCTGGCCGATGTAGTCGAGGAAGGTGGCGTTCGGTCCGATGATGAGGACGCCACTCTTGGCGAGCTGCTGGCGGTAGGTGTAGAGCAAGTAGGCCGCGCGGTGCAGTGCGACGGCTGTCTTGCCGGTACCGGGCCCGCCCTGCACGACGAGGACACTCCGATGCTCGGATCGAATGATCGCGTCCTGCTCGCTCTGGATGGTCTCGACGATGTCGTTCATCTGGCCGGTTCGAGCTGCATCGAGCGCCGACAGCAGTGCACTCTCCCCGGCGACTCCGGTTGCGTCGGAGTCCAGGCCGGCTGCGGTGGCGGCGTCGAGGTCGAGGTATTCGTCGGCCAACGACGTGACGCGTCGGCTGCGGCTTCGTATGTGTCGACGCCGCAGCACGTTCTCCGGTGCGGCGGGGGTGGCCAGATAGAACGGACGTGCCATGGGTGCTCGCCAGTCGAGCAGCAAGGTGTCGTAGTCGTTGGCCTCGTCCAGGATGCCCACGCGGCCCACGTAACGAACCGGTGTGTCCTCGTTGTCGGGACGGAGGTCGATACGGCCGAAGCACAATCCGTTCTCGGCGGCGTCGTACTTGGCGATGTCCTCGGTGTACATCTGGTTGAAGGATTCGCGCTCGCTTCGGGCCTGCGGTGTTCCGCCGGTCTCGAGCAGCACGGCGCGAAGTCGGTTTGCTGCATACTCGCGCAGCGAATCGAGCTGCGTGTACAAGCGCGTCAGGTGCGCCTGTTCGAGGTCTTCCTCGATGGGTGCACCGGGATCGTTCGATGGGTGGCCGTCGTCCGGCAAAGGTTCTCCT
>NZ_JBAWFH010000354.1:0-2281 GCF_049591685.1 Rhodococcus sp. (in: high G+C Gram-positive bacteria) | reverse complement strand
GGACGCGTGCGCGCCGAGCTGACCGCGGCGTCGGTAGAGACGCCGTCGCGCTCGTGAAGGCCAGGACGTTCGACCCCGCAGGCGTGATCTTCGGCGTTCTCGCCCCGATCGCCGCCGCGGCACTCGGCGTCGTCGCCGCCCGCATCTGGCGATCGCGGCTACCGGACCAGATCGCAACGCACTGGTCCGGCACCCAACCCGACGGCTTCACGAGCCCGGTCACCAGTGCGTGGACACTCGTCATCGTCATCGTCCTGGTCGGCGGCGGCTGCAGTGCCGTCGCGGCGCTGGCCCACGCGCTGCTGATCATGCGTCGCACGATGCTGATGATCGGGTTGACGGTTGTCGGACTGATCACCGTTCTGCAGCTCGCCATCCTTCACAGCCAACTCGACATGACCGACGTCGACCGCGTCGAAGTGCCGGGCTGGGCCATCGGCGTCGGCACCGCGGTCGGATTTTCGGTCGGCCTGCTCGGGGCATCGCTGCTCCGCGACTATCGCGAACGCGTCACCGCCGACGCTCCACCTCCCGAGTCCCTGCCCAGGACGGCCCCCGATTTGCCCCTGGTCGAATCGCTCGGCGCAGGACGCGTCGCAACCGCGGTGCTGTTCTCCATCCTTGCGGCAGCTGCGGCGCTGACCTGCTGGATCGTCGAATCCTGGTGGCCGCTGGCGATCTTCGTGCCACTCGCCGTGCTCACCGTGTCCCTGCTGCGGTACGAGCTCGTCGTCGATCGAGCCGGTATCCATGTTCGGAGCCTCGGGATGGCCGCATTCGACTACGCGATCGAAGAGGTCACCGGCGCCTCGGTGCGCGAGGTCGACCCGTTCTCAGACTTCGGCGGTTGGGGCCTGCGGGTCAAGGGCCGCGGCAACTACGCGGTGGCCACCACGAAGGGCCCGGCAGTGTTTCTCACGCTCGCGGGCGGTCATCGGTTGACCATAACGACACCGAACGCCGAGCGCATTGCGGGGACCATCAACAGCCTTGCGGCACAGGTGGGATAGCCGAAAACATACCGATGGCCAGTTACGCCCCTTTATGATGTATGCCATACGGGGGGTAGCGACTGGAGGCCACGGAGATCGACGCACGACCACCGACGAGCCAAGGCCAGGCAACGACGCGCAAGCCCACTCATCGTCGACCCAACACGAACTCGATGCGTACGCTTCTGGCGGAGTGGTATCGCCAGCCTTTCGACTACGAGTGGATCGTCACACACCGGTCGACCCGCAGTCTTCACGGGCCCCTGAAAATGGTCTTCGGCGCCGCAACGTTGCTTTTCGCGGCGGCATCAATCCTCATGCTGTTCAGTCATCGTGGTCCGACAGGGATGCTCGCGCAAGCGTGGGTCGGCCTGGTTCTCGTCATGCAGTTGGCCGTCGCCCTGCGGTGGTTCTTCGGCCCGCTTCCGGTTCGCCGCGACTTCATCGCCTTCGCCATCTTCGGAGATGTCGGGCTCACCTCGGTGCTGGTGCTGTACGAGCCATTCGGGGCCATCATCGGGTCGGGCCTGTTCGTCATTACCGGTGCCCTGTGCACGTACTTCCTTTCGCCGCGGTGGCTGCTCGCGCATCTTGTCTGGTGTGTCGCCTTCATTCTGTTCACGACGCTGCGGGCATGTCTGTCGGACCAGGAAGACATCCCGACAGCGCTCGCAGGCGGGCTTGTCGTCCTGTCGATCAATGCCGCCGTACCGCTGTTCGCCCACATCGCGTGGACGGCCATCGGTCGCGATGCGCGTCGCTCGCTGCTCGATCCACTGACCGGGCTGCTCAATCGGCGCGGGTTGGACGATGCTGCCGAACTCTTGGGCATGCGCAGCTATCAGCGGGGTCTAGCCCTTGTCGTCGTGGTCATCGACATCGACCGATTCAAATCCGTCAACGACCACTACGGGCACGACAGCGGCGACGAAGTGATCAAGACCGTTGCAGCGAGACTGGCGACGATGTTCGAGAACGCGGGAGTGGTGGCGCGCACCGGCGGTGAAGAGTTCGTGGTCGTGTTCTCGAGTCCACTCGAACACGTTCACGAACTCATCGGCCGCGTCGCGTGCACGCTGCACCGGCGGGACGACCCCATCCCCGTCACCGTCAGTGTCGGTGCCTCCGTGGTGTCCGAGCCCGCAGATCTATGGAGCGTCGGTCCGTCGATCGTCACGCGCGCCACCCGCGCCGCCGACTCGATGATGTACCGAGCGAAGTACGACGGGGGCAACCGCACCGCCACTACCCACCTCTGACCCTCGCAAGGCGTCCAACCGAGTCGGGGG
>NZ_JBAWFH010000353.1:0-1535 GCF_049591685.1 Rhodococcus sp. (in: high G+C Gram-positive bacteria) | reverse complement strand
GTGTGAGCGTCGGCGGTGAAGCCTGCGGGGTTCGCTTCGATGGACGCGAGTTCGAAGCCGGTACCGGTGTCGGTGCCGTCCGGTGCGAGTCCGGTGGTGAACGGGCCCTGCATGCAGCCGCTACTGGTACGGGGGCCTTCTCCTATGGGTTCGGGGTTCGGGAAGGCCAGCCGAGGTGGGCCGGACTTGCCTGCTGCGGCCTGGTGAATGTGCGTCGCGGTCTTGGCCGGGCTCATGTAGTCGCCCGACACGCCTTGCAACGTGATGTCGTAGCAGACGATGTCGAGGTCGGAGTTGATGCGGAAGGTGAAGGTGCCGGTCGCGCCCTGCTGCCCCGGGGTCGCAACTCCGTCGGCGTTCACCACCTGATCCGGGGTGGCCATCGTCGTGAAAGCGCTGGTGAACTCGGCGGGAGCGGCCACCGGTGTCTCGGCACCCGCGGGAGCTGCGGTCAACACCATGATCGACGCCGCGGCGACGGCGCCTCCTGCCAATGCGAACGGTCGTACAGACGTCATTGCAATGCCTTCCGGTCGGGGACGGGCAAGGAGCCCGTACGAGGTCTACGACCGAACCCGCCGATGTGTTCAATCCCGTCCTCACTTTCGTGAACGCGGCCGGGTCGATCGACGTATCACCCCTCATGAACGCGCCGGCCCCCATCCGAACTGCGAGTGTGATCCGAAGTGGCAGTGTGATCCCCTTGGATTTTCGGCGCCGACGGGACCGAAACGATCCGTCCGGGCATGTCGACGGCGCCCCAGCTCGCGAAAGCGCCGCATTCGATGTCACCGCCGCTTTCGATGCGCACGCGTCGTCGATGCTCGGTTTCGCCGTCAACGTTCTGCGTGACCGGGCACTCGCCGAGGACTGCGTGCAGGAGACCTTCCTGCGGGCGTGGCGGGCCCGAGCGGACTACGACGAATCCCGCGGCGGCCTCCGGACGTGGTTGTTCGCGATCGAGCGCAACGTCATCATCGACGTGCAACGGTCGATCGGGCGGATGCCGTCCGTCGTCACCTTCCGCGTGGACGACGACGCACGTGTCGGCCGTGATTCGAGCGCCGACACCGTCGAGCGGCTGCGGGTGGTCGAGGCGCTCGCGTTGCTCAGCGCCGAGCATCGCCAGGTGATCGTCGCCGTCCACCTCACGGGCGGGACCTACGCCGAACTCGCCGAGTCGACGGGCGTCCGAGCGGCCACGTTGCGGACGCGGGCGTTCTACGCGATGCGGCAACTACGTACTCATTTCGAAAGCCAGGAGAACCAGTGAGTGCGAAAAGTGACCGCCGCGCCGAATTGATCGCTGCTGCGGCTGCAGACGAACTGACCGACGCCGAGCGGGTGGAATTGCGCGATCTCGCTGCCGCCGACCCGAGTGTCGACGACGAGATCGGCGACTTCAGGCGAGTCACGGACCTGCTGAGCGACAACCCGCCGACGCTGCCCTGGATGGATAGCCGGCCGACCGCGGAACTGCGCAGCCGGGTGATCGACGCGGTCGGCCCTCATCGTTCGCAGCGCCGAGTCCGGCC
>NZ_JBAWFH010000352.1:0-38073 GCF_049591685.1 Rhodococcus sp. (in: high G+C Gram-positive bacteria) | reverse complement strand
GGACACCGCGCCCACGAGGGTCGGAATCGCGACGTGCCAGATTCGTTCACCGGTGCGGTCGGAATGCCGACTCCACAGGACCATGGCGACGGCTCCAATCGCGAACGGTACAGCGACGATAAGGCCTGTCGTCACGAGCGAGAAATCCGTGTCGAAGGTCTTCTTGAAGCCCGCGACGATGCTGGGCAGGAAGAAGCTCAGCGAATAGAGGCCGTAGGTGATGCCGAAGTAGACGAGGCCGAGCATCCACACCCTCGCGTCGGTCAAAGCGCGCTTGACGGACCCCGACATGTGCGCGCCCTCCTCGGAATCCTCGGACTCCAACTCTGCCGTCAGCCAGGCCTTTTCGTCGTCATCGAGCCACTTGGCCTCGGACGGCCGATCGGTGAGGTAGAACCAGGTCACAACAGCGAGCAGGACTGCAGGGAGTCCCTCGACCAGAAACATCACGCGCCAGCAGGAACAGGCCCATCAGCCGCACCCGGTAGGCCCGTGGAAACCACATCGTCATGTAGAGAAGAACGCCGGGGAAGAAGCCTGCCTCCGCAATGCCGAGCAGCACCCGAAAGCCGTACAGCCAGCCTGCCGTCGGGACGAAGGCCATTGCAGCAGCGATAATGCCCCACATGAGCATGATGCGCGCGATCCACCGACGGGCACCGAACCTGTGCAACGCCAGGTTGCTGGGCACTTCGAAGAGCAGGTAGCCGATGAAGAACAGGCCGGACGCAAGCCCGAACATGGTCTCCGTCGGGCCACCTTCTTGTCGACTCTGGACTCGATCTCGGGCTTGGCTGGGTCCATGCTGGTGGGACGGGGTCATGGGGCTCAGCTTTCTTCGCGGGGAGTGACCTGCACCACGCTAGGACGCGCCGACCCACCGTGACCATGGAGAAGTCATCCATCGAGCCGTAACCAAGACGGATGCTTCGACTACGCGATCCCCAGACCGGCGCCGAGGGTCGGCCAACTCTTGAGCAGCTGATCCACCCAATACGCCCAGGAATGTGTTCCGGTTTCCTCGAAGTCGAAGGTGGCGGGAATGGCCAGCCGGCTCAGACTGTCGGCGAGCCTGCGGGTGCAGAAGTTCGAACCGGCCTCGATGGCACCGCCCACGACGACGATGTCCCAGTCCTTGGCCGTCTCGAAACGCTCGTGCCTACCCGGCAGCCCCGAACCGACCGACACGTACACCGCCTTGCCACGGAGAGCCTCTGCATTGTTCAGCACGTCGTGAGCCGCCCACTCAGGATCGAGCGGACCACCGAACATGTTGTTCGCGTCGCCTCCGAACGCCGACACGATGCCGCGCATACTGCCCTGCCCCGCGATGTCCGCCGAGGTGAAGCAACCGCTGTAGGCCCCCACCGCCGAGTAGGTGTCCGGGTTCCGCGACGCCAACATCAAGGCCGACTGCGCTCCCATCGACAATCCGGCGATACCGTTTCGGCCGTTGCCGTCGAACTTTGCGTCGATGACCGGTGGCAGCTCCTGTGTCAGAAACGTCTCCCACTTGTTGCGCCCCAGTGTCGGGTCGTCGCGCTGCCAATCGGTGTAGAAGCTGCCCGGACCGGCAAGAGGCAGAACGACATTGACATTCTTGTCGCGAAAAAACTCGGCAGCCCCACCCTTGCGCAACCACATGCTGTTGGACGGGTCCTCTTCACCGATACCGCTGAGCATGTACAGCGTGGGCCGCGGACCGGTGGGCGCGGCGGGAGTAAGCACCTGCACGTCGATCGTTCGATCCATGCTCGGCGAATACACCGCAAGCGTCGACAGTGTCGTCTCGGCAACCGCCTCGGTGACAACGCCGACGCACGTCGATACGAAGACGGCGCAGAACACCGCGATACGCCGCGTGTTGACCATGGAACCCCCGAGTGCAAGCGGTCCCGTCGACCGCGTTCGAGACGAGTTTTGCACACACCGCACACCGCTCTACGCCGTTCGATGTGAACATCGCGAGACCAAAGCGAGGCTCTACGCGCCCAGCCCGGCGCCCGCCCGGTTGACCACGATGCGGGGAACCACTGCGCGAGAGGACAACCGCAACACACTGACAGCGAGCTCGACGATGTCGTCGACGCAAATCATCTTCTCCGCCGGGATCGTGTCCTTCGTCCAGTCGCTCATGTCGGTGTCGACGTAGCCCGGCGCGATCGAGGTCCCGCAGATGCCGTTACCACTCTCCTCCGCGTTGAGCGTCTCGATGAGCGAGAGCATCGCTGCCTTCGTCGCGCCGTAGACGGCCAGGCCTGCTTCGGAGTAGACGCCCGCCATGGACGCCAACGCTATGACCTTGGCGCCTGCATCGGGATCGGCGGCCACACCGGCACGCAGCAACGGCACGACGTTCTGCAGGATCTGGAACGGGGCGCGAAAGTTGACGTCAAGTGTCTTGTCGAACCTGCGCATCGGGTAGTCGGCGATCGACCCCGCGGTGCCCACCCCTGCGTTGAGCACCAACGCGGTCATCGACGAGTACTGCTCGGCGTGCGCAGCGGTGATGCGGTCGGCCGCGTCTCGGTCGGCCAGATCCGCCGCCACCGTGATGACCTGAGGAGCGCCGGCATCGGTCAGCGTCGCGGCTGCGGAGTCGAGCGCTGCTCGATCGCGCGCCGTGATGGTCAGGGAGTAGCCCAATGTGGCCATGCGGGTGGCGATTCCGAGGCCGATGCCGCGGGTGCCGCCGGTGACGAGGGCAGACTTTTCGGTCATCAATTCTTCCCGTCGATCGCCCGCAGACCCGCGGCCATGAATTCGTGGGTTGCTTCGGCGGCTGCGGAAGCACCCGCGCCGGTATCGGACCCGGCGAGCGCACGGTGGGTGATGCCCTCACCGATGACACCGAGCTTGAAGTTCGCCAACGCCAGGTAGAAGTTCCAGTCCGACAACTCGTTTCCGGACTCACGGCTGTACATCTGCGCCAACTCGTCGGCCGACGGATACCGATCGCTCGTCCACGCCGCGCTCACACCCAGCACGTCGTCGAAGATCGGCTGCCGGTAGACGCACATCAGCGCCACATCGGTGAGCGGATCACCGAGCGTCGACATTTCCCAATCGACCACTGCAGCAATGGTCGTCGGGTCGTCCGCCTTCAAGATCACGTTGTCGACGCGGTAGTCACCGTGCACGATCGACGACGCCGACCGCGCCGGAATCGCAGCCTCGAGCTTCCCGCGCAACGTCTCTACGTCGCGAAGCTCGCGGGTCTTCACCGTCTCCCACTGCCGCGACCACGTCCGCACCTGCCTGCCGACGAAACCGTCGGGTTTGCCGAACGAACCGAGCCCGACCTTCTCGTAGTCGACGCCGTGCAGCAGAGCGAGTACGCGGACCAACTCGGCTGTGTTCGCGGCGACGTCGGCGTCGGACAGGTCGATCAAGTCGTCGCGGGTGCGAATGACCCTGCCCGGATCGAACTCCACCACCGTGGTCGGCGCACCCAGCACCGACCCCTCGGCGTCGAATGCGACCGTGCGGGCGACGGGTACCTCGGTGGACTGCAGCGCACTCGTCACCGCCCACTCGCGGGCCATGTCGTGCGCCGACGGTGTCAGCCCGCTGGTCGGCGGACGCCGCACCACCCACGCCGAGAGAGAGTCGTACGCCTTGAACGTCAGGTTGGATCGCCCGCCGCTGATCAGTTCGACGCGCAGATCGCCGTCGAGCTCGATGCCGTTCGCACGCAGAAACGCCGCCAGCGCGGGCCGGCCCATTCCTGGAAGCTCGGCCGTACCCGTTGGTTCACTCATGCCTTCGCCTCGCGATGTGCCCTCTTGGCGGCTCCGACGACACGCTTGGCAATGGCCCAGCGATGAACTTCCGACGGCCCGTCGTACACCCGGAACGGACGCACCTCGCGCGAGAGCCGGGCCAAGGGGAGGTCGTCCGAGACGCCGAGTCCGCCGCACATCTGGATGCTGCGGTCGACGATGCGGAAGATCGCCTCGGCCGCGAACGTCTTGGCGATCGAGGTCTCGTTGGCGGCATGCGAGCCCTGATCGAGAGCGAAGCACGCCTGAATCAGCAGCGCACGCGTCGCGGCGATATCGATCTCGTTGTCGGCGACCATCTTCTGGATCATTCCGAGATCGCCCAGGACGCTGCCGAATCCTTCACGCTGCGCGACCTGAGCGACGGCGATGTCGTGCCCGCGCCTTGCCGCGCCGAGCCATCGCATCACGTGCGTCATGCGAGCGGGCCCGAGACGAACCTGCGCGTAGGCGAAGCCCTCGTCCACGGCGCCGAGCACGTTCTCGTCTGGCACGAAGACGCTGTCGAAGAACACCTCGCAGTGCCCCCCGATCATTGCCTTGTCGAGGGTGCCGATGTGACGACCGACCCTGATGCCCGCGGTGTCCGCAGGCGCGAGGAACATCGTCGCGCCGCCGCGATCTCCGGGTTTGCCCGACGTGCGAGCCATGATGATGAAGAAGCCTGCACCGTCCGCACCGGTGATGAACCACTTATGGCCGTCGATCTTCCATCCGCCGTCCACCTTGACCGCAGCCGTGGTGAGCGCCGACGGGTCCGAACCGGCACCGGGCGCAGGTTCGGTCATCGCGAACGCCGAGCGCATGTCTCCTGCGGCCAGCGGGGCGAGGAACTGCTCCTTCTGCTGAGCCGACGCGATGTGAGCGAGCATGTGCACGTTGCCCTCGTCCGGTGCTCCGATGTTGAGCGCGATCGGGCCGAACAGGGAGTAGCCACCTTCCTCGAACAGTGGCGCTCGGTCGCTCATGTTCAACCCGGCTCCGCCGTACTCGACGGGAGCGTGCGGGGCGAAGACGCCCGCGTCCTTGGCTGCCTGCTGCATCGTCACGCGCAGTCGGTCACCGCCCGCATTCTCGACATCGCCCAGATACCGGTCCTCGATGGGCGAAATTTCCCCGCGGACGAAAGAACGGGTCTTGTCGATCAACGACTGGACTTCCGGCGAGTACCTCAAATCGATCGACACAGTTGCGCTCCCTCGGCCTCAGGTACCGAGCGATCGCTCGGTCGGTCTTGCAGTCAGACTCGCACGCCCACCGCGTGGCGTCAAGATGCGGCTTCGGATGTGCGGCTCCGCCGCCCGTGTTCACTTAGTGCTGTTCCAACGACACTTTGCGCACACCGGCGCGCAGCGCACTGCGCATCACCGGGCCGGCAGCGAGTCGAGAATCGGGGCCTGGGCTGCGAGCAACTTGACGCGTGCATCGGCGACCGGAAACCACTGGACGCGGTCCATCTCGGGGAACGACTGCATGGTTCCCGACTTCGGCGGCCACTCCATCTCGAAGGTGTTGCTGACGGCCTGTGAAATGTCGACGTCCGCTTCGATCGCGAACACCGTCACCACCTTCCCGCCGCGCTGGCGTATCTCGGGTAGTCGAACGAGCGCCCCTGCCGGAACGTCGACGCCCGTTTCCTCACGAAACTCTCGTCGCGCTGCGTCTTCGGGGTCTTCTTCCGGCGTGTATTCGCCCTTGATCACCGACCACGCGCCGTCGTCCTTGCGCGCCCAGAACGGACCGCCCGGGTGGCCGATCAAAACCTCCACGAGGCCACCGATCTTTCGATACGGCAACACTCCGGCACTCTGCTTTCCCATCGCGTCATCGTCGCAGAAGAAGTGGGCTCGTCGAAAGTGCACACTCGCCCTGACAAATCCGACGAGACGCGCCTCTGTACGGTGGAAAAAGACGACCTGACCAGAATTCGCCGATGGAAAGGACCATGTATGCCGCAGCCCGCACGACTGGAGAAGAATCCGGAGAAGGGCTACGTCGCACTGCTGGGCTGGAGTCTCGCCGCGGTGGAAGCCCTGGACAACTTCGATCGTCGCTACGTGGTCGTGGCACCGCCGTGGGCCGAGCAGTACTGCACCGAGCACGACATTCCGTACCTCCCGTGGGACTTCGAGCGCCTCAACGACCGGTCGCTCGAGATCGCCGAAACGCTGAAGGACAAGGGCGTCGACGTCGCGATCCCGCTGTACGAGGAGACCGTCGAATGGGCGGGAGCCATCAACTCCGTCCTGCTGGGCAATCCCCGGCTCTTCGGCCAGGCCATGCTGTTACGCGACAAGTCGTTGATGAAGCGGCGTGCACAGCTGGGCGGTATCCGTGTGGGCATCTTCGAGGAGGCGCACGACCGTGAGGACGTCATCCGCTTCCTGCGCCGCGTCAACCAGACGTTGCTCAAGCTGGACGGTGACCCGAACGATCCGATCCACGTCAAGGCGTTCGACAAGGCCGGCTGCCTCGGCCACCGCGTCATCCGCACGCCCGACGAAGTCGACGCCATCCCGGACGAAGAATTCCCGGCGCTGATGGAATCTCATCTCGACGGCTGGGAGTTCGCCGTCGAGGCCTGGATCCACAACGGCAAGATCAAATTTCTCAACATCTCCGAGTACGTCACGCTCGGCTACTCGGTGTTCGTGCCTGCGACGCCGGAGCTCGAGAAGTACCGCGAGCAGATCACCGTGCAGATCGAGAAGCTCATCAAGACCTTCGACATCGAGTTCGGCTTCATCCACCCCGAGTACTTCGTCACCAGCGACGGCGAAATGTACTTCGGCGAGGTGGCGTACCGGCCACCGGGCTTCAAGGTGTTCGAACTTCTCGAGCGCGCGTATGGCTTCAACGCGTATCAGGGGCTCGCGCTGGCGTTCGACCCCAAGACGACCGAGGAGGAGATCGACGCCTTCTTCCCCCGCGAGGTGGTCGACGCCAAGGGCATCGCCGGTTGCTTCGGCGTCTACCCGCGCCGCCGCGTGGTCAGCAATCTCGAAATCCCCACCGAGACAGCCGAGCACGACTACTACGAGACCAACGACCTGTCGGCGCCGCTGGAGGAAACTGTCACCAAGCGCACGGCGTTCGGTACGCACTGGGGTCTGCTGTACTTCTTCGGCGACGATCCGTACACCATGCGTGACCTGCTCGAGCGACAGGAAGAACTGGACTTCTACGTGTGAGGCAGGAATCCCGGAGTGCCCAAGAAGAGCTCGGTGCAACAACTCCCACCGCACCGCCTCGAGACGAGATGTCGCAGACCATGAGCACGCCCGTCGACCCGGCGCTCACGTCGCGGCTCGCGCAGTTGGACAACGCCACCGAGGCGTTGTCTGCTGCACCGGATTTCTCCAAGGGCACGAAGGTGCGACGCGTGCTCGATGCGCTCAATCGGGTGCTGACGCAACCGGGCGGGTGCGCCGCGGTTCGTGATCGCGCGCAGGCGCTCGAGGACGCGGGGCTCTTCGCCGGAACCGATTGGGCTCAACCCGACATTCTCGTTCCCGCGTTCGTGGGGACGAGTTTGCGGAGCGGTGCCGTCGATACCGTGGTTCTCGAAGCCACCAGCGAACTGCGCATGCTGGCAATCGTCGCGGGCGAATTCGAGCATCCGGCAATCAGCGCCGAGGACGCGAAGCGTTTCCTTTCGCAGGTGCTGGCGATGAACCTCGAAGCGCTGTTCTCGGCACCGTCGGAGGCCGAGCGAGTGCGTTTGGGCAAGGTCGCGCACCTGATTCGAGATCTGTTCGGCTACATCGCCGAGCAGATCGGCTACGACAGTGTGCTCGACGAACTGGGCGACGAGATATGGCGGGTGCTGCGTCAGCGTCCGATTCAGGTCGATCACGTGAAAGCGATCATCACGCGCATCGCCGTGTACCGCGGCGACCCGAACGTCGATCTCGGTGCTTCCGGCCAAGGCCTGGACCGGTTGATCTCAGCCCTCTTCGGTCCGACCGAGGCGTGCCGCGAAGACCCGGGTGTCGACGTGTATCGCTCGCGGCTCGACGTCATGGACGCCGAAGGTCTCGAATTCGAGGCGCGCGGATTCGCACGGGCCATGCACGACACCGGTCTCGTCTCGCCGTATCACGCCACACTCACGCGCTTCCTCATCGACAACAACCCGTATCTGCTCGGCGAAGCGCTCGGTGTCTCCGAGACCGGGCGCACCTGCCTGCAGCGCTATACAGAACTGGTGCACCGGCTCATCGTCGACGCCGTCCACCCCGAATCCGCGCAATCGCTGTACGGCATCGCGCTCCTCCTCGACCGCGGAATACTGCATCAGCCGCCCATCGTTCCGTCCCTGTGGCGTCAGGTGCGTCTGACACTCGCACCGCAAGTTCGGCAGCGACTGCTCGACCTGTTCGGCCCGAATCCCGCCCCGGAAGCACGGTTGCTCGGCGGCCTCGTGTCGATGCTGGGCCAGCCGCTCGGTGTCGGCCAGGGCGACAACCCGACGTGCCAGTCGGCGAGGGCACTGTCGATGTGGGCGTACAACGACCCGGACTACCTGCTGCAGATGGTCGTCTGGGCGGCTCGCGACGACGAGATCGTCATGCACTTCGAAGGACAGTCGCTGTCGTCCAAGGACAGCGAAAGTGGCCTCGCCACAGCGTCACCCATCGACCTCGACCCGGTATCCCAACTCGTCGTTCCGCACCTCGACCGCATCTACGCGGAAATGGGACGACGATGCGTGGATCGACCGGGCGATCCACATCGCTGGGTCAACCCCGAGTTCCACGGGTGGTGGTCCGCACGCGGTTTCCACATCAACGTCGACGTCGCCACGGGCAACCTCATCGACCTCGACGATTTCCTGCGCGAATTCCATGCGTCGTACCACCTGGACTACAACGGCGGGCAGCCGCTGATTCACCCGCAGCCCGCCGGAATTGCCGTGACGGACAGCGCCGCTCGCTACATCGGCTGGCACGCGATCACCATCCTTCGCGTCGCGCCCGACCCCGACGGCGTCATGCGCGTATTTTTCTTCAACCCCAACAACGACAGCGGTCAAGACTGGGGCGACGGTGTGGTCGTGGGCACGGCAGGCAACGGCGAGCGGGCCGGTGAGGGATCACTTCCGTTCGATCAGTTCGCATCTCGGCTGTACATCTTCCACACCGACCCGCTGGAGAACGGCGAACCCGACAAGGTGCCCGCCGCCGACATCGAGCACATCGTCGGCTATACCGCACGTAGCTGGGGTACCGAGCGCATGCCGGACCTGGCGACCTAGGAGACGGTAACGGGCACGCCGCTGCTCACATGTCGACGGTGTCGTTGGTCCCCACGTCGGGCTTTTCGCCGGTGATACGAGACTTGGCATACGCGATGAGGGTCGAGACTTTCGATCCGGGCGCCGACCAGTACTCGGCGCCTTCGGCGTTCACCTTGATCAGGACCACCTCATCGGACTCGGGCCCGTCCTCGAACCATGCTGCGGCGCGCTGATTCCACAGATCCTTCTTCTTGGCGTCGTCCACGACGACCTCCGCCGTTCCCGACAGCGAGACCCATGCGGTGCCCGACTGGAAGGCGACGTTGACCGAACCGTTCGCCCGAACGTCGGCGACCTTGCGCGAGGAGTTGCGCGCGAAGAACCACAGGTCTCCGTCGAAGTCCGTCTCCTGCAACGCCATCGGCCGCGAGAGCAGGTGCCCGTCGCGGCCGTTGGTGGTGAACATGCACAGCTTTGCGTCGCTCATGAGGCCGGCAACCTTGGCAATTCCGGCCGAGCGGTCTTCCGTCGATGTCATGCCAGCCCGGGTACCCCAGCGCCGCAGACGCAAACGCGGGCAGCAGGCGTCAGAGCCGACGACCGAACAGCGCCAATGTCGTCGACCACGCCAAATCGAGCAGGCCTCGCACCGCGGCGAACGAACTGGCCGTCGACCACACCGTGAAGATACCTGCGGGAGGAGGCTCGACGCCGTCGAAGCGATCCTCGAGCCACTGCAGCGTCATCGGCGCTGACAGTGGATGCAGCGTCAGATGCTCACTGAGCCGGTCTCGGTAGTACGTGACGTGCACGCCGTGGTCGAGGTAGCGGTCGACCTGTCCGTCGACGTCGTCGGCAGCGATTATCTGATCGTGCACGGCCTGCACCACGAGCATCGGGATCGAGGGCGCGGTGCGGCCCGGTTGGATGGCCTGGAATACCTCGAGGATTTCGGGCGTGGCCAGCAGATCGGCGAGGGGGATGTCGATGTAGTTCTCGAGGTCGTGGCCCGCGAGCTTGCGCACGGCGGCGACGGTGGTCAGGTCGTCGACGGACGCGAGCAGTTCGAGACCGTCCGCGTTGACGTGCTTGCGGATGATGCGGTCCAGCTCCGGGTACGTGCGGCGGAGGCCCTCGACGACGAGGGTCGGCAGCCCGGCGTGGAATGTTGCGTTGAGGCGGGTGAATGCCGACGCCGGGTCTCCCACCGGCGAACCGAGCGCGGCGCCGACGAGGTCGATCTCCGGTGCGTACGTCGGAGCCATTTCGGCCGCCCACGACGTCGCGAGACCGCCGCCGGAGTAGCCCCAGAGTCCGACCGGGGTGTCTTCCCGCAGGCCGATCATCGGGAAGCGCAGAGCGGCGCGGATGGCGTCGAGCGTGCAGAAACCGGGTTCGCGAGGCGAACCCCAGTGACCGTCGGGTCCCTCATGGTCGGGGATGGAAACGATCCAGCCCTTGCGGAGGGCATAGAGCACCAGCACGAACTCGAACTGAGGTACTGCTCCCCACGCCTTGGCGCCGCGCTGGAGCGCGTACGAGGGAAAACAGGACGCGGAAACCGCGTCGATCGCGCACTGGTACGACAGCAGCCGCGGCTCGGCGGCGACACTGTCGCGCTGCACGAGAACGGTGGTGACGCTGACCTGCGGTGCCTCGCCGACGTCGGTGGTGCGATAGAGAAGCTGGTACGCGTCGACCTGCTGGGAAATGAGCCCGTACAGGGCGACCTCGACGTCTCGGTACCGAAGTATCGTCCCCGGCTCGGTCTGCTCGAAGCCTTCCGGAGGGACGAAGAACGCGTCGTCCTCGGGTAGAACGGCCCGTCGTGGGCGTGGCCATTCGTCAGCCTGCCACGGCAGACTGCCCAGTTCTCTGTCGACGCTCATGTACCTACACACCCTCTGTTGGCCGACCCGGGTACCCGAGTCTTCAGGTCACAGTAACCGCCAACGAGGTGCGCTAATCCTCGCCGGGCGAGTTGTCTGCTTTCGAGGGCGACCTGCGGGTTGTCACACCGTGCAGGATGCCAGGGACCCCCGGCCTTCGAACCGTGCACACTGCTCACCGCTCCAGCAGCCCTTTGTGCACACGGCCCCCAGGGTGTTCGACCGGGTGAGACTGAATACGAGTCGACGCGAAAAGTGACCGACGCCATCCCGAACAGCACCGCGTCAGACGTCTTCGAGCCGGATGCCCTTGGTCTCCTTCATGAAGATGCAGGCGACGCCGGTGAGCACGCACAGGACCATGATGTAGACGCTGAAGGCCCACCCGAGATCGAAGCCGATGAGCAGCTGGTTCAGGTAGGGGGCGGTGCCGCCGAAGATTGCCACCGATACGGAGTACGCGAATCCGATGGACTGGGTGCGCAGCCGGGTCGGGAAGCTCTCCGACAACGTCGCCGACAGTACGGATGCGGGAATCGCCACGATCAAAAGGGCGATCGTCGTCGATACCAGCAGGGTCCAGCCGGCGTCGGAGATCATCATCGTCAGAGGCAGCTGCAGGACGAAGAGCAGACCGGCGAATGCGTACAGCATCGGGCGTCGGCCGATGCTGTCGGACAGCATCCCCCAGAACGGCAGGGAGACAAGGGCGATGATCTGGGCCACCACGAGCATCCAGTAGGCGATGTCGGGATCCATGCCCTTCTGCGTGATCGCGAACGTGGAGATGTACGACGTCCAGGTGTAGTGCGCGGCAGTGATTCCCGACGTCATGCCGACCATGAGCAGCACTGCGCGCACGATCGTTCGGCGCGGAATGCTCGGTGCGGTGTCGGTGGAGTCCTGACCGTCGAACACCTCGCTCTCCTCCATACTGCGGCGGAGGTAGAGGGCGACGAGCGCAAGAACCGCTCCGATCAGGAACGGGATTCGCCATCCCCATTGGCCGACAGCGCTTTCGGACAGGGTGGAGGTGATGGCGCCACCAATGGTGTACGCGAGCACCGAGCCACCGAAGATCGCAATGAACGCGACGCTGCCCCACATACCGCGGCGATGCGGAGGTGCGATCTCACTGACGTAGGAGTACGCGGTGGCGGATTCGCCGCCGTGCGCGAAGCCCTGCACCATGCGCGCGCCGAGCAGAATGACCGACGCCCATACCCCGACCGCGTCGTAGGTCGGCATCACACCGATGACGAGACTGCCACCGGCCATCATCAGCATCGTGCAGATGAGGACGAACTTGCGGCCCTTCCGGTCGGCGATGCGCCCGAAGATGATGCCGCCCAACGGACGCATGAGGAAGCCGACGGCGAAGACCGCGAGGGTGGACAGCAGCGCAGAGATCGGATTCGAGTTGTCGAAGATGACGGCGGCGATGAACGGCGCGAACACCGCGTAGACACTCCACTCGTACCACTCGAGCACGTTGCCGACTGCACTCGCGAACAGCGACTTGCGCTTCGAACGCATCGTCAACGGCGGCGTGCTCACCGTGCCGGTGCTCTGGGTGATGTCAGGATTCATCTGATTGCCTTCTCGGTCGGTGTTAGTGCATCTCGCAGTTCGGTGCGGCGGATCTTGCCGGTCTGGGTCTTGGGCAGTTCGGCCACGACATGGACCTGCTTCGGTCGCTTGTATGCGGCAAGTCGGTCGCCGACGAAACTGATCAGCTCTTGTTCGGTGACGTGCGCATCCGGAACGAGCGAGACATAGGCGACGACGGACTCGCCCTGATAGTTGTCGGGTCGGCCGACCACACCCGCCTCGTGTACCAGAGGGTGCTCGTGCAGTGCTCCCTCGACCTCGCGGGGCCACACCTTGTACCCGGACACGTTGATCTGGTCTTTCAACCGGTCGACGAGATAGATCCACCCTGCTTCGTCTCGGATGGCGACGTCACCGGTGCGCAGCCGTCCACCCGGGAACGTTGCCCCGGTGGCGTCGGGTTTGCGCCAGTACCCGGACACGACCTGAGGCCCGGCAATTTCCAGTTCGCCCTGGGTGCCGTCGGGCAGCGGCGATCCTTCGGGGTCGACGATGCGAATCTCGGCGTGCGGCAATGCCTTCCCGATCGACAGGGCTCCGCTGGCAGCGTCGACGGGTGCCCGGCTGCCAGGCGGAACGGCGATGACACCGGAAGAGGTTTCCGTCATTCCGTAGGCATTGTGGATGTAGTGGCCGAATCGCGATTCGAACTTCTCGACGGCTGCCGGCGGGATCGGCGCTCCACCCGAATACAGCGCGCGCACCGACTCGAAGTGCTGCTTCGTCGCAGTCGAAGACGCGTAGAGCGCGTTGAACACCGTGATCGATCCAATGGTGTACGTGACGCCGTGCTCGGCGAAGGCGTCGAGCACCACATCGGCGACGAAACGGTTGGCGAACACCAGCGTGACGTCTCTGATCAGCGCGAGCGCAGCATTGATGACAGCGCCGGTGATGTGAAACAGCGGTGCGACCGCGAGCACCACGTCACCGTCGCCGATGAGCGCGTGGTCGCCGAAAGTGGTGGCGACAGCCAGAACGTTCGCGTGCGTGTTGAGCGCGCCCTTGGGCGGTCCCGTGGTTCCCGAGGTGTAGGCGAGAATGGCCACGTCGTCGGGAGCGACATCGACGGGCTCGGGGCGCACACCCTCGAACCGTCGGATCGCGTCGAGAAGGTCGTCGACACCCTCCCACCGGGGACGTTCGGCGGTCTCGAAAACCCGCGGATCGCTGCGGGTTTGGAAGTCCAGGCCGCTGGTGCCCATCAGCCAGCGAACCGAACTCTCACGGAGCGAATCCAGATTTTCCTCGACGGCGGTGTCTGCGCAGATGACACCGACAGCCTCGGCGTCGTCGATCAGGCGGCGCAGTTCGGCTTTGCGGTACATCGGATTGAGTACGAGGGCCGCCGCGCCGAGCTTCCACAGGGCGAGGAACGCGATGGCGTACTGCGGGATGTTCTGCAGGTGGATACCGACGTGATCGCCGTGCCGCACGCCCTTGTCGTACAGCGCGGATGCGAGCGCGTCGGACAGCTCGTCCACCTCGCGGGCGGTGAGCCGGCCGTCGAAATACGCTATCGCGGTGCTGTCCGGATGCGCAGCCACTCGCGAGGTCCACGCTTCGACGAGTGTCGAGGACGCTGCCATGCTGACCCTCCTCCAAATCTACCGACCGATCGATCGCTCGGTCACGTCGAGTGTTGCGGGTCACAAGCGACCTGTCACCCCCCCGTCAGTCCTGAGTATCGGACGTGGTGGTCGCCCGCACCATGTTTCGCGCGATCTCCCCGTAGCGAGCCACGAGCTCGTCCGGCGTGAGGGGCCCGTCTGCGCGGTACCAACCCGCCACTGCCACACACATCGTCACCACGGCACGGCTGACGTCACCTGGATTGTTCAACCGGAACAGACCCGCCTCGACGCCCTCGGCCACAATTCGGTCCACCTGGCGCTGCTGCTCGTCACGTCGATCGATGTACTCGGCCCTGGCGCCCGGCTCCATGCTGCGAATTTCACTGGAGGCGATGAACGACTCCTGCTGCCGAAACATGTGAAAGCGCAGCAGCGACTCGACCACCGCGTCGAAGCGGGCGCGGGGATCGGGGCCGGCCTCGGCTTCGGCCGAACGGCTGCGGTCGAGCAACTCGGTCATCGCCACCGACGTCAGCCCGACCAACAGGGCTTGCTTCGACGGATAGTGGTGATAGAGGCCAGGAACCGACAGACCGGCGCGCGTCGCGATGTCTCGGATCGACGCGCCGTGATAACCCTGATCGACGAACGCCGCGAGCGCCGCCGCAAGCGGTTTGGGCAACTGCGACGGTTCGTATTCGCGCCATCTCGGGCGATCCGGCTGACTGGTCATGCGCCTACGGTAGATCGTCCGAGCGCGATCCATGCGAGCCGACCTCTGCACAGGCGTCGCCTGTGGCGTGGCTAGGGTCAGTTTTCGTTACGGGGCACCACAGCAGTTGCACGCGGACTCGTCGCCGCCGGACGGCAACATCGGCGTAGGGGTACAGCAACTTTCACCCTTCCAGGCGTCCCTTCCCTCCTTGACGGCGAGGGCGGCGATGACGAGTGCCGCAACCGGGTCGGCCCACGACCACCCCAGGAGACTGTTGAGCAGCAGTCCGACGAGAAGCACTGCGGAGAGGTAGGTGCACAGCAACGTCTGTTTGGAATCGGCGACCGCGGTGGCCGATCCGAGTTCGCGGCCAGCGCGACGTTGCGCCCAGGACAAGCCGGGCATGACAGCGAGACTTATTGCAGCCAACGCGATTCCCACGCTGGAGTGATCGGCTTCCGCGCCGCCCGACAACGTTCTCACCGCGTCGACCACGACGAAGGCAGCGAGGCCGAAGAACGAGAAGGCGATGACACGGAGAGCGACCTTTTCCCGCGACTCCGGGTCGGCCGCCGAGAATTGCCACGCCACCGCGGCCGCCGAGGACACCTCGATGACGGAGTCGAGGCCGAATCCGACCAGTGCCGTCGACGACACCCGTGTGCCCTCGGTGATCGCGATGGCCGCCTCGACGACGTTGTACGCGATGGTCGCCGCGACGAACCAGCGAATTCGACGAGACAGTGCGGCCCGCCGGTGCAGCGACGCCTCCTGTGCGCCGATGTCGGCCGACATCAGCAGCACCCGTCGCCGGTGGAGGCATCGCAGCACGCGGGGTCCACGGCAAGTACCACCGCGAGGAGGTCGTCCAGAGCCCGGCCGATGTTGCCGTCCGCCAGTTCGTATCGCGTGCGCCGACCGTCCGGGACCGCCACCACGAGCCCGCACCCTCGCAGACACGCGAGGTGATTGGACAGCTTCTGCCGGGTTACGCCTAGGGCGTCGGCGAGCTCGGACGGGTACCGGGGCGAATCTTTCAGCGCCAACAACACTCGCGTTCGAGTTTCGTCGGACAGAGCATGGCCGAACCTCGACAGCACGGAGACGTGGGTGAGCAGATCCATATCGAGCAGAGTACAGGAGAATCTGTATTCAGAAAAAGATGAACTTACTGTCCGGACGAATCCTTCCGCTGGTACATGTCCGGAATACCGTCGTGATCATCGTCCCGGGTCTCTTCGACGTATATCTCGCGGTAAGCCCTATTTCGGCTACGCAGGATGACGGCAGCCAGCGTCGCAGCGACCAGGGAGCCCGTCAGCACCCCGACCTTGACGTGATCGTCCCGTTCGGTTCCCTGGCCGAAGGCGAGGTCGCCGATCAGCAGGGACACGGTGAAGCCGATACCCGCAAGCATCGCGACACCGAATACGTCCAGCCATTTGAGGCCCGCGTCGAGCGTCGCCCGGGTGAAGCGGGACACCACGTACGTCGTTCCGAAGATGCCCACCGCCTTTCCGATCACGAGGCCGGCGATGATGCCGATCGCGATGGGGTCGGTGAGCGCGCTAGCCAGGCCGGACAGCCCGCCGACCGTGACACCTGCGGCGCAGAACGCGAACAGCGGTACGGCAACGCCTGCCGAGATCGGACGGATCTTGTGCTCGAAGTGCTCGGCGAGACCGGGACCTGCGTCAGGACCACCAGCGGCCTTGCTTCGGATGACTGGAACAGCGAACCCGAGGAGTACACCGGCGACGGTGGCGTGCACACCGGACTCGTGCATCAACACCCAGGTGACCAGCGCAAGCGGGATGAGAATCCACCACGACCGAACTCGCTTCTGAACGGCCAGGGTGAACAGCGCCAACGGAATCAGAGTCAATCCGAGGGCGAGAAAGTTGATGTCGTCGGTGTAGAAGATCGCGATGACCGTGACGGCCAACAGATCGTCTACCACGGCCAAGGTCAGGAGGAAGGTGCGCAGGGCCGTCGGCAGGTGAGTGCTGATGACGGCGAGAACGGCGACGGCGAAGGCAATGTCCGTTGCGGTGGGAATGGCCCACCCGGAGAGGGCGCCATCGCCGGTCCGCAGGTTGACCGCTACGAAGATGAGCGCGGGAACGACCATGCCGCCCACTGCTGCAGCGATCGGTAGCGCCGCGCGCGCAGGGTCACGCAGGTCCCCCGCCACGAACTCGCGTTTCAGTTCCAAGCCGACGACGAAGAAGAAGATTGCTAGTAGTCCGTCCGCGGCCCATGTACCGAGGGTGAGGTCCAGGTGCAGTGCCGACGGACCGACGCGGGTGGTCATCAGCGAGTGGTAGGCGTCGGACCACGGGGAGTTGGCCCAGATCAGTGCGATCAGCGTGGCGACGAGCAGTAACGCGCCGCCTACGGTTTCCTTACGCAGCACGCCGGCGATGCGGTTTGCTTCGGCCCAGGATCCGACTCCGAAGAGCGAAGTTCGTGGACGTGTGGATTCGGGATCGGTCACAGGAGGCGGCCTTTCGGGTTGCGATCGGAGTGCACACGTCCCGACCCGAAGGAAGGCACGTAGCACAAAGCTGTTGCCGACCAGACTTCCCGGCGCACCGATGTCTATCCTACGGCGTACAACCCGCTCCCTGGTCACCGCGTTCTACCAGCGGGTTTCAGTCCGGACCGGAGCGCACGTACAGCAGCCGGTCTCCCCGCTTCACCGTCTCGACGGCGGATCCGGTGCGATGAAGAACCCCGTCACGGACGACGCCGAGGACGCGCTCGTCGCATGCCTGGGGTGCGCGTCCCTCTTCGTCGGGCTCGATGACGCGCTCGGTGATGGCGAGTCCTCGATCACGGGACAGCAGATCGGCGACGGCGTCGACGACGGACGGTGCCGACGTCGCGACACCGAGCAAGCGTCCCGCAGTCTCCTGCGAGACCACGACGGTGTCGGCGCCGCACTGACGCAGAAGGTGCACGCTCGAGGATGCTCGGACGGCGACGACGATGCGCGCCGTGGGCGCGAGCTGACGAGCCGTCAGGGTGACCAGCACGGCCGTGTCGTCCCGGTCGACCGAGACGATGATCGACCCAGCCCGGGAGACCGCCGCGGCGCCCAGCACGTCGCGTCGGGTGCCCGATCCGGAAATGGTCGTCATCTCTCTGGCCCACGCCGCGTCCAGTGCGCCGCGATCGGTGTCCACGACGGCGACCGAGGTGGTGTCGTTGTCGAACAGGACGGCCTTGGCGGCGGCGCGCCCCTTGGTTCCGTATCCGACGACCACCGTGTGGCCCGAGGTTCGGCGACGCCACCGCCTGATCCTGTTCACCTGTCGCGACGTCTCCGTCAACGCTGCCAGGGTGGAGCCGACCAGCAGTACGAGGAACACGAACCGCAGCGGCGTGATCACCAGAATGTTGGTCAGTCGGGCGCCGGGCGAGATCGGGTGAATGTCGCCGTACCCGGTGGTCGACAGCGACGCCGTCGCGTAATAGAAGCAGTCGAGAAACGACAGTGGCGCATCGCCGGTATCGGTGTAACCGGATCTACCGAAGTAGACGACGGTTGCTGTGAGCAACAGTGCCGAGAATGCCATCAGCACCCGGCGGACGATGGCGCGCACCGGCCCGCGGGTGATCTCCGGGATTCGCAGAACGGCCGAGGAGACAGGTGGCGGGACATCGACGCGACCGGCCGGGTGACGCCTCCGACGCGGTCTCGTGATCACTGGTGGGTCCTCTGGTCGCGTCGAACGTGGCACATCAACTCTCGCATGCTGCCACGACATGGTGAAGAATCTCGTCAGCAGGCACGTTGCGATGAGTTTCCGCGGCAGCGCGTGTCGATACACGCAGCACCCAATCGCATGGAGGAGTAACACTCATGAGCACACTGTTGAACCCCTACATCAGTTTTCGCGGCGAGGCACGGGCAGCGCTGGAGTTCTACCAGTCCGTCTTCGGCGGAGAGCTGACGATCAGCACGTTCGGCGAGAACGGGATGGGCGACGACCCCGGCCTCGCCGAGCAGACCATGCACGGCCAGCTCACAGCCTCGAACGGACTGACGTTGATGTGCGCGGACACCCCGCCCGGCATGGACTTCGACATCGGCACGAACATCTCGGTCTCCCTCAGCGGCGACGACGAGGCCGAGCTCACCGGCTACTGGAGCAAGCTCGCCGTCGATGCTCGCAACACGATGGGTCTCGACAAGGCGCCGTGGGGTGACACGTTCGGCATGCTCACCGACAAGTTCGGTGTCGCGTGGATGGTCAACATCGCCAGCTAGCGGGCACGGCGTTCGCGCCGACCACGAGAATTACGCCGATCAGTTGCAGCCCCGGTGAGTCGTCGGCCCCGCCGTAGACGAACGCTGCGCCACCGGCCGCTGCGACGAGTACGGCGGCCAGTACCGCGGTCACGCTCGTTGCTCGCGCCGGCTGTTCACTCATGGTCAACCCACTCGAGCAGGTCCCCGGGCTGGCATTCGAGCACCCGGCACATGGCTTCGAGGGTGCTGAAGCGAACGGCCTTGGCGCGGCCGTTCTTGAGAACGGCGATGTTGGCCGGCGTCAGGCCCACCTTGTCGGCGAATTCGCCGACGCTCATCTTGCGCTTCGCCAGTTCGACATCGATTCGCACGACGATCGGCATCAGATCACCGCGTCCATGTCGGTCCGCAGATCGGTGGCCTGACGCAGCAGCGCACGCATGACCACCATCAGCAGCGCGGCAACGGCGATGATCACGACCATCAGGAACAGCAGAAGCGGCAGGCCCGGGTCGTCGGCGCGGAATCCGACGTACAGGAAGACGCCGACGAGCACCAGCCAAGCCGCGGCGATCGCCCACAGGATGACGTCGACCCAGATCAGCGAAGCCCGATGGAATATCCGGTTTTTCATCACGAGCGTCAGCAAATTCCAGGTGGAGACGACGACCGCCTGGATGCACAGAACCCAGAAGATCGAGATGACGGTCAGCGGCCAGCGGAGGTATGCCATGTCGGGGGACTCCTGCGCCATGTGCGCGAACTGCCCGGGCAGCGACATCACCTGGAACAGCACCAGTACCGCGAAGAGCACCACCAGAAAGACGCGTAGCGCGGCCACGACCGCTCGATACTTGATATTCATGCATTGAATATCGCGTGCAATCTATCGAATATCAATCGACGTACAAGAATGGTGACAACCGAGAGTGGATCAGCCCCGCCCGACGTACGGCATGCGATTGGCCATGACGGTCAACGTTGGAACGTTGACGTCGAGGGGCAGGCCTACCAGCTGCACCACCAGGTCGGCGACGTGCCGCGGATCGAACGTGGGCTCGGCGAGCATCGATCCGTCGGCTTGACGCGAGGATGTGGCAAACCCCGTCGTCATGTCCGTTGCGGCGTTGCCGATGTCTATCTGGCTACAGCAGATGTCGAAGTCACGGCCGTCGAGAGACGTGGACTTGGTGAGTCCGCTGACGCCGTGTTTGGTCGCGGTATACGCCACGCTCGCCGGACGGGGCGTGTGCGCAGAGATCGAACCGTTGTTGACAATGCGTCCGCCTCGAGGGTTCTGCGCCTTCATTATTCGCACTGCTTCGCGGGTGCACAGGAACACTCCGGTGAGGTTGACGGCAACCGTCTCGCTCCAGGCGCCCGCGTCGATTTCGTCGATACTTCCCTTCGGCCCGAAGGTCCCCGCGTTGTTGACGAGCACGTCGAGCCTGCCGAACCGCGCTTCGACGGCTGCGAACAGCGACACGACCGACGCCTCGGAGGAGACGTCGGTCGCGTGCACCGTGGCACGTTCGTGGTCTGCAGCGGCGGCTGTCAGCGAATTGTCGTTGCGGCCCGCCAGCACCACGTGGTGACCGGCATTCAACAGTCCGATCGCCATCGCGCGACCCAACCCCGATCCGGCTCCGGTCACGACGACCACCTTGGCGGGGTGCGTTGCCGGGCTCGAATCGCTGTGCATCTGTGCTCCTAGGTATCCACTCTGGTACGGCTACGCACCTTGTTCACTGCCGTGTACAGCAGTACCAGAATCAGCACGCCGTACAGGGTCCAAGTGATGGGGCTGCCGACGAGTACCGACGCGTCGCCGCCGCTGGACATCATCGCGTTGCGGAGACTGGTCTCGGCCAACGGCCCCAGGACGACGCCGATCATGACCGGCGCTAGCGGAAAACCGTAGCGTCGCATCAGAAATCCGACGAAGCCGATTCCCAGGACCAGCAGCAAATCCGTCACGGCCGCTGAGGTGGCGTAGACGCCGAGCGCACAGAACACGGTGATGCCCGCGTAGAGGTACGGACGCGGAATCAGAAGCAGCTTCGCCCAGATGGGCGCGAACGGCAAATTGAGGATCAACAGCATGACCAGTCCGACGAACAAGCTCGCGAGCAGCGCCCAGACGAGTTCGGAGTTGCGCTCGAAGAGAAGCGGTCCCGGCTGCAGTCCGTACTGCTGGAAGGCCGCCAGCATGATGGCAGCGGTAGCCGATGTCGGCAGACCCATGGCGAGCAGCGCCCCCATGGCGGTTCCGGAAGTGGCGTTGCCTGCCGCTTCGGGGGCTGCGACGCCGCGGATGGCGCCCTTGCCGAACTGCGGATCTTTCCGACCTCGGTCGAGACGACGTTCCGCGCTGTAGGCCATGAACGTCGGCACTTCGGCGCCGCCGACGGGAATGACGCCGAACGGAACGCCGAAACCGGTGCCGCGGAGCCATGCCGGGGCGGCTTCCTTGAATTCTTTGCGGGATAGGAACGGGCGACCGGTCATCATCTCGGCGTCGGGTGCGACAGTTCGATGAATGCGCGACGCGACATAGAAGACCTCACCGAGCGCGAGCATGCCGACGGTGATCACGATGATGCTGACTCCGTCGAACAGTTCCGGAACGCCGGAGGTGAAGCGCTGCGTACCCGAGATTCCGTCTATGCCGACGACAGCGAAGGCAAGCCCCAGGAGAAGGGCGGCAAGGCCTTTCACCACCGACTCCGACACCACCGACGACACCGCCATGAACGCGAAGATCGCAAGCGCAAAATACTCGGCGGGTCCGAAATTGATGGCCAGATCCGCGAGCTTCGGAGCAAAGAACACCACGACGGTCGTCGCGATGAGCCCGCCGATGAACGCGCCGATTGCCGCGGTGGCCAACGCCTGCGGCGCTCGTCCGCGCTTGGCCATCCGATGGCCTTCGAAAGATGTTGCGATGGCCGTTGATCCACCCGGTGTGTTCATCAGGATGCCCATCGTCGAGTCTCCGAAAAGACCACCGAAGTAGACACCCGCGAACATGATGAACGCGCCGGTCGGGTCGAGCGAGAACGTGACGGGCAGCAGCAGCGCGACGGCCATGGCCGAGCCGAGGCCCGGAAGCACACCGACGGCGGTGCCGAGGAACGCCCCGACGAACACCCACAGCAGATTCATGGGGGTGAGCGCCTGAGCAAACCCACCCATCAACAGTTCGAGGCTCTCCATTACAGCAGTCCTCCCAGAATGCCCGCGGGCAGGTTGAGCCCGAGCCCCGCCGAGAAGAACGCCTGCACGGCGCACGAGAACACAAGCGCTACAGCGATATCCATTGCCGGCCTTGCGCTACCCATTGCGCGGGCGACCAACCAGAACAGCACTGCTGCCGATACGATCCAGCCGACCGGAACCAGTAGAACAATGAACAGGAGGAACGCCGCCAGGGTCAGGCCCAGGGACTTCCAATCACTCTGCATCCGATACGGAGCACCCTCCGGTTGAATGATTTCCGGATCGGGTTCTTCGGGGGCACGCAGCATCTGGATGGTCAGGACGATGGCCAGAACGTAGGCGAAGATCGCGAGGATCGTCGGAAAGAACGCGGGCCCCGGCGTCGCAGCGCTTCCGGGATTCTCCATCGTCAGGATGCCGTACGTCAGGTAGACAGCCAGGGCGAAGATCAGGGCGGCGAGAACAAGACCGCTCCGGCCCCGTTTGATGTCCTGCCGCTGGGTTGTATCCATGCGTGCCGAGTCAGTGCTGGCCGAGTCAGTGCTCATGTTGGTCTGCCTTCACCGCGAGGACCGGAATGTCGGCGCCCAGCAGGATGCGTTGTGCGTTGGAGCCGAGCAGCAGTTTGCCCACCGCGGAGCGGCGACGGATACCGACCACGATGACCTTGGCGCCAATCTCCTCGGAGGTGTCGAGAAGTTCGTCGGCGGCATCGGGGTCGTCGCGCCTGCGCCCGATCCACTGGACGGGGTCGCCCTCGTACTCGGAATCCACCACCGGTGCGGCGATCGTGTGATCGTCCTTCCCGGCGAAGGTGTCGAGATCGAATGCGACGAGGGGAATCTGTTCCAGCCGAGCAACACGGTGCCCGTGCCGCAGCGCGGCCCGGCCTTCCGGCGAGCTCGAGTACGCGACGAGAACGCTCACGATGGTCCTTTCGAGAAAGATGAGAGAAGTGTGGTGTCGGCGTCAGTAGCCGAGGTCGTCCCAGATTCCGTTGACGAATTCTGTTTCGCTGGTGACATATTCCGCGAATTCGTCGCCGACCATGAACGTGTCGGTCCAACTGTTGCGTTCGAGAGCGTCCTGCCATTCCGGCGTTTCGACCATCTCGGTGACGATTGCCTCGAGTTCGGCGCGCTCGTCTTCCGTGATTCCGGGAGGCGCGACGATTCCGCGCCAGTTGGTCAGAGCGACGTCGTAGCCGAGTTCGTTCAGCGTCGGTACGTCGATGCTGTCGACGCGCTCGGGGGCCGAGACCGCGAGCGCACGCAGATTGCCGGCCTCGATCTGGTCTTCGAAGTCCGTGAACCCACTGACGGACGCCTTGATGGTGCCGGACAGCAGCGACGTCGCGAGCTCACCGCCGCCCGAGTAGGCGATGTAATTGACGATGGCTGGGTCGATCTCGTTCTCGGCTGCCATCCGGCTGATGATCATCTGGTCGACACTGCCGAGTGATCCGCCGCCGAAGACGAAGCGCTCGGGGTCTGCACGCCACTCGACCATGAGGTCGTCGAGGGTCTGAATGGGCGAGTCGGCCGGCACTACGACGACGTCGTAGTCGTCGGTGATACGCGCGATCGGTGTGACATCACCGAGGTCGACGTCGGATCCGTTGATGTTGATGGCGCCCAGCATGGTGATGCCCATGACCATCATCGTCGCGGATTCGCCTGTCATACCGGTGAACTGGCTGAGGCCGATCGTGCCGCCTGCACCCGGGATGTTGACGACGTTGGTGTTGTTGACGATACCCTGCGAACGCAGAGCCTGCTGCGCCTCGCGTGCGGCGCCGTCCCATCCACCGCCTGCCGCGGCGGGTGCGATAAGGGTGAGCTGGGCCCGCGCGTCGGCACCGCCCCCACTCGACGCCGCGTCGCCTATTCCGACGGCAACGATTGCAGCCGCAGCCACCAAAGCGACGCCGACGAGTGCTCGGCGCACCATCGGTGGTGTTTTCCGGCCCGCCTGGGATGCTCCGGGCTCGTCGGCAACATCGACTTCGCTGTCGGGGAGAGGGTCGGGATTGTTCGGGGAGTTCAAACGAGCACACCTCAATCGCTCTGCGAGATGAACACCGTCCGGTATTCGTCGTTGCAGACTATAACCTATACAGAGTGAGGTGCAACACAATGCGAGTTCGCGCGTACCGGGGTCACACTGTGTCGACGGAGGATTCCTCCAGCGCCACGATGGCGCGGCGACCGAGACTTCGGCGGATGTGCTCGGTCATCCGCAGGGCCGCTTCGTCCGCCTCGCCGGCGGCCACGGCCTCGTAGATTGCCGTGTGCTCCGCGTCGACCCTGGCATGGTCGCGCTCCGTGTCGCCGCCGTGCCGAAGACCGATGAGCCGGTACCGGTCTGCTTTGTCCCACAGCCGTTCCAGTATGTCGATCAGCACCGGATTGCCCGACGATCGATAGACGGCACGGTGGAATTCGCGATGACGCAGCAGCGCGTCGAGATCGCCTGCGTCGGTGATCGGCTCGAGCCGACTGAGGGCGAACTCCATGGCCGAGATATCCGCGCTCGTGCGGTTCTGCGCTGCGAGCGACGTCGCGAGAGGGTCGAGACTCTCGCGTACCTGATAGAGATGACGTGCTTCCTCGGCCGAGACCGCGGTGACCCGCGCATCGCGGTGAGCCTCGAGGTCGATCATTCCCTCGGCCGCCAACCTGCGGATCGCCTCACGCAGCGGGGTGGTGCTCACCCCGAGATCGGACGCCAGTTTCGCCTGGCCGACAACGGAGCCTGCGGCGAGTTCACCGGTGAGAATGCGAGTGCGCAATTGTGCGTACACGTAGTCGTTCTTCGTGAACGTCGCGTCGGGAAAACCCACGTGCCGGCCCTCCTGTCCCTGCGCACACCGACCGGTCCACGCACAGCGCCGATCGTAGCACCGGCTTTGCAGCTTATAGGTTATAACCTAGAGTCCTTCGTATGGATCTTCCCATTGCCACGTTCGTCGACGACGAGGGCCGCACACTGAACTTCGTCGACGTCGAAGCAGCCGCCGGCTCGTCCGTTCACCGCCGGTGGCCCGTGGTGCTCCGACTGCTCGCCGAGAACGTGCTGCGGACGGCCCCGCCTGCGGTGCAGGCACGTGCAATCGCGGATCTGATCTCGTGGACCGACACGCACACGAGTTCCGCCGAGATCCCGTTCATGCCGGGTCGGCTGATGATGCACGACACCACGAGCACACCCGCACTGGTCGACGTCGCAGCGATGCGCGACGTGGTAGCAGCGCTGGGCGGCGACCCGACCGAACTGAATCCCGTTCTACCCGTCGAGGTTTCGGTCGACCACTCGCTCGCCGTCGAGGCATACGCCCAGCGGGATGCCGCGACGGTGAACCTCGGTCACGACATGCGTCGCAACACCGAGCGCTATCGATTCCTCGCCTGGGCGGCCGGTGCGATGGAGACGGTGCACATCAACCGCCCCGGCACCGGCATCATGCACACCATCAACCTCGAGCAGCTCGCGACCGTCGTCACCGTCGAACACCGCGACGGTCGAAATTGGGCGGTTCCCGACATGATGCTCGGCACCGACAGTCATACCCCGATGATCAACGGTCTCGGCGTATTGGCCTGGGGTGTCGGCGGTCTCGAAGCGCAGTCGGTCATGTTCGGGCTGCCCACCACGCTCCGCATCCCGGATGTCGTCGGTGTGAAGCTGATCGGCGCGCTGCGTCCCGGCGTGCTCGGCACCGACCTGGCCCTGACCGTGACGCACCGCCTGCGCGACATCGGCGTCACGGGCGAGTTCGTCGAGTTCTTCGGTCCAGGCGTGTCGAGCCTGAGCGTCGGCACTCGTTCGGTTGTCGCCAACATGGCACCCGAATACGGGGCCACCACCGGCTTCTTCCCCGTCGACGAGCAGGTACTGCGCTACCTCGCCGACACCGGCCGAACCCTGCAGCACTGCCGCCTCGTCGAGTCCGCGATGCGGCGATCCGGGCTGTGGTTCGACCCGGAGGCGAATCCGGAATACACGCGGGAAATCACCGTCGACCTTGCGCAGATCGAGACCTCGGTCGCGGGGCCGCGGCGGCCCCAGGACCTGCGTCCGCTGTCCGACGCTGCCCGGGTGATTCGAGCCGAAGCGGCACCGCAGGTAGACGCGATTCCAGGTTCTCTCCCCCAGTTTCCGATTGCCATTGCGTCCATCACCAGCTGCACCAATACCTCCGACCCGCAGTTGCTCGTCGCGGCGGGGCTCCTCGCTCGCAAGGCGCGCACCCGCGGGATGAGCGTTCCCCCCTGGGTGAAGACGTCGTTGGCACCGGGCTCACCCTCCGCGGCGAGCCTGCTGCGCCGCGCAGATCTGCTCGACGACCTCTCCGCGGTCGGCTTCGACATCGTCGGCTACGGCTGCGCCACCTGCATCGGCAACTCCGGTGCCCTGCTGCCCGCAACAGCATCCGCGATCGCCACCGGCACACGCATGCCGGTGGCGGTGCTGTCCGGCAACCGCAACTTTCCCGGCCGCGTGCACCCCGACCTCGAGCTCGGTCTGTTGCTGTCTCCGCCGCTGGTCATCGCCTATGCGCTGGCAGGAGACGCCGCGATCGACCTGTCCACCGAACCACTCGGACACGACGTCGACGGCAACCCCGTGCGACTCGGCGATTTATGGCCCGGCACCGACGAGATCGACCGCGTCCTCGCCGCTGCTCGCAACCCGGACGACGTCGTCGACGATTTCGCCGCCGCGTCGTCGAATCCGCTGTGGGACGCCATCGAGGCACCCACCGGTCCCCAATTCCCCTGGGACTCGGCGTCGACGGCCCTGCGACCGTCCCCGTTCGCCGAGCCCGAGTTCGCTCGCAGCGTGCTCGGCGACTACACCGCGCATCCCCTGATGGTTCTGGGCGACGACATCACCACAGACCACATTTCACCGGCCGGCGCCATCCCGAAAGACAGCGCAGCCGCCGACTATCTGGTCGAGCGCGGGGTGCCACGCGACGACCTCAACGTCTTCGCCTCCCGCCGAGGCAACTGGGAATTGATGCTGCGGGGTGCCTTCCACAACCGCAACGTGCGTAACCACCTCGCCCCGTCGGCACCCGTCGCGCACACCGTGCACGGCCCCAGCGGCGCCGTCGTTCCGTTGACCGAAGCGGCCCGGCGTTACGCCGACACCGGCGAATCCGTCGTCCTGATCGCGGGCGACCGTTACGGAATGGGTTCCTCACGTGACTGGGCCGCGAAAGTGGTTCGGCTACTCGGTGTTCGGGCCGTCCTCGCCCGCAGCTTCGAACGCATCCACCGCACCAATCTGATCGGCGTCGGAGTGCTGCCGCTGCTCGTTCCGGACGACGTCGCCGACACTGTGGCCGGCCTCGAGCCTGGGGACCGCGTGCACGTGGAGGCGGACGGCGACCGTGTTCGAGAGCGGATGGCTACGGTGACGCTGCTGCGCCTAGACGGCACCGAGCTCACGTTCGAGGCTCCCATTGCCGCAGAAACCGAGCAGGACGAGAAACTGCTGACCGCAGGCGGGGTCATCGCGATGATTTTGGAACGACAGAAGAACCCGGACCCGGTTTTGACGTAGCCGACCTGGGTAATGCCCTTTGTCACAAGCGAAAAGTCGGATTTACGCACACGGATCCACGCACACGGATCCACGCACACGGCTTTCGAGCACACGGCTTTCCAGCAGACCGGCTTTCACGCACACTAGCCGCGACGACGAAGGGGCGACAGGCGATGACCGAGGAAAGATCGACTCACAGCACACCCACCGATGAAACGTCGACCAAGGGCGATTACACCAAGGACCACGAGCGCACGTTCCGCGACCACGCAGGCGAGGCGATCGAAGATGGCCGTAACTGGCCGGGGTACGTGTGCATCGCCGGGGCGCTCGGCGTGCTCGGCATGACACTTACCGCCGCCGGCTACGGATTCGAAGGCTGGGCGTGGATGGGTGCAGCCACCTCCGTCGTGCTGATGGCCATCGGCCTCACGATCGTGCTGCTCGAACGCAAGCGGGTCAACAATCTCGAAGGCCGCGACCTCACCGACCCCGGCGGCCACTGAGCGACACACGGCGCACTTCACTTCCGACCAGCTCGGTCTGTCCTTCGTGCCGGCGAAAGTGTTCCCGATACGTGACAAAAGCTGTGTTTCGAGCCGCTTTCGTGGGGAAACCATCGCTGCGACGCCGCCGCCTCCGGTGGCGTGGGGTCGGGGTACGCCTTTGACGAGGGGAGTTCGACATGACTACCAGCCGAACCGTTGCGCGTGCGCCCATCCAGTGGGCGGCACTCGCCGTAGGCGCCGTATTTCTGCTGGTCGGGGTTCTCGGGTTCATTCCGGGCATCACCACCGACTACGACATGCTGACGTTCGCCGGGCATCATTCGGGCGCCCTTCTCCTGGGCATCTTCGAGGTGTCGATTCTGCACAACATCGTCCATCTGCTCTTCGGTGTCGCGGGCATCGCCATGGCCAGGACTGCTCCTGCGGCACGGCTCTACTTGCTCGGCGGCGGCATCATCTATGTGGTGCTCTGGCTGTACGGGCTCTTCATCGACCGTGACAGCGCGGCCAACTTCGTGCCCGTCAACAATGCCGACAACTGGCTTCATCTCGGACTCGCCGTCGTGATGATCGGAGCGGCCTTGATTCTCGGACGCGATCGGTCGAACACCGTTGCTCGCTGATCGAGCACCTGCGATCGGTGTCGAGGAGGAGTTCCTCCTCGTCGACACCGATTCGCGCTTGCTCACCGCGGGCAGCGAAGCCGTCGTTACCGCTGCCCGGTCGGTGGGCATCGCGGCCGAACGGGAGCTGACCCTCTATCAGGTAGAGACGAACGCACCGCCGTTGAAAGATGTTCGGGCAGTGCACGAGCATGTGATCGACACACGGCGCACCCTGTCGGCGGTCGCGGTGTCCCAGGGCGTCGATCTCGTAGCTCTGGGGTTGCCGACGACACCGGTCCCGGATCGCGGCAACGAGCCGATCACCGATTCCGAGCGATATCGACTGCTCGCAGCGAATTATGGCGCGTTGGCATTCGACGACGCGAGCTGCGGGTGTCACGTGCACGTCGAGGTGCCGGACAAGGCGACCGCGATCGCGGCAGGCAACCACCTGCGCCCCTGGTTACCGACTTTGCTTGCCATGACCGCCAATTCGGCGGTTCACGGAGGGGCCGACACCGGTTTCGCGAGTTGGCGGTCGGTGCTGTGGGGCAGGTGGCCCACTGCGGGGCCGCCGCCTTTCCTTCGTTCCGTCAGCCACTACGACGAGGTCGTCGGCACGTTGCTCCAGACGAGGACGATTCTGGACGAGGCCAACCTCTACTGGGATGTGCGGCCCAGTTCCCATCAGCCCACCGTCGAGATTCGGGTGAGCGATGTTCCCGCCGTCGCCGACGACACCGCCCTACTCGCTGCCCTGGTCCGAGCGCTCGTGCTGACAGCGCAGTGGAGTCACGAACGCGGAGACGATCCGCCCGAGCCGGAACGGACCCGCCTCGAAGCTGCATATTTCTGCGCGCGGAAGCACGGTCTGGACGGGAACGGCGTGGATCCGATGACGGGTCGTGCCGTGCGCCCTCGGCTGCTTATCGAACAGCTCGTCCATCACGTTCGGCCCGCACTCGCATACACGGGCGACCTCGACCACGTCGCTTCGCTTCTGCAGCGGCTCGCCCACAACGGCAACGGCGCATCTCGGCAACGCAGAGTCTTTGCGGCCACCGGCGATGCGGTCGAGGTGATGAAGATGGCCGTCCTGGCGACGACGACAGACGGCACGGCACAGTGTCCGGTCACGGAGCGTGCTGCGGTGGGCGCTCATCCGTGAGCCGAGTCAGGTGACCGCGCACAACCGCCGAACCGCCGCCTCGATGACCTCGCAGCGGCGGTCTATCTCGGCGGGCCCGGCAGGCAAGCTCTGTCCGGGCGTGGTTATCCACGACGAGACGATGCCGAAGACGAGTGTCATCAGGTCCTGTGCCTGGATGCTCGTCTCGACCGTGCCGTCACGCTGAGCCTGAGCTACAGCTGCCGCATGGCCCGCAACGATGGCGCCGATCTTGGCGCCGTGATGCATGTTCGGGTCGCCCTGCAGCAGCGCCCACAGCAGTATTCGGTGTTCCTCCGGCTCCGAACAAAGATGTCGATACGCCCGCGCAGCGAAGAGGCCGAGGTTGTCGACGGTGAACGGAACGGTGTCCTGAAACCTGTCGAAGCCGTCCTCGACAGCCGCACGAAACAGCGACTCCTTGTCGCCGAAGTAGGCGTACAACCGTTCCTTGCTCGCACTCGCGCTCGCGGAGATGCGGTCGACGCGCGCTCCTGCAAGGCCGTGAGCAGCGAATTCTGTGCGAGCTGCCGCGACTATCCGAGCTCGCGTCGCCCCTGTGTCGGCTTTCATGTGACCAAGGATACCCGGTCCAACCAACTAGTTCGTTTGACTATGGTCGTCGGTCGACCTAGGTTTTTCTGGGGCCTTTGCGTGCCCGCGACGAACAACGAAGACGAGTGGGGAAACACAAGATGGACCATCAGGCCCAGGGCAGCGCGCTCGCCGCGAACCCGAACTACGAGCGTCGATGGCTGGTGCTCTGCATCGTGGCCATCACCCAGCTCACGATCGTGCTGGACGGCACGATCGTCAACATCGCGCTGCCGCAGGCGCAGCAGGATCTCGGCATCAGCGACGGGGCGCGCACCTGGGTCATCACCGCGTACGCACTGGCGTTCGGAGCACTTCTGTTGCTCGGCGGACGCATCGCGGACTTCTGGGGCCGCAAGCGGTCGTTCATCGTCGGTATGGCCGGGTTCGCCGTGGCCTCGGCCGTGGGCGGATTGGCACAGGAAGGCTGGCAGCTGTTCGTCGCTCGAGCAGGCCAGGGAGTGTTCGCCGCTCTGCTGGCACCGGCAGCGCTCGCCATCCTCACCGTCACCTTCACCGACACCAAGGAACGCGCCAAGGCGTTCGGCGTCTTCGGCGCCATCGCAGGCGGCGGCGCTGCCGTAGGCCTGCTGCTCGGCGGCGTTCTCACCGAGTACGCGAACTGGCGTTGGTGCTTGCTGGTCAACATTCCCGTCGCGATCTTCGCCATCGCCGCCGCACTCCCCTTCGTCAACGAGAGCAAAGCGCACGGAAACACCCGCTACGACCTGCCCGGGGCAGTACTCGTCGCCCTCGGTCTGGCCTCGTTGGTCTACGGCTTCACGGAGGCCGAAAACGGATGGGCCACTGTGCCGACGATTTCTTTCATCGTCGTCGGCCTTTTGCTCATCGCTGCGTTCGTCGTCGTCGAAGCGAAGTCGGACCATCCACTTCTGCCGCTGAGCGTTCTGCTCGATCGAGATCGCGGCGCCGCCTACATCGGCTCCGCTGTCATCGGCGCTGCACTCCTCGGCGGAACGTTGTACTTGACGTTCTACTTCCAGATCGTGCTCGAAATGAGCCCCGTGATTGCCGGTGTCGCATCGCTGCCGATGACCGCGGGAATCATGATCACCGCAGCCATCGCATCGGCACTGGTACCTCGGATCGGACCCAAGCCGTTGATGGCCGTCGGACCCGTCGTGTCGGCTCTCGGCCTGCTGCTGCTCACCCAGATCGGCGTCGACACCTCGTACTGGACGCACGTCCTGCCCGGCGTCGTACTCCTCGGCCTGGGTCTGGGTCTTCTCATGGTCCCCATGCAGAACGTGGCGCTCATCGGCGTCCGTGATCACGATGCCGGCGCAGCCAGCGCATTGATCAACGCGACGCTGCAGGTCGGCGGGGCCATCGGCGCCGCGGTGTTCACCACCGTCTACACCTCGAGCAAGTCCTCGTACCTCGCCGACAATCCTGCGCCGACGCCTCCGGCCGGAGTACCGGCCGAAGCGCTTGCCTCGCAGGAAGTTCCGTCCGACGAGCTTCTGGCGTCACTGCCCGAACCGGTCCGTGATTTCGTGACGGCCACCATCGATCACGCTTTCTCCGCCGAGGTGTCCGGCTACGCCTGGGCCTTCGGCACGGCGGCCATTCTCGTCGCGCTCGTCTGCCCGGTCGTGGTGTTCCTCGTCCGCGCGAAGAAGGACGACCTGCCCACCAGTGACATCCCGGTGCACGTCGGCTGACATCCGCCTTCCGAACGGTACGTCCGCGTCCGCCCCACCCGAAATCTTCGGGTGGGGCGGACGCGTTTCGTTTTCACTCGCGGAGGGTGAGCCGCGCCTGGGGCAACAGAATCACAATGAGAACGGAGTCGCGTGCACACGAGAGAACTGCGGGAGGGAAATCATGACCGTCATCGCTGATCCGCGTCCACCACCACCGGTCGACGTCGTCCATCATGCGCACCTGAGCGGTGTGTTCGCGCCGCAGCGAGAGGAAGTCGACGTCGCCGACCTACCCGTGGCCGGTGAAATCCCCGACGACGTGCACGGCACTTACCTGCGCAACGGACCCAACCCGCGCTTCGACCCGATCGGGTCGTTCAAGTACCCACTGGACGGCGACGGAATGGTTCACCGCATCACCTTCGCCGGTGGATGCGCCTCGTACAGCAATCGATTCGTCCGGACGCCGATGGTGGAGCTCGAGGAGCGGCGTGGCGAGGCCGTCTGGTCGGGCCTGCTCGACGGGTACACACCGCCGGTCGAGGTCGTCGGCTCAGAGCTCGCCAACACCCCACGACAGCTGCCCGACATCAACATCGTCCAGCACGCGGGCAGGCTCATGGCCATGGCCGAGTCGGACAAGCCGTATCGCCTCGACCGGGAGTCTCTCGCGACGCTCGGCACCGAGGATTGCGGCGGAGCCATGCTCGTCGGCAGCACGGCGCACCCGAAGATCGACCCACGTACCGGCGAGTTGGTGCTCTTCAACTACTCGCTCGAATCGCCGTACCTCACCTGGTCCGTCGTCGGCGCCGACGGAAATACCTCCCGCACACCGACCCCCGTCGACGGACTCGACGTACCGATCATGATTCACGACATGGCCTTGACTCAGAAGTACGTGGTGCTCTTCGCCAATCCCCTGGTCTTCGACATCGAGGCAATGATGCGGCGCGGCTCGATGCTGTCGTGGCAACCCGACAGAGGAACGCGAATTGCCTTGATTCCGCGCGACGGCAGCGCAGTTCGATGGATCGACACCGACCCGTTCTGGGTGTGGCACTTCGCCAACGCCTTCGACAACCCCGACGGGACAGTGACCGTCGACTACGTCGAACACGCCATTCCACTCGGTTTCGCGCAGCCCGTCGATGGGTCTCCCGCCCCCGGACTCGCCCGCGCGACCTGCGACCCGGCCAGCGGCTCGATCAATCGCGACCGGATCAGCGACCGACCCGGCCTCGAATTCCCGCGCATCGACGACCGCGTGCTCACCCGCGAACACCGTCACATCGCCACCGTCGGCAAAGCCGGCGGCGACCACGACGAGCTCGACAGCCTGTGGTTCCACGACTGCAGTACAGGGGCGGACAGCTGCTTCACCCCCGGCGTCGCCATCGGCGAACCCATCCACATTCCCGGCGAGCGCAACGACTACTGGGGTGCGATCGGCACCGACCCGTCCGACATGCGCTCGCGGTTCTATCTACTCGACGCAGCCGATCCGGCCGACGGCCCGATCGCGACGATCGATCTACCCATTCGAGTACCAGCCGGGCTACACGGCACCTGGTCCGCAGACTGATCGTTCGCTTACTTGCGGCTGCGCTTGGTTCGATACAGATCCTCGTCGGCGCGTGCCAGAACGTCTGGGATCGATTCGTCGGCGTCCGAGGACGAGGCGACGCCGACACTGGCGTAAGGCAGTGCATCGACCGTTGCGCGAACAAAGTCGTCGACGATTTCGGCGGAGTGCCCGGCCAGTAGTGCGGCGAACTCGTCGCCGCCCAAGCGCGCGATCACCGCTCCCCGCGGGGCAGACCGTGACCAGGACCTGGCCAGACCGACCAGCAACTCGTCTCCCGCGCGGTGACCGTCCGTGTCGTTGACGATCTTGAAATCGTCGACGTCGACGATGACGACCGTGACCGGGCCTGCCCCTTCGCGGCCGACCGACAGTGTGGTGACGGCGTCTGCGGTGGCGATCTCCCAACCGGCTCGGTTGAGGACACCGGTCAGTGCGTCGGTGCAGGAGGCCGCAATCAGCGCCTTCGTCACCGCGCCGAATGCTTCGGCAGCACCGACGATGGCGGCCGAAAACACGAGATAGGTGATGGGGTAGACGGGTGCGGGTGCCCGCCACACGGCAACAACGACCAGTGCCACCAGCACTGCGACAAGTATTCGGGCAGATCCATCCGGATGAAAGGCGCGGACGTACATCGCCAGGAACATCGCCGCGACCAAGCATGGGAACTGCGCGGCGGTGAGCACGTGGAAGGCCATCACAGCGGGCGTCGCCAGCATTGCCGCCGCGAGGGCTCCGCGGTGACCCGCCGGTGTGCGAGGCCGAAGCCACAGCACCACTACCCCGGCGACGCCCAGGCACACCGCAACGACTCCCCCGGTGACGTCCGCGGTAACTCTGTCGCCGTGCGGGAGAATCGACGCCACCACTCCCACCCCGTAGAGGGCCGTGGTCAGTACGAGAAATTGCCGCAGCAACCGCCTCTGCAGCCCCACAATGCCGTGCACCGAAGCCGGATGCAGGACGCGATCGAACGGGCGCATGGACAACACCATGCCAGCAGACCATGTTTCGTTCGACGTGTCGTGGGGCACACGTCGCCGATGAGCACACCGACAGCAACGAGCGAACCTCCCGGTACCTCGTCCGTCGGCGGCGCCCTCCCGCCCGCACTGTCGATGTACATCGACGCCCAGATCTCCGCGATCCGTGACGGCGACGCGGCGCTCCGGCGGGGCGAGGACCCCATCCATCCCACGCGTGTGGCCATTCGTCGGCTTCGCAGCACCGTGCGCGTCTTTCGCGATGCATTCGACCCGGAGTTTGCTGCCCGCCTCGACAAGGAATTATTTTGGTACGCAGGCATTCTGGGGCACGTCAGGGATCACGAGGTGCAGCGTGAAAGGTTCGCGCGCGCCGTGGCCGAGTTGCCCACCGAATGGGTGATCGGTCCGGTGGGCGCCAACATCGATGCAACTCTCGGAGCGGAACAACGCGTCTATCGCGCCAATGTGGACGTCGTGCTGGCCGGCGACCGGTACGCGGCCCTCCTCGATACCGTGAACGAGATTTCTCGTCGGGGACGCTCGGTGAAGAAGAAGCGGGTGGTCGAACTCGCGAAGAAAGCCGCGACCAAAGCCCGTCGGCGACTGTCCGACGCGTCGACGCACACCGATGACGACGAAGCGCTGCACAGTGCGCGCAAGGCATGCAAGCGCGCCCGCTATGCCGCCGAATTGATCGAACCGGTCGTCGGATCGAAGCGTTCGAAGAAAGCGATCTCCCGATTCAAGGAAGCGCAAGAGGTGCTGGGCGAGCACCAGGACAGCCTGGTCGCAGCTACGTTCCTACAACGACTCGGCCGCGCCGCGGGTGCCCGGTCGGGGGAGAACGGCTTCACATACGGCTTACTGTTCGCGAGGGAACAGAATGCCGCGGCCACCGCCGAGCAGAAAGCACGCTCGCTGCACCTGTGAACGTCGAAGCGCCGAGGCACACGGGTTGTTCACCGATACGCCGTATCCTCGCAGGCCTATGGATTGGCGCGACGGACTCCAGCTCGCGGGCATAGTTGTGCTCATCGGCATCGGAGCCACGTTGCTCGTCGTCGGCGCACTCGGATCCGGAGGGCTACTCGTCGCCGCGGGCGCGTTCTGGTTCTGGCGGCTGTACCGCACCGCGGAGTGAGCCGCACCGTCGACCGGTCGCGTCACCGGTAGTCACAACGAGGGCGGCAGTGAGTCTCCCGGTGCACTGACGCGCCAGGCGGTAGCCATCAACGCGTTCAGCGCGCTGCGAGCATTCTCGCCGTCGCCGCCGGCGAGGAGCTCGGTTTCGTACGCGCCCATGACGCGTCGAGCCTTGTGTAGACGTTCCCTGCCACCGTCGGTGATCGAGAGATGCGCAGACCGTCCGGCAGACCCGGTCCCGCGCACGAGATCGTCGGCGATCATCTTCTTGACCGCCGTGTGCATCGACTGAACCGTGATGTCGGCACGCCGAGCCAGGTCGCTGTAGGACAACGAATCCACGCCGCTCAAGTGCCCGAGGATGCCGAACGAGCGCATTGTCAATCCCAGCGAGTCGAGTCGTGCCCCGAGCTCACGTTCGACGATGCGGCCGAGCCCGAGCAGTACCAACGGCAGCGGTGCGCCCTTCGGCGGTCCATCGGCCTTCTCCGGGGCCATTGCCCGCCTTCCGTTGCGTGCTACCTTCAGTCAAACTGTAAGCCAGACTGAAGGTAGTGGTGCATGTGAACAAGTTCTTTCTGATTCTGCACGTAATCGCGGCGATTCTGTTGATCGGGCCGGTCACCGTCTCGGCCAGCCTCTTCCCGCGCTACGCCCGAGCGGCAGCACGGGACCCCGACGGCGGCGCCACGTCTGTCGCCGCCCTGCTCGAGCGGATTACCCGAAAGTACGGTGCCGTGTCGATACTCGTGCCGGTGCTCGGCCTCGTCACCGCGTGGGGCATGGGCGTGTTGACCGACAGTTGGGTGGTTGCATCGATCGTGCTGACCCTGATTGCGGGAGGATTGCTGGCCCTCGTCGTCGTCCCCGGCCAGTCCGAGGTGATGGCAGGCCTCACCGGCGCACCCGAGCCGATTACGACCGAGCGACCCACGAGCGTGAGCGCCCTCGCGATGACGAGCGGGATCTTCTCGTTGCTCTGGGTCGTGGTGGTGACACTGATGATCCTGCGGCCCGGTTCGACGACCGGCGGGTGAGAAACCAGCGGATGACGCCGCCGCTTCATCCGCGTCGGGTGACGACATTCAGCCCCGAACTCGCCGACAATGAGATTCGGAGGAATCGGCATGTCGGCAGGATGGAGGGATATGAACGCCTCTCTCGTCGAGCCCCAACACACCGCCGCACCCGTCGACCCATGAAGAATCCAGGGTGGCTCAGCGCCCTCACCCGACGCCGCAGCGGCAGACTCCTGCCTCCCGAGCGGGCAGCCCGTCGAGTCGCCGCGTTCGCATACGGCAACATCCTGGTTCTGTCGGTGGTGGTCGTCTCCGACTCGTCCGCGGTCGAGGAACGGTTGGCAGCGTGGCTGGTTTTGGGTACCACTCTGTCCACGTTCGCGGCACACATCTTCGCGGAGTGGCTGTCGCACGGCGTTATTTCCCGGCGCGAGGGCGAAACGACGGGTCCGGAATCACCGGCCCACTTTCGCGACCTGTTGCGCGACGCTCAACCGATCATAAACTCCGGCACCGTGCCGTTCGCCATCCTTCTCCTGGGGTCGTTCGAGGTCATTGCACTGTTCGATCCACCTGGAGCTCAATTGTGCGCCGCAGGAGTCATCATCTTCAGGATCGCAGTGCTCGGCCTTGTGGTGGAACGCCTGCAATCCAGCACCGTGTCGTGGCGAACAATTGCGTCAGGCATCGGTGCCGCAGCCCTTGCCACAGCCATCACAGTCGTCAAAGTGTGGCTCACGCACTGAGGTTGAATGCTTGACCATTGACATTGTCGGACAATCGTTTTCATTCAAACGCTCTTTCGCGAACTTGTCGGTGGGTGGGTTTAGTCTGATTTCATGCTCACGGGGGAAAGCGTCGCAGAGGATCTGGGAGTCGGTGCCGCACAAAAAGTGCTGCCGATCACCGACCCCACCCTGCACACTGCACTCCACCAACTCGAAAGCGCCTGGG
>NZ_JBAWFH010000351.1:0-1603 GCF_049591685.1 Rhodococcus sp. (in: high G+C Gram-positive bacteria) | reverse complement strand
GGCCGGCGGCTGGCTCTCGCCGAGCACGGAGTTCGACAACTCGCAGTACGCCGACCCGATGTTCGGTGAGATCGCGACCCTGCTGCAGGACGCCGACACGTTCCGCTTCGACGGTTCGGACCTGATGCCCGCGCAGGTCGGCGCCGGCACGTTCTGGAGCGAGATGAACGCCTACGTCGGAGGTGAGAAGAGCGCTCAGGAGGCTGCCGACGCGATCGAGGAGAGCTGGCGAGGATGACCGATGATCCGTATCTGAAGATCCTCAACGGCCTGGTAGCGATCGTCCTGGGAGTCGGTGGCACCGCTGCTCTCTACTGGGTCCTCAACTTCCTCTCAGGCCTCCTGCCGGGCAAGTGGGAACGGCGGGTCAAGCCGTACGTCTTCATCGGCCCGGCCATCTTGGTGGTGACCGTCTTCCTGGTCTACCCGGCCGTGATGACCGTGATCTACAGCTTCGCCGATGAAAACAGCATCAACTGGGTCGGGTTCGGGAACTACACCTCGCTCTTCCGGGACGATGAGTTCATCGGCACGTTGGTCAACAACCTGCTCTGGATCCTCATCGTCCCGGCAGGGAGCGTCATCGTCGGCCTGCTCGTGGCGGTGCTGGCAGACCAGCTCAAGGCGTTCCCGGAGCGGGTCGCGAAGTCGGTCATCTTCATGCCGATGGCGATCAGCTTCGTCGGGGCGAGCACGATCTGGGGCTTCGTCTACGCGACCAGGTTCGCGCAGGGCGACAAGCAGATCGGGCTCCTCTCGGCGATCTCGACGAGTCTCGGGTTCGAGCCGGTCGCCTGGCTGCGGATCTCCGACTACAACCTCAACGACCTGCTCCTGATCGTCATCATGATCTGGTTGCAGGCGGGGTTCGCGATGGTGCTGCTCTCCTCGGCGATCAAGGGCGTCCCCGAGGACACCGTGGAGGCGGCGCGCATCGACGGGGCCAGCGAGATCCAGATCTTCTTCAAGGTCGTCGTACCGCAGATCTGGCCGACGGTGATCGTGGTCTTCGTGACCGTCCTCATCCTGGTCCTGAAGGTCTTCGACATCGTCTACGTGATGACTGGGGGCGGCGCGGGCACCTCGGTGCTGGCCAACACCTTCTTCGTGGAGCTCTTCGAGTTCGGTGACGCCGGACGCGCGGCCGCGGTAGTCGTGGTCCTGATGATCGCCGTGATCCCGGTGATGATCTACCAGATGCGCCAGTTCAAGAAGCAGGAGGCCGGTCGATGAGGAGCTTCACTCTCGGCAGCGTTGCTGTTCGTGTGGGCATCGTCCTGCTGTGCGTCCTCTGGTTCATCCCGACGCTGGGTCTGCTGATCTCGTCGTTCCGCGACGAGGCCGACGTGAAGTCGTCGGGCTGGTGGACGGTCATCACCGACCCGTTCTCCCAGTGGACCCTCGACAGCTACACGCAGGTCCTCGAGAGCGGGATGGCGAACGCCTTCGTGAACTCGATCGTCGTCTCCGTCCCCGCGACGGTGCTGCCGATCATGATCGCTGCGTTCGCCGCGTACGCGTTCACGTTCATGCGGTTCCCGGGGCGCAACGTGCTGTTCATGCTGATCGTCGGGTTGCTGGTCGTCCCGCTGCAGGTGGCGTT
>NZ_JBAWFH010000350.1:0-4494 GCF_049591685.1 Rhodococcus sp. (in: high G+C Gram-positive bacteria) | reverse complement strand
CAACCCACCCACACCCCGGACGCACCCAATGGCATCCCCCCGCCACCATCGACCCCCAACGCCGCGGAATCATCAACCACTACCACCACCCACAGGAATACCTCTACCCCGAACCCGACGACCCAGCAGCAGACATCCCGGCAGCGGCGCATGGCACCGATAACACCGCGGCATAGCCCGTCGATGCCGGGGCATAGCCCGTCGATGCCGGGGCTACTGGCGGCACGAAAGCTCGACACGTGCCGCCTACAGCCACGCGTTGGCACGGGTCCAATCAGATAGACCAGCCGACCAACCAACCTCGGCCGGTCCACAACCGCAGCCGATCAAGTAACCCAGCCACCCAACCAAACTCGCATGGGCGGATCGGCCAACCGTCGACGGCGACCACGTCGTGAACTGTCACATCATCTCCCCGGCACCCGAGCAGAGTTGCGGCAATCCTTTACCATCTCTCGGGTGGGGGGAAACGTAGATTCCAAAGATCAGTTCGCGCGTCGGGTTATGGAGCGCGTCCACACCGAGGGCGGCGTCGATCCTCGTCTCGACACGGACGCCTTCGCTGTACGTTTCGACGAGAATTCGGTGCTGTACCTCGAGGACCTCTACCGCGACACGACCAACGCGTCCGACCTCGCCAAAGAAGCGCACATCGCGCACTTCGTCACAACCACCATGTCGTCCATCGACTGGCCGTGCGACTGGAACGAAGCACTCCCACGATTACGTCCGATACTGAAGCCGTCCACGTATACAATCGACTCCGGTTCGGGTTTGTTGCTCTCTCGCAGAGTGTTTCCGCTGATCGACGAGCTGGTCGTCATCGACAAAGCTGCGCACCGCACCGCCGTCTCCTGGCAGACCATCGAGACTTGGGGAATCGATCCTGCGACGGTCTTCGCCGCAGCACGCTCGAATCTCGCCACCATCACTCAGCACGCAGATCCGACGAAGGGCCGCGCCGTGCAGCGCCTCGTCGACGCGGGCGGTGACCCACACCCACAGGCCGCAAACCGGGACGGCAATCGTTACGTCACCTCATGGCTGCTGGATCCGGGTTGGCTGGCATCACACCGTGCCCGATTCGGTTGTCCACCTGTTGCTTTCATTCCCGACGACCAGACCGTTCATGTGCTGCCCGGCGACGACGACGAGTTGCTGGATCAGCACTTCGAGCGTGCCGAAGCTCAATACGCGCGCACCTCCCGAGCACTGTCACCGCAGGCGTACACCGTCGACGACAACGGTGCCGTGATCACCTTCGACCAGACTCATCCGGATCACTCCGGAGCTGCCCGAGCACGCTGCATTCACATCATCAGAGAGTATGCAGCACAGGGTGATTGGCTCCGGCGGCAATATCACCTCGAGGGCATCGGCACCGAGGTCGGAACGGTAACCGTCAAGGCCACGGCATTCGGCCCTCGTACCGTCACCATTTGGAGCGAAACGGCCGACTGCGCCCTCCCGGTGGCCGACCTCGTCGCCTTCACCGACGACAGATCGCCCCCGTTCTACGTGCAGTTCGCCGACGTCGCTTCGATCACCGGCATCCGGGCTGCGGACGGCCTCGATCCCGCGCGATTCCAGGTGAGCGCGTGGCCGACATCGCACATCATCGACGAACTCCGCGCGCACAGTTTACCGGTGGACTGACCGTCACCGACCGACGACGTACTCGTTGATCACGACACCCGACCGGTACGGCGTGCTCTCGACGAGGTTGAGTGCGATCGGCGCGTATTCGCGGTCGACGAACAGCCGCTTACCAGAGCCGAGCAACACCGGGTTGACTTTCAGAATCACTCTGTCGATCTCGTTCAACAGCGACGATGCGAGTTGCCCGCCGCCGCACAACCAAATACCACTACCGGCTTCGTGTTTGAGCCGTGCGACCACCTCGATCGGATCTTCTGCCGTGACGGTCACCGGGGCCGCGGCATCGTTGCCGGTTCGATTGCGGGAGAAAACATACTGCTTCAGGTGGGCATAGGGCCCGTTCGGTAGGTGGGGTCCGCCCACCGCATAGGTGTTCCACCCCATCAGCACGGTGTCGAAGCGTGTCAGCGGCGGCGTGAGACCGAGCGCCTCCAGCCCAGGCGTGGGGACCGTGTCGGTGTACTGCGCGAGGATCATGTCGATGTGGTCGCCCTGCATGGGGAAGGCGTCGAATGTGTCGTCCGGCGCGGCGATGTACCCGTCGAGGCTGACGGCGACGTAATAGACCAGTTCACGCATGGGTATCTCCGTTCACGACGCTTGTAGTGGTTCGAACGCCAGACTACGACACCTGTCGTGGATCCGCTACAGTTTTTCCATGGCGCGCAATCCGCAGAGACGTTCCGAACTGGCCGATGCCGGACTGCGCATTCTCGCCCGCGAAGGCGCCCGCGGTCTGACGCACAGAGCGATCGACGACGAGGCTGGCGTGCCCAAGGGGACGACGTCCAATTACTTTCGTTCCCGGGACGACGTCATCGCGGGCCTTGTCGGTCGGATCGGTGAACGTCTCGCGCCGGACCCTGCGGTGCTCGATTCGCTGGCGAACAGGACGCCGAGCCGCGAACTGTTCGCCGACTACACCCGCGACATCGTGGCCCGCCTGCTCGGCAATCGAGAGGTGACGTTGGCTCTGTTCGAACTCAGACTCGAAGCCTCACGACGACCGGAGATCCGCGACATTCTCGGCCACTGGCAAACTTCCAGCTTCCGCAGCGACGTCGAGTTCAACTCCTCCGCCGGGCTCCCCGGAGGCACGCGCGAGATCGCACTGTTCCACTACGCGATCGACGGCCTCCTGCTGGACCGACTCACCTACCCCCTCGACCCGGATACCTCGACCGACGACATCGTCGACGCCCTGGTCGAGGGCCTCCTGCGCTGACGCACCCGTGTGCGAAAAATGCTGTTTCAACAACATTTTTCGCACACGGGCGGCGGAGCCGCACTTCACACGGGCGGCGGAGCCGCTTACGTGAACTTCACTCCCTGGGCAAGGGGTAGTTCGTTGGAATAGTTGACGGTGTTGGTGGCCCGGCGCATGTACGACTTCCATGCGTCCGAGCCGGATTCGCGGCCGCCACCGGTTTCCTTTTCACCACCGAAGGCGCCGCCGATTTCGGCGCCGGACGGTCCGATGTTGACGTTCGCGATACCGCAATCGGAGCCGGCCGCGGAGAGGAACCGCTCGGCTTCCCGTAAATCCGTGGTGAAGATGGACGACGACAGGCCCTGCGGCACATCGTTGTGCAGCGCGATTGCTTCGTCGAGGGTCTCGTAGGTGAGGACGTAAAGAATCGGCGCGAACGTTTCGTGACGCACGATATCGGTCTGCGCCGGCATGGTGATGATCGTCGGCTGCGCGTAATAGGCGTCTTCACCGGCTATGTCGACGCGGGAGCCGCCGGTGCGCACAACTCCGCCGTCGGCGACCGCTGCGTCGATCGCTTTCTGGAAGCCTGCGAACGCGGGTGCGTCGATCAGCGGGCCCACCAGGGTGTCTGACTCCAGCGGAGATCCGATGGACAGCGAATCATAAGCGCGTGCAACACGTTCGACGAGCTCGTCCGCGATCGAGGAATGCACGATGACCCGGCGAAGCGATGTGCACCGCTGTCCGGCAGTGCCCGCCGCGGAGAACACGATGCCGCGGGTGGTCAGGTCGAGATCGGCGGAGGGAGTGACGATGGCCGCATTGTTACCGCCGAGCTCGAGGAGCACTCGCCCGAAACGGCTTGCGACGCGGGGCGCGACGGCGCGGCCCATGCGTGTCGATCCCGTCGCCGACAACAGTGCTATGCGTGGGTCGTCGACGAGCGCTTCGCCCGCAACTCGGTCACCGATGACGAGTTGAGCCACAGCCGGATCCACGCCGGCTTTCCGGGCGGCTCGTTCGAAGACGGCCTGCACCCCGAGCGCGGTGAGCGGGGTCTTCTCCGACGGCTTCCACACCACGGTGTCGCCGGCGATCAACGCCAGCACCGTGTTCCACGACCACACGGCTACCGGGAAATTGAATGCGGTTATCACACCGACGACGCCCAGCGGATGCCACTGCTCCATCATGCGATGGCCGGGCCGTTCGGTAGCGATGGTGTTGCCGTACAGCTGGCGCGACAGCCCGACGCCGAAGTCGCAGATGTCGATCATTTCCTGCACCTCACCGAGGCCTTCGGACACGATCTTGCCCGCTTCGATCGAGACGAGCGCGCCGAGATCGTCCTTGTGCTCACGCAGCAAGAGGCCGAGTTCTCGGATCAGGTCGCCGCGTACGGGTGCGGGAACCATCGACCACTGCGGGAAAGCAGCCGCGGCACCAGCGATGGCCGCATCGACGTCCGAGACCGTCGCGGCCGCGAGGGATGCCAGGTTGCCACCGGTGATCGGCGAGCGCGCAACGATCGGCAGCTGCGATTGCGGGACGTCGAGGTCGGTGGACACGCCGAGACGCCCCAGTATCGCGCGAGTCCTGGTGCTCAGCTCGTCGTGTGAGAC
>NZ_JBAWFH010000349.1:0-21357 GCF_049591685.1 Rhodococcus sp. (in: high G+C Gram-positive bacteria) | reverse complement strand
GCTTCGGTGGGGGCGGCGGCGGCTTCGGAGGCGGGGGCGGCGGCTTCGGAGGCGGCGGCGGCCGGTTCTGATGCGCTACGCACCCCGTGCGTGGAAAGTGTTGTTGGAACAGCACTTTCCACGCACGGGTGCGTAGCGCCCCAGGGTGAAGATCAGGCGCCCAGGAGCCGCTGAGCGAGATAGCCCTCGACCTGATCGAGAGCGACGCGCTCCTGCGCCATGCTGTCTCGCTCACGGATGGTGACGGCCTGGTCGTCCAGAGTGTCGAAATCGACGGTGATGCAGAACGGCGTACCGATCTCGTCCTGCCGTCGGTAACGGCGGCCGATGGCGCCGGCGTCGTCGAACTCGACGTTCCAGTACTGCCGCAGCTGCTGCGCGAGATCTTTGGCCTTGGGCGTGAGATCGGCGTTGCGGGAGAGCGGCAACACGGCGACCTTGACCGGCGCGAGACGACGATCGAGTTTGAGTACGACGCGCTTGTCGACGCCGCCCTTGGCGTTGGGTGCCTCGTCCTCGGTGTAGGCGTCGACGAGGAACGCCATCAGCGAACGTGTCAGTCCGGCTGCGGGCTCGATGACGTACGGCGTGTAGCGAGTGTCGGTTGCCTGCTCGTAGTAGCTCAGGTCCTGACCCGACGCCTTCGAGTGCACGCTGAGGTCGTAATCGGTGCGGTTGGCGACGCCCTCGAGCTCGCCCCACTCGCTGCCCTGAAAACGGAAGCGGTACTCGATGTCCACGGTTCGCTTGGAGTAGTGCGACAGCTTTTCCTGCGCGTGCTCGTAGAGCCGTAGATTTTCCGGATCGATGCCGAGGTCGGTGTACCACTTCATGCGGTAGTCGATCCAGTACTGGTGCCACTCGTCGTCCTCGCCGGGCTTGACGAAGAACTCCATCTCCATCTGCTCGAACTCACGCGTGCGGAAGATGAAGTTGCCGGGCGTGATTTCGTTGCGGAAGCTCTTGCCAATCTGGCCGATGCCGAACGGCGGCTTCTTGCGCGAGGTGGTGAGTACGTTCGCGAAGTTGACGAAGATGCCCTGAGCGGTCTCGGGACGGAGGTAGTGCAGGCCCTCTTCGTTGTCGACGGGGCCGAGGAAGGTCTTGAGCAGTCCGGAGAATGCACGCGGCTCGGTCCACTGGCCAGGATCGCCCGTTTCGGGATCGCGAATGTCGGCCAGACCGTTTTCGGGCGGGTGGCCGTGTTTCTCCTCGTATGCCTCGAGGAGGTGGTCGGCGCGGTATCGCTTGTGCGTGATGAGCGACTCGACGAGCGGATCGCTGAACGTTTCGACATGGCCGGACGCTTCCCAGACCTGACGCGGCAGGATGACCGAGGAATCGAGGCCGACGGTGTCCTCACGGGTGGTGATCATGTTGCGCCACCACTGCTTCTTGATGTTTTCCTTGAGCTCGACGCCCAACGGGCCGTAGTCCCAGGCCGATTTGGTACCGCCGTAGATCTCGCCGCAGGGGTACACGAGCCCTCGACGCTTGGCGAGGTTGGCGACGGTCTCGACTTTGGACTTGGGTGCCACTGGCGGAGCTCTCCATCTTGTGTCTTGTGAGAGGGACTAGTTACTGCCGAAGCCTATCGGTCGCACCCGGTTTCTCCGAACGCTCCCCGGTCGGGGTTTGACATGCGCACTTGTGCATATCAAAATGGAAGTGATTTGCATTAACAGACGCTCGACTAGTGTGGTCACGAACCGTATGCCCTGATCGAAGGAGTTTCTGTTGGCCGTCCTGAACACAGACCCTTCCCCCCTCGGCGACGATCACATCGATACAGCCCCGCCCGGGCACGAGCACGACCCGTTCGTCTCCGCGCCGCCGGCGCCGATTCCCCCGAAGGAAACGCTGACCGCGGCAGGCGACATCCTTCGCGCTCTGGCAGCGCCCGTCCGCATCGCTATCGTGCTGCAGTTGCGCGAGTCGGAACGATGCGTGCACGAGCTGGTGGGGGCACTCGGCGTCACCCAACCGTTGATAAGCCAGCATCTTCGCGTCCTCAAGGCCGCCGGAGTGGTGCAGGGCGAACGCAACGGCCGAGAAGTTCTCTACCGCCTCGTCGACGATCATCTGGCCCACATCGTCGTCGACGCGGTTGCACACGCAGAGGAAGGCTAGATTCATGGCCGACAAGGCGTCCACCGACACGGAGCCAAAACGTAAGCCCGTGGTCGTCGGCGTGCGCGCTACCAAGCAGCGCAGCGCCATTTCCGACCTGCTCGACAACATCGACGAGTTCCGCTCGGCGCAGGATCTGCACGACGAGCTGCGCAAGCGCGGTGAGGGCATCGGTCTGACCACCGTGTACCGCACCCTTCAAACTCTCGCCGACGCCGGTACGGTCGACGTGCTTCGCATCGACACCGGTGAGTCCGTCTACCGTCGGTGCTCCACGGGCCATCACCACCACCTGGTGTGCCGGGATTGCGGTTACACCGTCGAGGTCGAAGGACCGACCGTCGAGAAGTGGTCACAGGGTGTCGCCGAAACCAACGGTTTCTCCGACGTGAGCCACACGATCGAGATCTTCGGCACCTGCAGTGAGTGCCGAGCCAAGAGCTGACGATCTACACCCCTCAGCCCCCGGTCGATCAGGGAAGAAGGCCCTCGCGCGCCTTCTCGACACCGCCGAGGACGAGAACCAACATCGTCAGGAGCGCTTCGTCTTCCAAGCCGCTTGCCGGAAAGGTGTAGCGCAGCAGCACATCCGCGAACTTGTCGTGGGTGTTGACCGAGATGGACCCGAACTGGGATTCGGCGTTTCTGTCCGCCACCTTCTTGTGCAGCGATGCCTTCAGCGGCCGGTCCCACGCGAGCACTGCCGTCAGGGACAGCACTTCGAGTCCGGGCGAGAGTTCCACCGACCGTAGGGAACAGAGAGCGCCGGCGTAGTCGAATCCCAACGACCCCTCGTCGCCCACCACGATGGTGGCGAACTGAGACAGCGCGACTTCCGCGCGGGACTGCAACGACAACTGCTCACTCATATTTGACTCCACCGAATCTGCGGTCTCGCGAGGCGTATTCGACGCATGCTTCCCACAGATCCCGGCGGTCGAAGTCCGGGAAAAGCTTCTTCTGAAAAACGAACTCCGCGTAGGCCGATTGCCACAGCAGGAAGTTCGACGTCCGCTGCTCCCCCGACGGACGCAGGAACAGGTCGACGTCGGGCATATCCGGCTCGTCGAGATACTTGGCGACGGTGGCCTCGGTGATCTTCTCCGGATCGAGCTTCCCCGCCGCCACTTGCCGTGCGATTTCTTTTGTGGCGTCGGCGATTTCGGCACGCCCACCGTAATTGACGCACATCGTCAACGTCATGACGGTGTTCTTCTTCGTCAACTCCTCGGCGACTTCGAGCTCGTTGATGACGCTGCGCCACAACCGGGGCCGGCGACCCGCCCAGCGGACACGAACACCCATCTCGTTCATCTCGTCTCGACGCCTACGAATGACGTCACGGTTGAAGCCCATCAAGAACTTCACCTCGTCGGGGCTGCGCTTCCAGTTCTCTGTCGAGAACGCATACGCAGAGAGCCATTTGACGCCGATGTCGATGCATCCGCAGACGGTGTCCATCAGCACTGCTTCGCCGCGTTCGTGTCCCGCGGTGCGGGGCATTCCGCGTTCCTGAGCCCATCGCCCGTTGCCGTCCATCACCAACGCGACATGACGCGGGATCAGTTCGGGCTGCAGGATGGGAGGTCGCGCACCGGACGGATGAGGATCCGGCGGCCGTACGGCCGACACCTCGTCAGGCTGTGTGCGCGGTTCGCGTCGTCGAATCACGGTCTTCATCCTGCCCGACCGCCACCGGAGTCTCGGAGTCAGGCCGGATCTCGTGCGGAGTGGAGCGTTCGATCAGCGGGAGGGTGCGCAATTGCCGCTCGAGATGCCACTGCAGATGAGCTGCGACGAGGCCGCTGGTCTGCCTGCGCACCGCGGTCGACGTGGTCTCGGTATAGGCCCATTCACCGCGTTCGAGTGCAACCATCAGGTCGAGAACTCCGGTCATCGGCGTCGCCGACCCGGGTGGCCTGCAGTGCACACACACCGATCCACCTGCCGCCACGTGGAACGCACGATGTGGCCCCGGCGCCGCGCACCGCGCACACTCCGTCAGCGACGGCGCCCACCCGGAGAACCCCATCGCGCGCAGCAGGAAGGCGTCGAGAATCAGCTCGGAAGGGCGAGCACGCTCGCCGAGCGCACGCAAAGCTCCGACCGTCAGTTGATGCAGGCGCTTCGCGGGTGCGTGTTCCTCACCTGCCAGCCGTTCGGCGGTCTCGAGAATTGCGCACCCGGTGGTGTAGCAGCCGTAGTCGGTGACGATATCGCCGCCGAACGCGTTGACGGTGTGCACCTGGGTGACGATGTCGAGGTTGCGGCCGGGGTACAGCAGCACGTCGACGTGCGCGAACGGCTCCAGCCTGGCACCGAACTTCGACTTGGTGCGACGCACACCCTTGGCAACGGCTCGAACGATGCCGTTGTCACGGGTCAAGAGCGTGACGATGCGGTCGGCTTCGCCCAGCTTGTGCTGGCGCAGCACGACTGCGTTGTCCCGGTAGAGCCTCACGCGTTCAGTCTTCCACGTCGCGGGCCCTAGGGATGCCCGACACCGCTCGCGGGACGCCAAGCAAGTAACAACCACGCTGAGACGCTCCTGAGCTGAACGCGTTCTCTTGCGGCTGGTAACGCGGGCGGCGACAAAACGGTCACGATGTGTCTACCGGGTACACGTGCTCCGTTGCGCGGAATAGCCCGACAGCGGTCTCGAGCGCCCTTCTCAGCGTCTCCCCTCCCGCCGCTGCGATACGAATTGCGTAGCCGACGCCGTTCGGGAGAGCTGTACCGGCCGCATATGCACCCGATCGGCCGTCAAAACCGTTCAACCCCTCCAAGCCGTTCGGCCAATCAAACGACGCATTAGACGAGACGGCATTCTCGTCGCCCACCAACAGATAAACCGTGGCGAAGGCGCGCAGACCCGAGTGCGGGCTCGGCAACGTAGTCGCGTGTTGAGCGTCGAACATGCGTATGTCACCCGTCGTCGACACAGTGACCCGGGACCGAAAGCTCCCGAACGACTCCTCCGTCACGTCTGGGTGCACGATGACAGCATCTGTCAGTACGACCGACGCGCCCGCCTTCAGAACCACACTGGTGTTCTGCTCCACGTGTGCGAACTCGGTCAGGATCCGCGGTTCGGGCCGGTAGGCGAGCCCGGTCGACGCTCCGGCCCGCAAGTCTGTCTCCTCGACGGCCGGCCCCGCGCCGGGAACACCTGTGACAAGCATCGCGCCTTGCCCGGACACGTCGATGCGCGCGCCCCCGCTTGCCGAGATTCGCTGCTTCACATAATCGCCTGGATGCAGCGATGCGCCGGCATTCTGGATCAGAACGGTCCCGTGTCCGGGGTCTGCCACATCGAGGTAGAACACTCGGCCGACCGTCTGTGGCCATCGATAGCGCCTTCGGTTCATCACTGTTCGCGTGCCTGCGGCAGTGAACGACAGATCGAGTGTTAGTGCCTCACTCACACGAACAAGATCTCACGGTCGAGAATGTCGACCAGCTCGGTGATTCCCGTCCCGGCGCGGGCATTCGTGCAGACGATCGGCCGACCGGAACGCACGTCGTCCGCTTCTCGCAGCATCAGTTGGAGGTCCGCTCCGACGTAAGGTGCGAGATCGATTTTGTTGACCACCAATAAATCACACCGCACGACACCCGGCCCGCGCTTGCGCGGAATGTCGTCTCCTCCGGCCACGTCGATCACGAACAGCCAGTAGTCGACCAGGTCGCGCGAGAAGGTCGACGCCAGATTGTCACCGCCACTTTCGAGCAGAAGCACCGCGGTGTCGGGGAATTCCGCTTCTAGCTGATCTGCCATCGCAATGTTGAGCGACGGGTCCTCCCTGATGACCGTGTGCGGACATCCTCCGGCCTCGACGGCCCGGACTCGCGCTGGATTGATCAGACCCGATCGCTTGACCCGCTCCGCATCTTCGGCGGTCACCAGATCGTTGGTGATCACCGAGACCGAGCGGTCCCGCCGGGCGAACTCGGCGATGAGTTGTTCCACCAAGGCAGTCTTGCCAGATCCGACTGGCCCGCCGATGCCGATCCTTGCTGTTCGTAGTGCATTCATCGAAGCATGTACCTCCGCGAGAAGGGAACCGTGACTGCGGGTTCACCGGTGAGAAGTCGCCCGTCTGCCCGCACCTCGAACGTGCGCGGATCGACGTCGACGTGGGGCAGTGCCGAATTCCGGACCATGTCGCTCTTTCGTAAGCCCCGAACCGAATCGATCGTCAACACGTTCTTCCGCAGACCCAGGGACTTCGGGATTCCCGCATCGGTCGCGAGGCCGGACATGAACACGAATCCGAGCCGCGCCGGCGCCGACCCCAGCGAACCCCAATTCGCCCGCTGTACCACCGGTTCGGATCGCGAGATGCTCCCGGCCGCGTCCCCGAGCGCTGCCCAAGCGACAAATCCGTTCTTCATGACGAAGTTCGGTTTAACCCCGAAGAATGCCGGTGACCACAATACGAGGTCGGCGACCTTTCCGATTTCTACCGAACCGATGTGCCTGCCTGCACCGATCGAGATGGCTGGGTTGACGGTCAGTTTGGCGATGTAGCGCTTGACTCGCTCGTTGTCGGACGACGCCGTCGTTTCTTCCGGAAGTCGACCGACGCGTTGTTTCATGATGTCCGCCAGTAGCCAGCAGTTCGCGATGTTCTCGGCGACCCTGCCCATACCCTGCGTGTCACTACCGAAAATGGAGATCGCGCCCATGTCGTGAAGGAAATCCTCGGCAATCATCGTCTGCGGGCGAATGCGAGCCTCCGCGAACGCAACGTCCTCCGGTGCATTCCAGTTCATGTTGTGTGCTTCCATCGTCATCGGCACGCCCTCGTCCAATGCGTAGGCGGTGTATGGGTTCGTCGGGTTGGTCGATGCCGGAATAACGTTGTCGTACCCGACGCACCGAATCAGGTCAGGTGCGTGCCCTCCCCCGGCTCCTTCCACGTGATACATATGAATCGTCCGGTCGCCGATGGTCGACATCGTCGTCTCTGCGAATCCGAACTCGTTGATCGAATCCGTGTGCAGATGCACCGCGAAGTCGGCAGAATCAGCGGCGCGTAGCGTCGCGTCGATGACCGCGGGGGAGGCACCGAAATCCTCGTGAATCTTCACTGCGCCTGCCCCCGCTGCGACGGATTCGCGCACAGCTGATGCGTCCGACGATCCACGGCCGAAGGCGACGAAATTCATCGCCGACCCCTCACCACCCTTCAAGAACAAACCGAGATTACGAGCGCTTCCCGTACCGACCTCGAACGCAGGGCCCGGCGATCCACCGATCAACGTCGTCGTCCCGGTAGACAGGGCATGTTCACTCTGCTGTGGCGAAATCAAGTGTGCGTGAGTCTCTATCGCACCTGCGGTGACGATGAGACCCTCCGACGGGATCGGTGTCGTCATATGACCCACAATCATGCCTGGTGTCACATCGGGCATCACGTCCGGATTTCCGGCCTTACCGATCCCGACAATCAGACCGTCTCGGATACCGATGTCCGCCTTTGTAATTCCAGAAACAGCGTCGATGATCGTCGCGTTGGTGAACACGTAGTCGAGCGCACCGGACGAAGAGGTCGACGTGGGACGGTAGCCCTCCCCGTCGCGGACGTTCTTGCCCGCTCCGGCTAGAAGTTCGTAACCGGGGGTGGTGAGGTCTTTCTCGATCTCGACGAACAGATCGGAGTCGGCCAGCCGAATTCGATCTCCGGTCGTCGGTCCGAACATCCGCACGTAGGCCGCCCGGTCGATGCGGATCACGCGTGCTCACCGCCGTCCAGCGGGCCACCGACGAGACCGCGAAAGCCGTGGGCGATGCGGTCGCCCTCGATTGGAACGAGTTGGACGCTCACGGGTATTCCTGGCTCGAATCGCACGCCTGCTCCAGCTGCTACGGCGAGCTTGTGTCCCCATGCCACTTTGCGGTCGAACTGCAATGCATCGTTTGCCTCGAAAAAGTGAGTTTGGCTGCGCACTTGAACGTCTCGGTCACCGGTGTTGACGACCCTTAGCGCGATATTGTCGAGATGGGCGAACAATTCGATCGGGGCCTCGGCCGGGAGGATCTCGCCCGGCGTGCGTTCGCCGCCGTTCCAGGCGATCGGGTCGACGACGGTGACCAACTTGGTCCCTTCTGCGAACGGCGCGTCTACCAAGAGGATGGTCAACATCTGCGGGACGCCGGTCATGACTTGCTCGGCCACGAGCAGGTGGCATGCGTGATCGATCACTGCGTCGAACGTCATGTCCTTGCGCGCGGCGAGCATTATCTCGTCGGTGAGGTAGGCAACGGCCTCGGGGTAGCTGAGGAGCACTCCCTGAGCCAGGTTTCGGCGGGCGATCTGAGCGGCGGTGAACACCGTCAGCCTCTCCATCTCGGTCGGGGTGAGAAACAACCGCTTGCTCCTGTTCATTGGACTGTGGACTTCGGTCAGCTTGCGAACAACCTGATACCGTCACCGCGGCGCTGCGCCGCGATATCTGCAAAGGCCGTGAACGACGACGGTTCCTTGTCCGGCAGCCGTTCGAGCGTCGACGCCAATACCGGCCCGGCCGACTCCATGATCCGTTGCGATCCGAGGTGCCCGGTCACCCCGAGACGCAGCGCGGCACTGGCAATTCCGGCCAGGACATGCCAGCCTCCGACCGCCTCGGCGTCGACCATCCTCAGGCCGTTTCCTTGGTAGCAGACGGCCTGGGCGACGGGAAGGTGGCCAGGCGTCGAACCACGAAGCACATCACCCCGGTAGTCGACGACGCCCGTGGTACCGAGGGATGCGAACGTCGACAACAACGCCGCCCCGGCCCGCCGAGACGCCTCACGGAGGGTCGAGATCGCACTCGACGCCTCCGCGAGACGGTCCGCACGGAACGGATCCGTCCAGGCGCATCGAAGCAGTACGCGGTCCATCGTGTGCCAGCGGCCCGTGACAGCTTCTTCTGCAAACGCAAGCACATCGGCTTCATGGACGACGAAACCGTCGCGCACAGCACCTTCCAAGCCGGAGGAGAACGCAAATCCACCGGATGGAAATGCGCTGTCTCCAAGGCGGAGTATCGCAATCAAATCCGACGCAGTCATTCCTGGATCTGCTCGACGGCCCCGGAATCCAGTAGCTCCGAGATTCGGGCACGATAGTCCGATTCCGGTCCTTCCAGCGTCACTGACATCGCCCCGCCGGCCATGGTGGCCCTCCAGTGCAGGTGACCGGCCAGAAATCCGAGCGCCATTGCCGCCGCGGCGTCTACTGCGCGCAGCTCGAGGATCCTCGGAGCTCCCGCCCGCACCACGACTGCTCTGACGTCGTCCAGCACCAGTACGGCACCGTCCGCCAGTCGCTTGTCGCGATCCAAGGCGACGGCGTAGTCGTGACCTGCGTCGGAGGTCACGCGAAGGCGAGATCTCGCCAGATCAGCCGCGTCCAGTCGGACGTACTCGACGCCGTGTCGATGCCGCAGTTCGTGCAGCTTCCGTGCAACGCCGAACTCCAGTTCATGACCGACGATCTCGTCGATTACCGTGATCGACGACGCGAGAGTCACGCCGAGACCGATGCAGGGGATGCCAAGGGTGCAATCCTGCCCACTACGTCGGACGCCTGCTCCAGAGCGAAACCGACCCGAAGGATGTCCGCCTCGCAGAACGGTTTGCCGATGATCTGGACCCCGATCGGCAAGCCCGAAGCCGAGAACGCCGCGGGTACCTGCAACGCCGGCAATCCGGTGACATTGGCCGGAGCCGACATTCGCGAATACGCACTTGTCGCACCCTCTATGACGCCGTCGGACCAGCGGAAGTACGGATCCTCCCGCAGCGCCGCAACTCCGGGGACCGTAGGCGCCAACAGTACGTCGATGTTCTGGTACATGTCCCGCCAGGCTTCCTGAATCCTGGTCCGCAGGCGAATCGAGCTGATGTAATCGGTGGCGAGGATCGCTTCACCCGTCTCGATGAGGGTACGTACTTCCTCGGTGAACCTCTCGGGCGACGTTCTCGACGCATCCATGTGATAGGCGCTCGCCTCTGCCGTGAGGATGCCCCACTCGACCGGGAGGATGTACTCCGCGAGAGGAATGTCCACCTCGACCAGGGTTGCCCCTAGACTCTCGAGCAATTCGGCCGTCCGACGAGCGACGTCCTGGGTCTCCTGCTCGACATGGTAGTTGTAGAAATTCCTCGGGATCCCGATTCGTGTTCCTGCAACGCCCTTCTCGATACCTGCCACGAAATCCGGCACCGCACGATTCACCGACGCCGGGTCCCGACGGTCGTAACCAGACATCGCTGCCATGACAAGTCCGGCGTCGACGACGTTGCGTGTCAGCGGACCGACGTGATCGAGCGACCAGGACAGCGACGCCACTCCGGCACGCGATGCTCGTCCGAACGTCGGCTTGAGCCCGACCGTTCCGCACAGACCCGCGGGAATTCGAATGGATCCGCCGGTATCGCTGCCGAGCGCTACGTGGACCACGCCTGCCCCGACCGCTGCACCCGATCCACCCGAGGATCCGCCAGGAGTGCGGGTCGGATCCCAGGGATTTCCCGACGTCGGTGTCGTTGCGCCGTAGGCGAACTCGTGGGTGTGAGTCTTCCCGACCATGACCATGCCCGCGTCGTACAGCTTGGCCACGGACGCGCTGTCCGCGGTGGGCACGTTGTCCGCGCGCTGAGCCGAGCTCGACGTCGTGAGGATACCCGCGGTATCGTACAAGTCTTTGATGCCCAGCGGAATTCCGTGCAGTACGCCCCTGTAGTTCCCGGCCAAGATCTCGGTCTCCGCCCGAGCAGCCTGGGCGAGCGCGTGCTCAGCGGTGACTGTCACGAATGCTGTGATGGCCGGTTCAACCTCGACAAGCCGATCCAGGGACGATCGCGCAACCTCGACGGGAGATACGTCCTTCGTCTTGATTTTCGCGGCAACCTCGGACAATGGCAGCTCGTATATTTCCATGTGCAGACCTTTCCGGCCGGAGAGTGTTGGTCTATTCCCAGGACGCGTTGAATGCTGCGGCGGGTACTGTCTCGCCGATCCCGGTGATCCTCGCCTGACGGATGAGCGCAAGAGTGGAACTATAGGTCTCGAATTCCGAATCGAGGCGCTCTGCGCTCATCGGCAGGCCCGCGTACTCGAATACGGCCGCGAGCTGTCCCTTGCTTGGTTCGAAATTCTGGGTCACAGTAAATCTCCTGTCAGTGTGAACGCGGTCCTTGGAACCGCAGAGGCGAAGTCGGTGCGAGCCTCGTACGCCCGGCCGACGGCGAATGCGAGTGCTTCCTGAAAGGGTGCGGTCATGATCTGCAGTCCAACCGGCAGGCCCGCGTCGTCGAACCCAGCGGGCACCGACAAAGCCGGCATTCCGGTGACGTTGGCGGGGACGGTCAGCGCGTTGAGCCCGTTCAGGACGTCGATGTGCCGGTTCCCCAGCATCATTCGGGTGGTATCGAGTACGGGTGCGGTACTGGCTAAGGTCGGCGACAGCAGCGCGTCGATGTCATTGAACATGCGGTTCATTCCAGCCGTCACCACGGATCTCGCCCGTTGGGCGTCGACGTAAGCGACTCCGGTGTGCAGGTGCCCGACACGCAACGCGTCGACGACGTTGGGGCCGAACAGGTCCGGTCGCTCTGCCGCGCGCGCCTGGTGGAACGACGCGGCCTCTACGCTAGCGATCACTCCGACGATGTCCGGGCACAGGTCAACGCCGTCGAACGACACCGGCACGATCGTCGCACCGGCATTTTCGAGCTCGTGCACCGCTTGTTCGAACGCGGCCGCCACTCCTGGTTCGAGTCGATTGCAGAAGTAGCCTTCGCTGACCCCCAATCTCAGGCCTGCAACGCCGCGATCCAGCATTGCGCCGAAGTCCGGCACGGGAAGCTGCGCACTGTACGGATCCGCAGGGTCGTGACCTGCCGTGACACCCAATACCAGAGCCGCATCCGCGACGCTCGTCGTCAGCGGACCCGCGTGGTCGAGTGTCCAGCTCAGCACGGTCACTCCGCGTTTGCTGACTCGTCCGTACGTCGCCTTCATCCCTGTCACCCCACACAATGCAGCGGGAATGCGTATCGACCCGCCGGTGTCCGTTCCCAACGCCAACGGCACCAACCGGGTACCGACGGCTGCTCCGGACCCGCCACTGGACCCTCCGGGCACACGGTCGAGCGACCACGGATTCTTGGTAGGAGGAGTCGTGACACCGTAGGCGTACTCGTGCGTGGTCGTTTTGCCGATCAGGATCGCCCCTGTCTTTCGTAGCGCAGACACGGTGGCTGCATCCTCGCTGACGGGGAGATCCGACGACGCGAGCGAACCCGACCGCGTCGGGAGTCCGATAGCGTCGTAGAGATCCTTGACCGCGAACGGAACTCCGCGAAGTGGACCGCCGGGGTTGCCGGCTCGTACGGCGTCGCGTTGTGATTCGGCCTCGGCACGTGCCTCGTCGGCGCACACCGATACGAACGATTCCACCAACGGGTCGAGCGCTGCGATGCGGTCGAGATAGGCGTCGACAACTTCGACTGGATCGAGTTCGCCCGCTTCGACAGCGTGGTGAATAGATGTCGCAGTCATACCAGTCGGGTCGATCATTCCGTTCCTCCTGTCGTTCCCGGGACTGTCGTAGCGAGGATGAGCGGAAGTTGGTCGGACGGATGCACCGCCGCGGCGAGTCGGCTCGCCGAACGCACGGCCGACGCGGCGGCCGGATCGGCGTCGCCCACAATGGCCACCGGGACGCCACGTGCGCGCAACGCTGCTGCAGCCCACCTGTGCTCACGCATCAGCTCGCTACCTTCGTCGGCTCGAGAACCGCATCGACCAATGAACGGGTAACGGCGGTCTTCGGTGTGGTGAGCAGATCGTCGACCGAGCCCGATTCGACGAGGGTGCCGTGGTCGAGCACTCCTGCGTTGTCACACATGTGCTCGACGAGCGCGAGATTGTGTGTTATGAGTAGCATTGTCAACCCACGTTCGAGCTGAAGATCTTTGAGCAAGTTCAGAATTTGCGCCTGCACCGAGACGTCGAGCGCCGCAGTCGGCTCGTCGAGGACGAGGAAGTCGGGATCGGTGATCAACGCACGTGCAATGCCGAGGCGCTGGCGTTGTCCGCCCGAGAACTCGTGAATGTAGCGGTCGTAGTGCGAAGCTTCCATTCCCACTCTGCCCAGCATCTCGAGTACCATGCTCCTGATTTCGCCTTTCGGCGCGATACCGAACCGCTGCAGCGCATACCCGATCTGTGCGCCGACACTCCGGCGTGGATTGAAGGCAGAGCCGGAGTCCTGGAACACTATTTGCATGCGCTTGCGGTACCGGCGCATGTCGAGATCGTTCATGACGGAGATGTCGTTGCCCTCGAACAAAACCGATCCCGACGTCGCTTTCTCCAATGCGAGCACCATCCTGCCGGTCGTGGTCTTTCCCGAGCCGGATTCGCCGATCAAACCGTAGGTCTCTCCTTTCGAGATGTCGAAGCTGATCGAGTTGACCGCAACAAAATCGGCTTGCTCTCGTCCCTCTCCTCGAACCTTGTACACCTTGCGCAGATCGCGTACTGCTACCAGAGGTGCAGCAAAGTCATCGATCGTCATCTCTCACTCTCCCTGAACCGACGCGAGCTGCTTGAATTCGAAGAGCCTGCGGTTGGCCCGCGGCACCGCACGCTCGGTCTCACCGAGATGCAGCTTTGGCACTGCGCTCATCAGCCCCTGTGTGTACGGGTGTTTCGGGCGCTCCAGCACATCCGTTGTCCTGCCGGCCTCCATGACCTCGCCGTGGCGCATGACCGTCACCTCCGAGCACACGTGAGCGACAACCCCGAAATCGTGTGTCACAATGAGGATTGCTGTTCCCAGTTCACGATTGATCTCGAGTAGCAGATCGAGTACCTGCTTCTGCACCGTGGCGTCGAGAGCAGTCGTCGGCTCGTCCGCCAGCAGCAGTTCCGGCCTACATGCCAGCGCTATTGCGATGACAACACGCTGACGTTGACCGCCGCTGAGCTCGTGGGGATACGCCTTCATTCGCCGCACCGGATCCGGCAGGGCGACGAGTTCCAAAGACTCAAACGCCTTCTTCCGTGCGGTTGCCTTGTCCACCTTCTGATGAAGCCGGATAACTTCGATCAACTGCGCCCCGACGGTGAACGACGGGTCGAGTGCACTGAGCGCATTCTGCGAGACCAGCCCGATGTGACTGCCACGGATGCCGCGCATCTCTCTTTCAGTCTTATTCAGGAGGTTCTCGCCCTGGAACATGATTTTGCCACCCTCGATACGTGCGCGAGCGCTGCCGAGTAGTCCGAGGACGCTGAGCGAGGTGACACTCTTCCCCGATCCGGATTCACCTACGAGCCCGCGAATTTCGCCCTTTCCGAGTGTGATCGACACGTTCTTGACTGCGTGGACGATCCCAGCGTCGGTGCGAAAGTCGACGCGGAGGTTCTGAACGTCCAAGAGAGGCTCGGTGGTCATCGTGTCTGCTTTCTGGGGTCGAGGGCATCACGGATTCCGTCGCCGACGAGGTTGAACGCGAGGGCTACGAAAAGGATGACGAGACCGGGAATGGTTGCGATGTGGTAAATGCCTTCGAGCAGCACGCTCGACCCGTCCGCAGTCATGATCCCCCAGTCCGGCGTTGGGGGTACGACGCCGACGCCCAGGAAACTCAGTCCGGCGGCCACCACGATCATCAACCCGCACAGCGTCGTTGCGTACACGACCAACTGAGCAATAACGTTCGGCGCGAGTTCGCGGAACATCAAATGCCCCGGATTGGCACCGTAGGCACGGGCAGCTTCGATGTATTCCTTGCCCGCTTCCTGCACGGTGGCGGTGTAGGCCACGCGAGCCATGTACGGAATCAGGGTCACTCCGATGGAGAGCATCACATTCCCGAGTCCTGCGCCGAGGACGGCAGACAGCGCGATCGCAAGGAGAACCAGTGGGAATGCGAACAACACATCGAGCACCCGCATGAGCAGTTCACCCGCACGGCTGCGTGTGTAGCCGGCAAACAACCCGATCAGCAGCGACAGTGGGAATACCACCAACACCGGAACAACCGCGACGAGAAGGGAATTTCTGCCTCCGTAAAGCAAGCGGGAGAGGATGTCGCGGCCCTGCCCGTCGAGGCCCAGAATGTGTCCCTCGGTACCCACACCCGCCAACCGATTCACCGGGTCTCCCGCGATCGGGCTGTACGAGGTGAGGATCGGCGCGAAGATTGCAGTCAATGTGACCAGGACCAGAAAGAGCGCTGATACGAGGGCGACCCTGTCGCGACAGAACGTGCGGAGACCGAGCTTCCACTGCGGTGTGGTCGTCGCCGACGCGGCCGTGGCGATCGACTTACCGGCGGGCGTTACACGGGCTTCCATGTCTACTGCGGCGTTCATGCGGTCACCGTCTTTCGGGTACGCGGATCCAGGAGGCCGACGGCGATGTCGGCGAAGAGGTTGACTACGACGAAGGCCAGAGCGATGAACAACACCCCTGCCTGGACGACGGGTATGTCTCGCTGGGTGATCGAGGTGTAAAGCTGCTGCCCGAGGCCCGGCCAGCCGAAGACGACCTCGACAAACACCACACCACCGAGCAGATAACCGACCTGCAGGCCGATGACTCCGACGATCGGCGGCAACGCGTTGCGCAAGCCGTGGCGCCAGAGCACCGACTGCTCCGACAGGCCAGACGCGCGGAGAGTCCGAATGTAGTCCTGTTGCAGCACATCGACCATGACGCTTCGAGTCATGCGGGCGATGACCGCAAGCGGCACCAGCGCCGCTGCGACGGCAGGGAGAACGAGGTGTGTCAACACATCACCGAGTCCACCCGGGTGGCGGCTGTTGTACATGCCCGACGTAGGAAACATTCCCAGTTCAATCGAGAAGAACCCGATCAGAAGGAGTCCGAACCAGTACACCGGAACGCTCGCCCCGGCGAGAGCTGCAAACATGGCGATTCTATCGAACCAGCCGTTCTGCTTGCGCGCGGCGGCAATTCCGAGCGGAACACCGATCACTATGCACAGCGCGAGAGCTGCCGCCGTCAGGATGATCGTATTCCAAAATCTGGGCATCATGATCTCGGTGACCGGCTTGTTTACCGTCAGCGACCGACCGAGGTCGCCCTGGAGCAGTCCGCCCATGTAGTCCAGATACTGAATTGGCAGTGACCGATCAAGTCCGAGTTCACTGCGCACTGCCGCAACGGATTCCGACGTCGCGCCCGAACCCAGAATGGTCAGGGCCGGGTCTCCTGGGACCAGTTGCAAAAGCAGGAAGACGATGAGACTGACACCGAGAAGAACGGCGACCGTGGAGAGCAGCCGTGAGCGGAGGGTTCCTATCATTGCTCGAGCCTCACTTCCTTGAGGTCGTACCACTCCTCGCTCGCGGAGACGAATCCGGAGACGTATGGCGCGAGTACGTAAGGGGCTTTGTCGTTGACGACGGGTGCGAGAGCAGCATCCTCGGTGACGATGTCGTTTGCCTGACGCCAGTAGTCATTCGTGACTTCCTCGTCGGTGGATTGAATCGCCTTGTCCATCACAGCATCGAGTTCTGGGCTCGAGTAGTACCCGACGTTGACGCCGTTGGGAGCCTGCAATTTCGAGGAAGTCACGATGTACAGCCAGTAGGGAGTGGTCATACCCCAGGACATCTGGGCCATACCCACGCCCGGCTGCATTCCCTGCGCCCACGTTCCCAGGTACGAAATCCATTCTTGCGTCTGGATGTTCATGGTGATGCCGATCTCGGCCAGATTCTGCTGCAGGTACTCGGCCATCTGCGTCGGGATGATCTGGCCCGAGCCGTCCACCGAGGTGATCAGAGTAGTTTCGAAACCATCCTGCATCCCGACGGACGCGAGTAACTCCTTCGCTTTTTCGATGTCCCTCGTGTACGCGTCGGTGCGCTCGACGAACGCGCCGTTGGCCGGTGCCTGCACCCCGTAGGCCGGATTGACCGTTCCGCGCAGAAGATCAGTTGCCATGCCCTCACGATTGATCGCCAGGTTGATCGCCTGGCGGACTTCCTTGATCGCCATGTTCGGGTCCTGCATGTTGAACGAGAGGTACCACACGTGCGGCGGCGTGCCTTCGGACAACTGATAGCCCTCGTCGACGAGGTTGTCGACGCTGTCCGGGCTCGGCACTGCGATCATGTCGACGTCACCGCTCCGGAGCGCGGCGACACGCGCCGAGGCGTCGGGCAGCGGCCGAAAGACAACACCCCCGATGGACGGTTCTATTCCCCAGTAGTTCTCGTTGCGCTTCAAGCTGATTCGCTCCCCGCGAATACGCTCGTCGAACACGAACGGCCCTGTGCCCACCGGGTGATCACCGATGTTCTCACCGTACCGCTCGATGGCCGTCGGACTCATGATCGCCGTCGATCCGTTGCCGCCCTGAGCGAGCATGCGCAAGAACGGCGAGAATGGCGTTGACTGCTTTACCACGAGTGTGTACTCGTCCACGGTCTCGATAGATTCGGTGTTCAGCCAGATGAAGTTGGTCTGGCCTGCCGCTTTCGCAGAGTACTGCGAAGATTCTTTGTCCCACATACGCCGAAAGTTGTACTCGACGGCAGCTGCGTCGAGTGCCGTGCCGTCGTGGAACTTCACGCCCTCCCTGATCTGGAAGGTGTAGGTGAGCCCATCAGGAGAGATGTCCCAGGATTGGGCGAGACCAGGCTCGAGAGCCGGCACCGGGGCTTCGCTGGACGGCGTCCGCAGATCCTCGGTCACCAAGGGCTCGAAGATTTGTTGGTTGATGCGCCACGTCACCCAGCCGCCTGCGACCTGCGGGTCCAGAACGTCTGCCTCGGATTCGATCGCGACGACGAAGGTGTTGTCTGTTACGACCTCACCACCGGTACCGCATGCGGTCAGTGACAAGACGGCCAGTACTGCCGCCGCGGCAAGGCCCGCGAGCCGACGACCGCGCTTCACGCGCTGCCCCTTCGAGAAGCATTGTTCATGTCAGTGGTCCTTCGATCTACTTCAGTGAAGGAGAACTGTCGTCTCCGTTTGCCGCAGGTGCGCCATCGCACCAAGCGGGATACTGAAAACCGTAGAGAGGGAAACCGCGGAGGTGAATACGTCGAATTACGTATTTGGAATGTGCTGGATCACAACGTCGCTCGGCGATACGTCACGGGGTGCGGACATGTTTCCACCACGTCACACCGGTGTTGAAACCGGTCGCGCCCTTCGGACGATCTCAGGACGCAGCACGGGACATCGAATCGATGGTACGCAGATCGGATCCGAGCCCGAGCTCGGTGGCGTACACCGCAGCCATCACTCGATTGGGTACGCCCAGTTTGCGAAGAATGTTTTCGACATGGGTGGTAACTGTGCGCGGCGACAACACCAATTCCTCGCCTATTTCGACGTTGGACATTCCACGTCGGATCAGCCCGAGGATCTCGATCTCACGAGTGGTCAGCTTGAACCGCGACTTCGCGCGAAGGTCGCCGGCATACCTGGTGAACGCGGGACGCATCCGCTCGAGAATTGTCTTCCCCGGTGTCGGAAATTCTTCCTTCTCGACGTTGCCGTGACACATTCCGATGATGTTGCCGCCGTCGTCGTGCAACAGCATCAGCACGCCGTTGGAGAACCCTACTGGCCGGAGAACGGACATCGCCGTCTGTGACGTCCCGAACCCCGGAACCTCGGTCCAGTCGAATACCTCGTCCAAATGACCGAACTGTTTGGAAAACTCGGGCAGCCGGTCGATATCGCCGGTCAGGAACCCGGCAACACCGCCGTCGTACCCGCGTTGCTCGACGGTGACATACCTGTCCGACGCCTCGTCGCGATACGCCAGCAAGAAGCTGTCACAACGACCTTCGAAGCGGAGGTAATCGACTGCACCGTTCATCCTCTGCGCCACCGCAGGCGATGACATCTCCGCAACGATGGACGCGATGTCGTGCTGGGCCGTATCGTGCTGGGCCATGGTCTGCGCCTCCAATTCGACGAGCAATCGAACCGAGTAAACAGCAGTCCTCTTTCGCTGTTGTTAACCTGTTGTTTCGACGACGGTCCGGCGATACACCGCAGGTGTGTTCAGAAACCGAGCTTGCCCATCTGCTTCGGGTCGGTCTGCCAATCCTTGGCGATCTTCACATGCAGATCCAGGTAGATCCGAGTCCCGAGTAGCTTCTCGATCTGCAGCCGTGAGGCGGTGCCGACTTCCTTGAGCCGCGACCCACCCTTGCCGATGATGATGGCCTTCTGGCTCGAACGTTCGACGTACAGAATGGCGTGGACGTCGAGCATGTTGTCGTGACCCTCGCGCGGGGTGACTTCTTCGATGACGACGGCGAGGGAGTGCGGGAGTTCGTCGCGCACCCCCTCGAGGGCGGCCTCGCGGATCAGCTCGGCCATGAGGATTTCCTCGGGCTCGTCGGTGAGCTCGCCGTCGGGGTAGAAGGCGGGGCCGGGCGGCAGTTCGGACGCCAGAAGATCGACCAATTTCTCGACCTGCTCCCCCGATTCAGCTGACACCGGGATGACGTGGCTGTTCTCGCCGAGGAGCTTGGACAGCGCCATCAGCTGCTGAACGACGCGCTCCTTCTTGACCTTGTCGATCTTGGTGATGATGCCGATGAGCGTGGTCTTCGGAGCGATGTGACGCACCTGCTCGAGGATCCAGCGGTCACCGGGTCCGATTTTCTCGTCGGCCGGGATGCAGAGCCCGATGACGTCGACCTCGGAATATGTATCCTGCACGAGGTCGTTGAGGCGTTGCCCGAGAAGCGTTCGGGGACGGTGCAATCCGGGTGTGTCCACCAGAATCAACTGCGCGTTCTCCCGGTGCACGATGCCCCGGATGGTGTGCCGCGTCGTCTGCGGACGAGAGGATGTGATGGCGATCTTGGAGCCGACGAGCGCGTTGGTCAGCGTCGACTTTCCGGTGTTGGGTCGCCCCACGAAGCAGACGAATCCGGATCTGAAGTCTTTCTCGCTCGAATCAGTCATCGAGCACCTCCCAGCTCATCCCACCGGGTCGGGTGGGGATGGTCGTATAAGTATCGGGCGTATCGTGCGTATCGTGCGTCCTGCTGGATCCGACGGGCTCAGGCATCGGTGTCTTTCGATTTCGTATCGGCGTTCGACTCGGCGTCGTCCTCGAAATCGTCATCGGTCGGTACACGCTCGACCAGAACCGTCGTGACCCGTACGCGGCCTTTCTGGTCTGCTCCGCCCTCACCCACGAGAATCAAGCCGTGTGTTTCGACGCGAGACCCCGGCAGCGGCACCCGGCCCAGCTCGTACCCGAGCAAGCCGCCGACCGTGTCGACGTCTTCGGATTCGATGTCGATCCCGAACAGGTCGCCGACGTCTTCGAGCGGCACCCGAGACGACACGCGGTAGCGTCCTTCGCCGAGGTCTTCCACCGGAGCGACCTCGTCCGAGTCGTACTCGTCGTTTATCTCCCCGACGATCTCTTCCAAGACGTCCTCGATGGTGACGAGTCCTGCGGTGCCGCCGTATTCGTCGACGAGCAGGGCCATGTGATTGCGGTCGCGCTGCATCTCCGACAGCAAACTGTCGAGGGGCTTGGAGTCGGGAACGAACACCGCCGGACGCATCAGCTGTGAGACTTTGACACCGCGTCCACCGTCGGTGGAGTAATACGTCTGTTGCACCAGGTCTTTCAGGTAAACGACGCCGACGATGTCGTCCACGTTCTCCCCGATCACCGGAATGCGTGAGTGGCCGCTGCGCACTGCGAGCGAGGTGGCCTGTCCCGCAGACTTGTCTGATTCGATCCACACCATTTCGGGCCGCGGAACCATGACTTCGCGCGCCGAGGTGTCGCCGAGTTCGAAGACCGACTGAATCATGCGTCGTTCGTCGTCGGCAACCACGCCTCGTTCGCGTGCCATGTCGACGAGTTCACGCAGTTCGATCTCGGACGCGAACGGGCCGTTTCGGAAGCCGCGTCCCGGAGTGATCGCGTTACCGATGAGGATGAGCAACCGGCTGATCGGGCCGAGGATCCAACCGAGCGCGCGCAACGGAAACGCAGCGGACAGCGCGATCGAGTAGGCGTGCTGCCTACCCAGTGTGCGCGGGCCCACCCCCACCACGACGTAGCTGACGAGCACCATCACGACGGCGGTTACGGTGAGCGCCATCGTTTCCGACAGCAGATCCATCATGCCGCCGGCGAGCAGAACGGTGGCGACGATCTCGCACAGGATCCGCAGCAGAACCGTGAGA
>NZ_JBAWFH010000348.1:0-2416 GCF_049591685.1 Rhodococcus sp. (in: high G+C Gram-positive bacteria) | reverse complement strand
GTTCGACACTGGGGACCTCCCGAACAACGAACCCCGCGTTCGAGATTCGGCAGTTGATGACGGTCTCGATCTCGAAGCCGTCGCCCCATCGAAGAACACCGTCCGAGGGCAGGCTGGGCGGGAGGTCGAGCACCGGCAGGATATCCCGCCAGAAAGCGTTGTAGCCGTAGCACAGATCCGAGTACCTGGTGCCCAATATTCGATTGGCAAACAACGTCAATGCACGATTGCCGAGTCCGCGTAGCGCAGTGATGTCCTCGCTACCGCCACCGGCCTGATAGCGCGTGCCTTTGGCGAAATCGGCACCGAGCGTCAAGGCCGAAACGAACAGATCGATCTCGCGAGGGTTGGCCGAGCCGTCACCGTCGAACATCACGATGATGTCGCCCGTCGACGCCTCGAACCCACACACGAGTGCATTGCCTTTGCCCCAACGTGTTTGCTGGATGAAGACTGCGTCGGGCCGAAGTCGACGGACGATGGCCTCCGAGCCGTCGGCGGAACCGCCGTCGACGACGATGAGCTCGTGCCGAGCCGGCAGCTGGGGCAGGACGCGAGGTAGATTTTCGGCTTCATTGACAATCGGAAGCACGATGCTGACTGTAGGTCGGCGGATCGACCTCGCGGTGGCATTGTCGCTCATGGGGTGCTGGATCACTTTCCTGCGTCGATGCCGATCAACACGGGCGCCGCGCGCTTATGCTGTTCGGGCCCCGGCGACCCTCGCGGGCGAAGGTCGGAGGGGCAACTTTTCGAGTTCTTGTACCGAGTTGTCGTCCGACAGACGCAGGAAGTTCCCGGATGTGTGGCTCGAATTACCGGTATTGACGGACCGCATGGCGCGACCGTACTGTCGGCTCCTGCACTCCACCACTGCGCAGCATCGCTTTTCGTCGGCCTGATGTTCGGACCGATCGACTTCCGGTTGGTGGATTTATGATTTCCCGTGATCGATTTCGCGCCCTGCTCCGGAAAGGCCAGCTGTGAGTGAGATGGCTCCGACGTCGGTGAGGGACCACTATTTGGACTCTTTGCGCGCATTGTTGATGCTTCTCGGAGTCCCGTTTCACGCGTCCTTCGTCTACTCCGGGTGGCCCTGGTACTCGAACCCGTCGACCGATCCATCGATCGAATGGTTCGCGGCATTCACCCACACGTTTCGGATGCCGACGTTCTTCGTCATTGCCGGTGTCTTCGCCGCTCGCGGTCTCGTACGTTATTCGTCGAGCGAGTGGTGGCGCAATCGCGTGGTTCGTCTCGGTCTACCGTTCCTTTCCTGCGTGCTGTTACTCGGTCCATTGCAGTTGCTGGCTGCGGCGGTAGCCGCCCCGAATGATGGTGATGTGATGAACCGCTGGGTGGAATCGATGACTGTTCCGTCCAATTGGATCTTTCAACTGTGGTTTCTGCCCGTCCTGTTGTGCTACTGCGTGGTTCTACTGTTGTGTGTCGAAACCCGCGCCGGAAGAATTGTCACGTCCACCTTCGGACTCTGGATCAACCACGGTTTCACTGGACCAGTCCGCGGCGCGACCGCGTTGATATTGGTCGGTTGTTTCACCGTCATCGCATGGGCCGGCACTGTTTCTTTCGATCCGAGCGCGCTGACTTTCGGAATCGTGCCCGCTCGATTGGTGGTCGTCTACTTTCCCAGCTTCGTTCTCGGTGTTTTCATCGGCTCCCACCCGGCCCGGTACCGGCAGTTCGCACGCGCAACGCCCGTGGTCGTGGTATCTGCGATCGTGACGTCCTTCGTACTCGCGGCACTAGCGCCCGTGCCCTCACTCATCGCCGAGATCGCCGAACACTTTCTGATTCCGGTTGTCGGAATCTTGGTGGCAGCAACGCTGTTCACGACGGCACGAAAATTCCTAGAATTTTCTTCCGCGGCAGTGCAACGACTCGCCGATATGTCGATGACGATCTACCTTTTCCACAACGTGTTCCTGTTGTGGGGGGCTGTGCTCTTGCTCGGAGTGGATGCGCCGCCCGTTGTCGAGTATTTCGTGCTCATCTGCGCGGCATTGGCAGGATCAGCGCTGTGCTACCTCTTGTTCTCCCGTATTCCACTGCTAGCGTTGGTCTTTAACGGAAAGCGAATCCGATCGCGGCACTCAGCGACGACGGTTCGCGACGGGCAAGGCCATCGCGACATGTGGTAGACCGGTAATCGGATGATCGACGACGAGTGCTTCGACTCCGAAAACCTCCAGAAGCAGATCCGGTGTCAACGTCGACCGTGGTCGACCGACCGCGACGAGCTTCCCTCCGTCGAGGACGGCCACGGTATCGGCGTGCGCAAGTGCATGATCGAGGTCATGCACGGCCAACAGCACTGTCGACTTCAGATTCTGCAGAATCTCCAGTAACTCCAACTGGGCACGAACGTCGAGATGGTTGGTCGGTTCGTCCAGGA
>NZ_JBAWFH010000347.1:0-1646 GCF_049591685.1 Rhodococcus sp. (in: high G+C Gram-positive bacteria) | reverse complement strand
ATGTCACCCATACGGATAGTCGATAGCGGTCGGTGGAGGTCTTGTCGACAAGTTGCTGAATATTCAGCATCCGCGGGATTTTGGGTATATCATTTCGTGATTGCGGTGCGGCACAGTTTGGACGCCCTGTGGGGTGTCACGACATTAACGGCGCATCGCGTTGTTTTCTCGCCGCCAACGTGAAGGGAGAGGTCCTTGTCGAGATTAGGACGCACCCTCGATTTCGTCCGTGAGTTGCAGTCGGCGGTAACCCTCGATGAAGTGGGCGCCCTGTACGTCAGCGCGGTCCGCGGGATGATCTTCGCCCGTGGTCGCGGCCTGTATCGCCTGGATCCCGGCAGGAACCAGTTGGTCGGTCAAGCGGCGGATGTCCCCAGCCTGCTGCTCGACGAGTACGCAACCGTCGATATGCGCGAGGACCCTGTGCTGATTGCGGCATTAAAAGCGGGCAGGCCGGTAGCCAGTTCCGACGCGGCGCTGACAGAGAGCTGGGCTACCTGTCGAGCGCAACGCATACTGGGACACTCGGGCTACTTTCATTCGCTCAAAGCCCCCTTGATTGTCGGTGATACCTGTTGGGGGACGATTCACTTCACGCGTTACCCAGGAGATCCGCCGTTCGACGACATCGATCGAAGTAGTGCCGAAATGGTGGTCTCGCATCTTGGGCCAGCGTTGACAAGGGCGGCGCGCTACGAGCAATTGCACTGGCGTGCGGAGGTATTAGGAGCTGCGCTGGACTGCATCGACAATCCTGTGGTCATAACCGATACCGCCGGACGCGCGGTCCATGAGAACCGCGCCGCCCGCGCCGTAGCACCCGACGGCCGACGAGCTATAGATGCGGCAGGGCTGGTGATCGCCGACAGCGCTGCCCTGATAAACACAGGCGAGCGCCGCGCGATCACCGCCAACTCCACGAACGTCGATCAGTCGCCCGTAGCGGTTCGTTCGGTCGCGCTTCGTCGTCACGAAGCGGTCGTTTCGGTGGTGCATCCACGAGCAGCGAACCCTCATTCGGCACTTCCCATGCTGGCGATCCTGTCTAAACGCGAACGCGAGATCGCGCTCTTCGTCAGTGATGGACTCACCACCAAGGAGATCGCACGGCGAGCCTTTATCACCGAAAACACTGTGAAGCAGCACCTGAAGCGAATCTTCAGAAAGTTGAATGTCTACAGCAGGGCCGAAATGGTGCATGCGATCTGGGCGGCGTCCAGACCTGGTGGCATCGAGGCCGATCACTGACGGACAGGTGAGCTGTCCGTAGAAGGAGGATCACGAACCGTCCGTCACGGCGATGAATTTGTCGACGCGCTCGGGTGTGGCGATGATGTCCCACATCGCGCGTGGATCGGCGAAGGCCGCAGCCACTCCGTTCGCGACCTCCTGGCTTCGGATGCTCGCTTGTTGCAGGGTTCGCAGATGCTCGGGGAATTCCAGATACGTATTGGTCACACTCGTTGCGGCAAGCACCATGTTTTCGCGGCGAGCGGCGACTCGTTCACAGAAGACTTCGTCGTAGACCATGGTGTCGAGTATTTCCTCGGCCGTGATGTGAGCGCTGTACGAGGCTGCGTTCGCCCCCTGTCCCATGAGTGGATCGACTGCAGCGTGGCAGTCGCCCACGGACAACGCGTATGTGC
>NZ_JBAWFH010000346.1:0-1582 GCF_049591685.1 Rhodococcus sp. (in: high G+C Gram-positive bacteria) | reverse complement strand
CCACATAGATCGCCAACGCCTCGGGAAGCTTCCGGCGAAGCTCCTGGGCGGACAGATCGACCAGGTGGGGGGTCGTTTCCGCGTCGGTAGCGACTGTTCTCAACCTTTCCTTGACTACTTGTCGGTGTGCGCAGCTATATTGAATATGTCGAACGGGTGTTCGATGTCGGCGATCCGGTGAAGCCCTCGAGGGAAGCGAGGCTTCGCCGGGTTCCGACCCTAGAGCGTCGTCAGAGTCCGGGCGTGTCGGATCCACGGGCACGAACGGCGTATCGAACGGGAGGTGTTCGAGTATGGCCACAAAAGTTCTCCGTGCCGATGTACGTCCGCCGGTGTCGCCACGTGCCAGGGTTCTTCTCGGGCGCGCCGATGCTCTGCTGTCGGGGTCGGTGGGGGCAAGAAACGCGTCCGATCAATTTCTTGACTGCTATATGGCTGCACTGCGTGGTGCTGCTGCAATCCTCGAAGCCACCCCGGTTTCGACGTCGCGAGCGCGCTCGCGCAGCGCCTGGGTGCTTCTCGTCAAGGCTGCTCCTGAACTGGAGCCCTGGGCCGAGTACTTCCGATCGTTCTCCGCGACGAGAGCGGCACTGCAGGCCGGTGCCTCCCGTTCGATAGACGAGGATGCCGCCGACGACTTCTACCGTGAGGTCGGTCGTTTCCTTCACGTCGTGGAGGAGTGCATCGGGGCCGATTCGCGCCTCGACAGGGTCGCGCTACGGCCGCGGTCGATGTCTGCGTGAGACGAGAGTGTGCACGTGCCGGTGCGGTCGAGCGTTTCCCACCGTGTTGAGGACCCCCTACTTTGAGGCGGCATCGAGCCCCTGTGCTGGGAAACTTCGCAGATTCTCAGGAACACTTGGACCGAGTAGGTGGTAAGCAGTCGAATCTGCTCGTATTATTGACGCCAGGTAGCCGCCAAGGTCAGCTTCCCGTCGTTTCGCACCCCGAAATGACTTTCAATATCTGTGCAGGGGGAGGTACCGTGCCACTCTCCGAGCACGAGCAGCGCATGCTCGATCAAATCGAGAGCGCTCTCTACGCCGAGGATCCCAAGTTCGCGTCTCACGTGAGAAGCGGCCGTATGCGTACGGCATCGAGCAAGCGTCGCTTTCAAGCGGCCGCCTTGTTCGTCTTGGGGCTTGTTCTACTCGTTGCCGGGCTGGCGCTGCCGTTCAAGCCCGGTGGCTTCCCGGTCATCAGCCTCGTCGGTTTCGCCTTCATGTTCGGGGCCGGCGTTCTGTTTCTGCTCGGTGGATCTCGTAAGGGCGCAGCGGCGTCGCAAGACGAGGCGCCGGCGGGCGACAGCTCGGGTCCCGGTGCGACGGGTCCCTCGGGTCCCTCGGGTCCCAGGCCCTCGGGTCCGAAGTCGAAGCCCGGCCGTAAGGGCGGAGGGTTCACTTCCCGCATGGAGGATCGATTCCGACGGCGGTTCGACCAGGAGTGACCGCACTGCGCCGTCGCCGGCACTTCGGACGGCGTAGGCGAGCAAAAAATCACTCGGCGTAGCCAGGTTCGGAAGAACACCCGGCGAACAGTCGCCGGCCGTAAATACGCAGACACGAGAGCGGTGCCCACCACA
>NZ_JBAWFH010000345.1:0-9649 GCF_049591685.1 Rhodococcus sp. (in: high G+C Gram-positive bacteria) | reverse complement strand
TCGACAGCGCCCATCGGTGACCCTCGTGGCGACCGAACGCGCGGACGCCGAGGGACAGATGCGCCTGCTCGCTGTCGCGGCGCACGAACTCGAGGCCCGGTCGATGCCGGAACCGCACCGCGCCCTCGCGGCGCGCAGCCGAGTGCACGCCCTTCACGAGGTGGCCGCCGAAGGCTCTTTTGACGAGCGAGACGATGCGACGGTGGTCGACGTTGCCGGCCACCGCTACAACCATGCGATCGGGCGTGTACCGACGGACGTGGAACGAACGCAACTGCGCACGCGTCATCGACTCGATCGATTCCACGGTGCCGATGATGGGACGTCCGACGGGGTGATCGCCGAACATGGCTTCGAGGAACAGATCGCCCAGAAGGTCCTCGGGATCGTCGTCCCGCATCGAGATCTCTTCGAGCACGACCTGCCGTTCGACATCGACGTCGGCGGTGCGACAGCGTCCGCGAAGCACGACGTCGGACACCAGGTCGACAGCCAGGGCAACGTCGTCGTCCAGCACGTGTGCGTAGAAGCACGTGCTCTCCTTGGAGGTGAAGGCGTTGAGCTCGCCTCCGACACCGTCCATGGCCTGCGCAATATCGAGTGCAGTGCGCGTCGGCGTGGATTTGAAGAGCAGATGCTCGAGAAAGTGCGCGGCCCCCGCAACGCTGGGCTGCTCGTCGCGCGACCCCACACCGACCCAGACACCGACGGACGCAGAACGAACGCCGGGTACGAACTCGGTGACGACTCGAAGACCACCGGGCAGCGTGGTGCGTTGGACACCCACCACGGGCTTGTCGGATTCCGAAACGGCAGAACGGTACGCCCGAAGCGGACGTACCGTTCTGCCCGGGTTGCTCTTACTCAGCGGTTGCCTCGGCAGGTGCTTCGGTGGCCGCATCGGCTGCGGGAGCCGCGTTGTCGTCCTCGACCGGGACGAGACTGATCTTGCCGCGGTTGTCGATGTCGGCGATCTCGACGCGCAACTTGGATCCGACGGCGACGACGTCTTCGACCTTGTTGATGCGCTTGCCGCCACCGAGCTTGGAGATGTGGACCAAGCCGTCGCGACCGGGGAGAAGCGAGACGAATGCTCCGAACGCCGTCGTCTTGACGACAGTGCCGAGGAAACGCTCGCCCACCTTGGGCAGCTGCGGGTTGGCGATGGCGTTGATCATGTCGATCGCGGCCTGTGCGGACGGACCGTCCGCTGCACCGACGTAGACGGTGCCGTCATCTTCGATCGAGATGTTGGCACCGGTCTGCTCGGTGATCGAGTTGATCATCTTGCCCTTGGGCCCGATGACCTCACCGATCTTGTCGACGGGCACCTTGATCGCGGTGACGCGCGGTGCGTAGGGGCTCATCTCGTCCGGAGCGTCGATGGCCTCGGCCATGACCTCGAGGATCGTCGTACGAGCGTCCTTGGCCTGCGACAGCGCGCCGGCGAGAACCTTGGACGGGATTCCGTCGAGCTTAGTGTCCAGCTGCAGTGCCGTGACGAAGTCCTTGGTACCCGCGACCTTGAAGTCCATGTCGCCGAACGCATCTTCTGCGCCCAGGATGTCCGTCAGTGCGACGTAGCGGATTTCGCCGTCGACCTCGTCGGAGACCAGACCCATGGCGATACCGGCAACCGGAGCACGCAGCGGCACACCGGCGTTGAGCAGCGACAGCGTCGAAGCACAGACCGAGCCCATGGAGGTGGATCCGTTGGAGCTGAGCGCCTCGGAGACCTGACGAATCGCGTACGGGAATTCCGCCTGGCTCGGCAGAACCGGCAGCAACGCACGCTCGGCTAGCGCACCGTGGCCGATTTCACGACGCTTCGGCGAACCGACACGGCCTGTCTCGCCGGTGGAGTACGGCGGGAAGTTGTAATGGTGCATGTAGCGCTTGGAAGTCTCAGGTCCGAGTGAGTCGACCTGCTGCGCCATCTTGACCATGTCCAGCGTGGTGACGCCGAGGATCTGCGTCTCGCCGCGTTCGAACAGTGCGCTGCCGTGGGTGCGCGGGATGATGGCAACCTCGGCGGACAGCGAGCGGATGTCGGTGACTCCGCGGCCGTCGATACGGAAGTGGTCCGTCAGGATGCGCTGGCGCACAGACTTCTTGGTGAGGGCGCGGAATGCTGCGCCGATCTCCTTCTCGCGCCCGGCGAACCGGTCTGCGACCTGCTCCAGGACCTGGGCCTTGACCTCGTCGAGTTTGCTCTCGCGCTCGGCCTTGCCTGCGATCGTCAGCGCGTCGTTGAGCGGAATCTTCGCTGCGCTCTCGACGGCTTCGAAAACATCCGACTGGTACGCCGGGAAGACCGGGTAGTCGCCGGTGGGCTTGGCGGCCTTGGAGGCCAGCTCCTGCTGTGCGGTGCACAGTGCGGCGATGAACGGCTTCGATGCTTCGATGCCTTCGGCGACGACTGCCTCGTTGGGGGCCGTTGCGCCACCTTCGATGAGCTCGATGACGTTCTCGGTTGCTTCTGCTTCGACCATCATGATGGCCACGTCGGCATCCGCGCCCGTGCCCGACACGATGCGGCCGGCGACGACCATGTTGAACACGGCCGCTTCCAGCTGCTCGTTGGTCGGGAACGCGACCCACTGCTTGTCGATCAGAGCAACGCGAACGCCACCGATCGGTCCGGCGAAGGGCAGGCCGGCGATCTGCGTGGACGCCGAGGCGGCGTTGATGGCGACGACGTCGTACAGGTCGGCCGGGTTGAGGCTCAGAACCGTGATGACGACCTGGATCTCGTTGCGGAGTCCGTCGACGAACGTCGGACGCAACGGCCGGTCGATGAGCCGGCAGGTCAGAATCGCGTCGGTGGACGGGCGTCCTTCGCGGCGGAAGAACGATCCGGGAATACGTCCGGCTGCGTACATACGCTCTTCGACATCGACCGTCAGCGGGAAGAAGTCGAATCCTTCGCGGGGGTGCTTGCCTGCGGTCGTTGCCGACAGCAGCATGGTGTCTTCGTCGAGGTACGCGGCGACTGCGCCTGCGGCCTGCTGCGCGAGACGTCCGGTCTCGAAGCGGATGCTGCGCTTGCCGAACGTACCGTTGTCGATCACGGCAGTTGCTTCGTAGACGCCCTCTTCGGCCTCTACAGTTGTGGTTTCCGTCATTCTCTTCTTCTCGTCCTCTCGTCTTTGCCGTACCGCACCGACGACCCGCGTGCCGCCGGCCGCCGATGTGGCGGCCCGGGCTGCGGGTGTTCGAGTAGGGGCGGCCATCGATCGAAGCCCGGCGGACGAGAATGCGTCCGCTCCAGGCCACTACCGAGGACCGACTCCACTTCGCGTGTCGGGCGTGCACGGCGATGTGCGGACACCCATGTGTCCGCTTGTCTTGCTGGCGCTCCAACACAGATAGCCAACGAGGAACAGTCTAAGCACTGCCTCGTTGGCTACTGCACTATTTCGATGACCGCCCAGAGCATGGGCGCGTCGGCGCCCGATCTAGCGACGCAGTCCCAGACGCTCGATGAGCGAACGGTACCGGGTGACATCCACCTTGGCGATGTACTTCAGCAGGCGACGACGACGTCCGACCAGCAGCAGGAGGCCGCGGCGGGAGTGGTGGTCGTGCTTGTGCTTCTTGAGGTGCTCGGTGAGATCGACGATGCGCTTGGTGAGCATCGCGACCTGCGCCTCGGGCGAGCCGGTGTCGGTCGGGTGCAGGCCGTACTCGCCGAGTACGGCCTTCTTCTCTTCGGTGGTCAATGCCACTGGTACAACTCCTGATCACTGACGTCCGCGTGAATGGAAGCTCGCGTTCTCGCGGTGCGGGAACATGAACCGGGTGCAGCCGCCACGGACCGCAGCGTGCACCGAGGATGCAGCCTATCAGTCGGTCAGGTCGGCAAGCACCTCGCGTGCTTGCTCGGAGTCCCGGCCCATCTGTTCGATCAAAGCGTCGATGGATTCGAATTTCTCCATGCCGCGCAGGCGTTCGACGAAGTCCACCGCCACATGCTGACCGTAGAGGTCGCCGTCGCTGTCGAGAACGAAGGCCTCGACGGTGCGCGTACGGCCCGAGAACGTCGGATTCGTTCCCACCGACACCGCGGCGCGGTGACGCTCACCGGGGGTGACGGTTCCCATGATGGGACCGGGGCCCAGCACCGTGAACCACGCGGCATAGACACCGTCGGCGGGTATCGCCGAATACATGGGCGGGGCGACATTGGCCGTCGGGTAGCCGAGTTGGCGCCCGCGACCGTCGCCGTGCACGACGACGCCCTCGACACGGTGTGGTCGGCCGAGAGCTGCGGCAGCTGCGGTGACGTCACCTGCGTCGACGCACGAGCGGATGTAGGTGGAGGAGAAGGTCACCGCATGCTCTGCGAGCAGATTGACTCCGTCGACGGCGAATCCCGATCGCTCACCGATCTTGCGCAGCATCCCGACGTTGCCGAGCGCCTTCTTGCCGAAGGTGAAGTTCTCTCCCACGACGACCTCGGCTGCGTGCAGCCGCTCGACGAGGATTTCGTGGACGTATCGCTCGGCGGTCAGCTTCATCAGCTCCGGCGTGAACGGCATGACACAGAAGACGTCGATACCCAACTCTTCTGCCAGCTCCGCGCGACGAGTCAGCGTGGTGAGCTGGGCCGGATGCGACCCCGGACGGACGACCTCCATGGGGTGTGGATCGAACGTCATCAGCACGCTGGGTACGCCGCGCTTCGCGGCCGCTGTCACCGCGCGGGATATGAGCTGCGCGTGACCGCGGTGCACGCCATCGAATACGCCGATCGTGAGAACACAACGACCCCAGTCGGCAGGTACATCGTCGAGACCTCGCCATCTCTGCACGAGGGAAAGACTACGGCCCGCGGTTCGCGTGGTCACTTCCGGACCGGCGTGTCACGGCGAACACCTGTGGACAAACCCGCGAACACTCTGCCAAGATTTCGGTGTGCCGAACTTATTTCTTCGCTTGTTCGCGGTGGCGCTGGTGGTCGTCCTCACCGCGGCCGGCTGCGCACACACCGTCGGGGAGGACGAGATGGTAACCGTCGTCGACGACGGCCGACCGCTCGTGCTCACCACCTTCACCGTTCTGGCAGACATGGCTCGTAATGTGGCCGGAGATCATCTACGCGTGGAGTCCATCACCAAGGCAGGCGCGGAGATCCACGGCTACGAGCCCACCCCCGGCGACCTCCGAGGCGCAGAGCAGGCCGAACTCATTCTCGACAACGGTCTCGGCCTGGAAGCCTGGTTCGAAAAGTTCGTCGAACGGGTCCCTGCACCCCACGCGGTCGTCAGCGACGGAGTCGACCCGGTGTTCGTACGCGACGACGCCTACGCGGGTCGCGCGAATCCGCATGCGTGGATGTCCCCCGTAGTCGCGCAGACCTACATCGACAACATCGCGGCGGCGTTCGTCCGCCTGGACCCGGGTCACGCGGCCGACTACCGCGCCAACGCCGAGTCGTACAAGTCTCGACTGCGCGCTGTCGGGGACGAACTACGCGCCAGCCTGGGCGGCCTGCCCTCTGCGCAACGCGCCCTGGTGACGTGCGAAGGGGCATTCAGCTACCTCGCCCGGGATTTCGACCTGCAGGAGGCGTACCTCTGGCCGGTCAACGCCGAGCAGGAGGGCACACCCAAACAGGTGGTCGCAGCGATCGACTTCGTCATCGACAACAAGGTTCCGGCCGTCTTCTGCGAATCGACGGTCTCGGACAAGGCGCAGCGGCAGGTCGCCGAGGACACCGGTGCACGCTTCGGAGGCAACCTGTACGTCGACTCGCTCTCGGGCACCGACGGCCCTGTGCCCACCTACCTGGATCTGCTGACCTACGACGTCCGCATCATCACCGACGCACTACGGGGAGACCGACGATGACCACAGCGCCACCCGCTCTCGAGGTGACAGGCGTCGGCGTGCGGTATCGCGACGTCACGGCGCTGGTCGACGCGAGTCTCACACTGGCGCCGGGCCGGGTGTGCGGCCTCGTCGGGATGAACGGCTCCGGGAAATCGACACTCTTCAAGGCCGTCATGGGCGTCGTACGACCGGACGCCGGATCGATCTCGATCTTCGGCGGACCACCGGCCAAAGCGCGTCGCGACGGCTTGGTCAGTTACGTCCCCCAGAGCGAATCCGTCGACTGGACGTTCCCGGTCAGCGTGCGCGAGGTGGTGATGATGGGCCGCTACGGGAAGCAGAACTGGATGCGCACGCCCCGCGCTCGCGACCGCGATGCCGTCACGGCCGCCCTCGACCGGGTGGACCTGACCGATCTCGCCGACCGGCAGATCGGTCAATTGTCGGGCGGCCAACGCAAGAGGGCGTTCGTCGCGCGAGCAATAGCGCAGGAGGCGTCGCTGCTGTTGCTCGACGAGCCGTTCGCCGGAGTCGACAAGCGCACCGAGGCCACCATCACGCGGCTTCTACGCGAACTCACGGCAGCCGGTGCGTCGGTCCTCGTGTCTACTCACGACCTGCATGCGCTCCCCGAACTCTGCGACGAGGCGATCCTGCTGCAGCAACGCGTCCTGATGCACGGAACACCGGACGAGGTGTTACGACCCGAGAACCTCGCGCTGGCGTTCGGTCTCGACCCCCTGCGCGCACGCACCCCGGAAGCGAGTTGAACCGTGTTCGTGGTCGATTTTCTGGTCGAACCCCTGCAATACACCTTTATCCAACGCGCACTGTTGGTCACCGTCGTTGCATCGGTCGTGTGCGCGGTGCTCAGCTGCTGGCTCGTCCTCATCGGGTGGTCGCTGATGGGTGATGCCGTCTCCCACGCCGTTCTCCCCGGAGTCGCACTGTCGTACCTGCTCGGCGCTCCGTTCGCCATCGGCGCCCTGCTGTTCGCCCTCATCGCCGTCGGTGCAATCGGCGTCGTGCGCAACACGACGCCGGTCAAGGAGGACGCTGCCATCGGAGTTGTGTTCACGACACTGTTCGCGTTCGGCGTCGTGCTGATCTCGAAATTCCCGAGTCAAATCGACCTGGGCCACATCCTGTTCGGAAATCTGCTGGGCGTCTCGCAGGGCGACATGTGGCAGGTTTTCGGGCTCGGCGGCGTCGCCCTGGTGGTCATGGTCGCCAAGCGACGAGATTTCACGTTGTTCGCCTTCGACCGCACGCAGGCGCGTGCAGTCGGTATCTCACCCACCATCCTCTCCGGACTGATGCTGACGCTCCTGGCTCTCACCACCGTCGTCGCACTGCAGGCGGTCGGCGTCATCCTCGTAGTGGCGATGCTCATTACCCCGGGCGCGACCGCATACCTGCTCACCCATCGTTTCGGACGCATGCTGGTGCTGGCGCCTGCCATCGGCGTCGGCTGCGCGATCGTCGGCATCTACGTCAGCTTCTACCTGGACGTGTCTTCCGGAGGAAGCGTCGTCCTGGCGCAGGGCCTGGTGTTCACCCTCGCGTACCTGTTCAGTCCCAACCAGGGCATCGTCACCCGCAGACTGCGCCGTCGAGACGTCGTCGTCGCCTGACCGGCCACGGGAGGTGTCATTTCCCGTTGGATTGCCTAAGCTCTCCCCGTGGTCGAACGAACAGACGTGCCTGTGGCGGCCGACGACGTGCAACTGTCGGCTGTCGCGCAGGACTACCTGAAAGTCATCTGGACCGCCAGCGAGTGGAGCGAGGACGCAGTCAGCACCAAGATGTTGTCCGAGCGCATCGGGGTGTCGGCGTCCACTGTGTCCGAGGCCATCCGAAAGCTCGCCGATCAAGGCATGGTCGATCACGCCCGCTACGGGGCCATCTCTTTGACCGAACGCGGCCGCGCCGCTGCCATGGTCATGGTTCGTCGCCACCGCCTGATCGAGACCTACCTCGTGCGCGAACTCGGCTACGGGTGGGACGAGGTGCACGACGAAGCCGAGATCCTCGAGCACGCGGTATCGGATCTGATGGTGGCGAGAATAGATGCGAAACTGGGCTTCCCGCAACGTGATCCGCACGGCGACCCGATCCCCTCGGTCGACGGTGCAATCACCTCGCCCGAGGCCACCCGGCTGAGCGAGTACGTTGACGGGCAGCACGGACGAGTCGCGCGTATTTCCGACTCGGATCCCGCGATGTTGCGCTACTTCGACTCGGTGGGCATCACCCTCGATCTCACGATCACCGTCGTCGAACGGCGCGACTACGCCGGCACCGTCGCCATTCGCCTCGGGCACAGCGATCCCACCCTCGACCTGGGTCAGCGTGCAGCAGAAGCGATCTGGATGATTCCGTCCTGAGCCGCGGCGGGAGTCACAGACCGCGCAGGGTCGCAGGCCGTACCACCATGACCGAACTCGCCCTCTTACCCTTCTCCTGCAGCAACGCGATGGTGTGCCCGCTGGGGTCGAGTGCCGCGTAGACCCCGGGAAGACCGATCGGATCGAGCCATCGACCCTGACTGATCGCCTCCGCCTCGTCCGCGTCGACCTGCCTGTGCGCGAACGCCGTTCGCGCAGCCTCGTCGATATCCATACTCACCGCCGGGTTGTCTGCGAGCCGGTCGAGGGTGCGCGCATGCCCCAGGGTGAAGGGGCCGACGCGCGTGCGACGCAGCACGGTGAGATGGCCACCCACGCCCAGCGCTGCACCGAGATCGCGAGCCAGGGCTCGAACGTACGTGCCCGACGAGCAGTCGACCTCGACGTCAACGTCGACGAAGTCGCCTTCGTTCATATCGGCCTCACGGGGGGCCGTGATGTCGCGTCGAGCGATGACCTCGAAGCGTGAGACGTGCACCCGCCTCGGCGGGATCGTGAACTCCTCCCCCGCTCGAACGAGCTTGTGTGCGCGCTGACCGTCCACCTTGATCGCGCTGACACTCGACGGCACCTGTTCGATGTCACCGGTCAGCAGGGCAACCTGTTCCGCGATGTCTTCGTCGCGAACACCGGACGCGGACACGTCGGCGATCGTCTCGCCCTCGGCGTCGTCGGTGGTGGTGCTGCGACCGAGGCGGATGGTCGCCGTGTAAGCCTTGGTGGTGAGTGCAAGCAAACCCAGCATCTTGGTGGCGCGTTCGATACCGAGAACGAGGACGCCGGTGGCCATCGGATCGAGTGTTCCCGCGTGGCCGACCTTGCGCGTCTTCAACAGCTTCCGACACGAGGCGACCACATCGTGGCTCGTCACCCCGGCGTCCTTGTCGACGATCAACAGGCCGGCGCCGACGAGACCCGAGGACAGCTTTCCACGTGCAGACACGAGAGGTCATTGTGCCCCACGGACATCGCGAACGGATGCCCGCATGGCTTCGGTGTCAGCTGACCGCGATTGCGGTGACGATCAAACCCTCCTCCACCAGCCAGCGTCCGTCGAACGAGGTCAACGGTGGTCCGTCGAGGGTGTTGCCCGGGACGAGAAGTTCGGAGTGGAAGGTGCCGGAGTGCACGTCACCCGTACTGGTCTTCTCGAACGTGATGTGGGCATCTTCGAACCCGAGCCAACGACCGGTCAGCGGTTCCCACGCCTTGTACGTCGCTTCCTTGGCGCAGAACAGCAGCCTGTCCCAATGCATCTCGGCGCTGTCCACCGTCGTCAGCCAATCTCGTTCCGCGGCCACGCTCACGGCGTCGAGCACACCGTCGGGCAGTGGGCCGTGCGGCTCGGCGTCGATTCCCACCGATCGAACCTGCATCGAATAGCCCAACACTGCACCGCGGTAGCC
>NZ_JBAWFH010000344.1:0-8201 GCF_049591685.1 Rhodococcus sp. (in: high G+C Gram-positive bacteria) | reverse complement strand
CCTCTACTCAGCGAAGAATGACTCTTCGATAAATTTCGTGTGATGCGAGAACTCGTAGAAATCCAAGCTACTGATCAGCGAGCTGAGGAATTTCTGCGTAGTCGCAAGCCCAGCGATTTCGAGCTCGTTCAATGCCCGCTGCAGGCGGCTGATCGCCGAACTACGATCCGAGTTCCATACGATCAATTTTGCCAGCATGGAGTCGTAATACGGTGAGACCGTCGATCCGGCGGCCACTCCGCTGTCTATGCGTACACCAGGTCCTGCCGGCCACATGACAGACTGGATCAAGCCTGGTGAAGGCATAAAGTTCCGTTCGGAATCCTCTGCGCACAGTCTGACCTCGATGGCATGGCCGCGAGCGACAATATCGTTCTGACTGAGTTGCAGCTCGTTTCCGTCGGCAATGCGCAACTGTTCGCGCACGAGATCGATACCGGTGATCATTTCGGTGACCGGGTGCTCGACCTGTAGTCGCGTGTTCATCTCGATGAAGAAGACTGCGCGCTGATCAACGTCGTACAGGAATTCCACGGTCCCCGCACCTTTGTAACCGCAAGCCTGCGCCAAGCGAACCGAAGCCTTGAACATTTGTTCGCGGACATCGTCCGGTACGTTCGCGGCAGGTGCCTCTTCGACAACCTTCTGCTGCCGTCGTTGCATCGAGCAATCTCGGTCGAAAAGGTGAATTGCCCTTTTGCCATCTCCGAGGATCTGCACTTCGACGTGCCGGGCACGCGTGATATAGCGTTCCAAGTACACGCTGCCGTCGCCGAACGCAGAGGCTGCCTCGGCGGACGCCACGGTGTATTCGTGCTCGAGAGCGTCGGCAGTGCGAACAATGCGGATCCCGCGGCCACCGCCCCCGGCGGCTGCTTTGATCAGAAGGGGAAAGCCAACTCGGTCTGCGGCAGCCTCGAGGTCATCGATTGTCTCGACAACACCGTCGCTCCCATTCATTACCGGAACGCCGGCCGCACGAGCAGCCTCACGCGCAGCGGCTTTGTCACCCATCAGCCGGATCGACTCCGGCGAAGGGCCAACCCAGGTCAGCCCCGCATCGACCACGGCTTGTGCAAACCGCGCGTCCTCCGACAGGAACCCATAGCCGGGGTGTACCGCATCGGCGCCCGAACGCAATACAGCATCGAGCATCGACTCACGTGACAGGTAGCTTTTGGTGGCGGACGAGGGGCCGACCTCGGCGACGCTGTCGCTCATCCTGGCCGGTGTGCTTTCCTTGTCCGCCTCACTGACCGCGAGTACGGTTTCGATTCCGAGCTCACGAGCGGTACGAATTATGCGCAACGCAATTTCACCGCGGTTTGCGATGAACAGCTTCTTCATGTCAGAGCCTTACGAGTGGGAAAGTTGATGGAGGAGAGACGAACAGCGTCAAACTACAACGCTGACGATGTCCTGGCCTGGTGATACTTCGGCATTGTCTTCCACGAGGACGGCCTCGACTACCCCGTCGACATCGCTGGTCACGGGGTGAAAACTCTTCATCAGCTCGACGAGACCAACGGTGTCCCCGACCTTCACGGTCGCGCCTGGTTCCACATATGCCGGGGCCTCCGGTGATGGGCGCCCATAGAAAACACCGGGAATAGGTGTCTTGATGAGATGATCAGCCATGAGAAGCCTTTCCTGTTGCTTTCGCAACGCTGTAAGAAATCAGGACAATGAATCGATGGCGCGAGCTATGAATTCACGGCGCTCGTTTCGCGCAATGGCAGCATCTTCTATCGATACGGGCACAAACTGGACTTGGCTATGTGTGACGGCTTGGCCGAGACGATCGAGATCTGCAGATATAACGGCACCGGCAGTGCAGTATCCGCCGGCAGTGACAGCGTCGCGCGACAAGACGATGGGCTCGATTCCCGCCGGGAGCTGAATCGCACCGAGCGGATATCCCGTGTCGACGACATTGGAGGGATTGTCGCCGGTGCCGAAGGGCGTCGAACGGGAGACGAATTCCAAAGGTGTCCGGTTCGCGGTGGAGAGACGCACGCCCGTGCGATCGGCACTGGGTGTCACGGTCCATACGCGCTCGCTGAAGTCGCGACGTCCGTCCGGTGTCAGCCTGTAGTCGAAAAGACCAGGGATGTAACGAAGCTCGACATCGCGCGAGAAGAACGGTGGCTGAAACCTGCTGTCGAGAACTGCTCGAACGGATGGCGCCGTCGGCCGATCGACCCGGAGTACGTCACCTGCAACGAGCTTGCGACCGTCGATGCCCCCGAGTCCCGCGTTGACGAGCGTCGAAGCCGAACCGAGGTAGTGAGGTACTGCGAGCCCACCGGAGAAGCCGATGTAGCCCCGGACTCCGCTCTGCAAGAACCCGAACGACAGGACATCGTCGGCGTCGGCCCGATGTGATTGCCAGGGCTCGATTTCCTCGCCGTTCAGCATGATCGGCACGCCACCACCGGTGACTGCGAAGTCGACCGAGGAAGAGAACCTCAACGTCGGGCCAGTGAAGGTGAATTCCAAGGTCGCGGCGTCTTCGTGGTTACGCACCAATGCGTTCGCGAGCCGGTGTGACACCAGATCGAGCGCGCCAGACGGTGGAATGCCGCGAAGGTAGTGTCCTGGCCGGCCCAGGTCCTGCACGGTGGTCATGATGCCAGGCTGGATTACTTCGATCATGAGTACAGTGCCTCCGTGAGACTGGAGCAGTATCCCGAAGGGTCCTCGATGAGGGCCTGTGGGTCGAATTCGACATCCGCGATGGCGAAACGGTATGTACCCGCGGAAACTGCCTTCTGGATCGAATCGTATTCGTCTCGATCGACGGAACGGTAGTTGCAGATGTCTCCGATTCCGACGAGCTCGGGCTTCTCTTCGAAATCCGGTAGACGCTGGGCCGGGTCGTATGCCGGTGCCGCCGCGCGACCGAGCATCGGGTACCCGCCTGGACTTTCGCTCGGGTACACCGCTGTGAATGCACCGCCGAGTGCAAACGCGCGAGCGGGCGTTTCGGTGCGCGGCTGCAGGTACTTCGGCCCCTGCAGCTGCTGTGCCCGCGGAACGAGTTGATAGGACCACACCACGCCGAGACTGAACCCCGTCAACGTCGCCATGTGCGGTGCCGCCGTGATAGCGCTGATGAAGGAGTCCACCGTCGGCAAACCGTTGATGCGAGTCAAGTACTCGATATCGGTGACCTCGGGGTCCTGGACTCGATCTCTGAACTTCATCTGCACTTCGTAAGTCCACGGATCGTTGAACAAGATCGGCATGTCGATAACGCGCGTGCGAAAAGGTTGCCATCTCTGGGTCAACGAAGCGGACTCGAACTCTTTGAGTGTTGACACCAGATTGTCGAAATCGACGACGTCGGGATCGTAACGCACAAGATATGACACGTTGGCGGGACACACATCGATTACCCCAGCGACTGCCCCCGCCTCTACGCTGGTCACCACTCGCTGCACCAGTAGATTGACCTCGAGACTCATGCTTTCGTCGAACTCGACGAGAATGAACTCGTCTCCGCCTGGCGTGTAGCGGGTCTCCATGAACGTTTCACGTCGCAACATGGCAGATCACCCTCTCGAGAAACGCGCAGAACGACCAACTTGGTGATCAACCTCGGCAGTTACGACCGAAAACCGTTTCACTACGGTGTCTTCGGCCGCGTGATGACGATCCGTGCCGGATCTGGACTCGTCTGACATTGCGTTGACTCCTCTGAAGGTTCTTGGGGTGCGACTGCGTCCATACGCGACGGTGCAGCGAGGGCTCGCCGGCACACTGTGTTCAAAGCGGAGTTCTGCAGCGCCGACACCCGGAAAGCCCACCGGCCGCCTCGGCTGTCGGCTTCGACCATATCCCGGTCGCTCCAACCAATCCACGTTATCGGTCTGTTCGAAACCAACCATTAACAACGGAAACTTCGCAGTAACGAACGTTCGCAGCGAGCGTGACAACGCCGGCCGGGGAGCTTGGCGGCTGGGGAGCTTGGCGGCTGGGGGGCTGGGGGCTCATTGCACTGCGACCCGGCACACTGCAGACTTGCATGCCGGGTCGCAATATTGTCTTCGGTCAGAGCACAACGAGTGGATTGACCATCGAGGAGGTCGATCCACGAGTCTTCACCGGGGACATGATGAACAAGAATTCCGATCGGCCCGTCTCCACCAACTCCTCCGTCTTCATGTTCTCGACCAGGTGCGTACCGGTCTCGGCCAGCATGTGTTGATGGACGAGGAATGGCGCCCCGTCCACCTCACTCGGCAGGACCTCCACCGCCCACGTATCGGTACCGACCAGACTGACGCGGCGGTCGGTGAGCCAATGCGCGCCGTCCCAACCGATCCCAGGTTCGTTGTTGTTGTATCGATCGTTGTCGACCATCCAGAGTGCGCCGTAGCCCGTATGTAGGATGACCGCGTCTCCATGGCCTACCTCGACGTTCTGCAGCTCACAGGCCCGCTCGAGATGCTCAGGCGTGATGTTGAAGCCTTCGGTCAACATTTCGACACCTTCGACTGCCGCAATGTTGAGCAGCACACCGCGGGTCACCCACGGCTTGACGTTGTGAATACCGAATTTGTTCAGACCAGCGGGAGCGTAGAAGTCTTTGTAGTGAACGCCGTTGTAGTAGCGACCGCCTATGCCGATATGCCCGAAGCCGTCCATATGTGTGCCGATGTGGTAAATCTGCGACACATGTTCTTCCATGTAGTTGAAGTCGTTTTTCGGGCCCAACGTCATCGAGTCCATCTGACCGTGAGCCGCTACGACCTGGCGATACCAACGGGCACCCTCTTTACCCGGGGGGGACCAGGTTGGGGACCGGAAGTCGAGTACACGTGCGAGTTCGAGGATGCGCCCCTCTTTCACCAGCTGAAGAGCAGCGAGGGTGCGTTCCGGGGTCAGCTCGTTTCCGGTGCCCAATTCGTCGTCGGCACCGTAGCGAGATGGCCACCACTGCGGACTGCTCTTGCCCGTTCCGTCGTAGATGGATTCGCCTGTGTTCGAGAAGGGTTGGACGTCGGTGTTCTCGTCCGGGTCAGCAGCACTATCAGTCATGTCGCACGCCATGCACATGTCGGTCTCCACTCAGTGGTCGTTGGTCAGCGTCGATTGTCGTCGGGTTGTCTACTCGCCCGGTGACACCGATCACAGCGTAGCTCTCACCACGACCGTTCACAACCGTTACGAGCTAAATGCGATCAATTGGTTGGCTACGAACTACTCGACCTGCGGCGATGCGACGGCGATCTAGCGACCATAGTCTGGTGCGGACCCAATAACGGTTGCACTGCAGCGACAGCTGGAGTGTCGAAACGCCCCCACGCCGGCATCGGGAGACACACAGCGTGCGACCGCTACGCGCTTTGTCACTGCTTGCACAGCGTGCCGGACAGGGTTAGCGTGTCCTGGTCATACTCACTGCAGTTCAACGGTGCGGACAAAAGCACCGCGTTACACCGAAAACCACACTCGCAGCTAGGTAATCGGCGAGTCCTAGCAGTCCCGGTGCGCCGTCGTTCACACCCTGCCCAGTCGCGGACGACCTCGAATCAGCGAAGAGCATATTCGACTTCTCATACTGCGCGGCGCGCAGGAGCGCCCGACCACGTACGTGTGGCCACCGATAAGACGTCAGCACAGGCACCATCGACACAGACAGAGGTTTACGCCCATGTTCAAGTCCCCGGACGTCGTTTGCGATATCGGCGAAGGTTTCGGAATTTGGGAGTTCGGCTCAGATGCTGCACTCATGAAGCACATAACAATGGCCAACATCGCGTGTGGCGGTCACGCAGGCGATCCAGTGATCATGAGCCGTACCATCGACATGGCAGCGGCGGCGGGGGTCAAGATCGGAGCCCACCCGGGATTTCCGGACATGATGAGCTTCGGGCGCAAAGCGATGCTGCTCGATGCCGACGAGATCGGCGCTCTGCTGGTCTACCAAATCGGCGCATTGCAAGGCTTTCTACGCGCCAAAGAATTGACGCTGAATCACGTCTTTCCTCACGGGGCGATGTATGCCTACCTTTCCAGTGACGACTCGATCGCGCTAGCAGCCGCACGAGCTATTCATGCCGTTGCTCCGGGGGTCGATGTTCCATGGCCAGCTCCCACGGAAGGTGCTGTCTACGCCGAAGAACTTGCGCAACTAGGCCACCACATTGTTCCGATGGCTCTCGTGGATATGAAGTACAACGCAGATGGGTCGATTATGTTGGAGCGTGGGCGCAAGCGCGCTACAGATATCGAGTACACCCGAGCCCAGACGCACTCGATTTGCACGCGAAGCGAAATCGTTCGCAACGACGGCACCGCGACACACATCGCCGGGATCGAGGCACTTCTTTTTCATTCCGACGGCCCCAACGCCGTTGCAGTCGCGGAGACAATCACAGAAACGTTGCGGCAAGCTCGTGCGGAACTGCCCATGTCCTGACCGACGTAGCTTCCAAAAAGCTGAAAACGGACTACAACCCTTACGCAATTCACGAACAACGGACAGGCCATGAAAGCACGCAAGCCAGCCGACTACAAGAAAGAGTCGTACCAGTGAACAACAAGAGTCAGAGCCCTTCGGACCGGCATCATGATCCAACGGAAGCAGAGCAGTACCTCGCGAAGCGTCAACTGAAACGAGGCAGCGCGGGTTGGTTGCTGCTGGCCGGCCTCGGGGTGAGTTATGTCGTATCCGGTGACTATTCCGGATGGAATCTCGGTCTGGCCGAGGGTGGTTTCGGTGGACTCGCTATTGCGGTGGTTTTCGTGGCCATCATGTATCTCGGTGTAGTTCTCGGAATGGCTGAATTATCGTCGGCTCTTCCAGTCGCCGGTGGAGGATATTCCTTCGCGCGTCGCGCAATGGGGCCCTGGGGCGGTTTCGCAACGGGTACGGCAATTCTGATCGAGTACGCCACCGGTCCTGCCGCGATTGCAACGTTCATCGGCGCTTACGTCGACTCGTTGAATTTGTTCGGCATCACCGATGGCTGGTGGATATACCTGGCGGCATACGCGGTCTTCATCGGAATCCATCTCTGCGGCGTCGGTGAGGCCCTCAAAGTAATGTTTGCCATCACTGCGGTGGCACTACTCGGCCTGCTGATTTTTGCGATCGCAGCGCTACCACACTTCGAGGCGAGTAACCTCACTGACATCGAGCCCACCACCGCGGCCGGCGCCTCGGAAATACTGCCTTTCGGATACATCGGAATCTGGGCGGCCTTCCCGTTTGCGATTTGGTTCTTCCTGGCAATCGAAGGCGTGCCACTTGCCGCAGAAGAAGCTAAGGACCCGAAACGTAATGTTCCGCGCGGAATTATCGCTGCAATTTCGATCTTGCTCGTAACGTGCGTAGCCGTGCTATTGCTTGCGACGGGAGCGGGTGGAGCATCGGCGATGTCCGAGGTCGGCGATCCCTTGGTCGCTGCGCTAGGTGGATCAACATGGGGAACCGTTGTGAATTACATCGGGCTGGCCGGGCTGATTGCCAGTTTCTTTTCCATAATCTATGCCTACTCGCGTCAGCTTTTCGCTCTCTCTCGAGCCGGTTATCTACCGACTGTGCTGTCGATAACCAACTCGAGAAAGGCTCCAACACTGGCATTGCTGGTCCCCGGAGTTCTAGGCTTCCTTCTATCCCTGACTGGTAAAGGCGCCCTGCTCATCAACATTACCGTTTTCGGTGCAGCGTTGAGTTACGTGCTGATCACGCTCAGCCACATAGTGCTACGCCGTCGGGAACCCGAATTGGAGCGTCCATACAAGACGCCCGGGGGTGTCGTCACCACCGGCGTCGCGATGGTGATTGCAATCGTCGCCGTGGTAGCTACATTTCTGGTCGACATCGTCGCGGCACTGTGCTGCCTGGGCGTGTTCGGCGTTCTCATGCTCTACTTCGCCGTCTACAGTCGTCACCGCCTCGTCGCCGCGTCGCCCGATGAGGAGTTCGCCGCGCTCGCCAGAGCCAATGAAGAGTTGAATTAACGGATCGTGACCGGCTGAGATGCCGTTCGATCAAGCCTCGATACTGGCACCGGATCTTCTGTGATCCGGTGCCAGTATCGAGGCTGGTCCCGTTGCTGCAGCACGACGTGGTGTGCTTTTCCTCAGATCGGCAAGATGGTCAACGCCGAATCGACGCCATATATGTCGCGATCCGGCCGCTTTCGAAAGCGCTGATCCACTCGTTGGTTATCGTACGATTGTGCCCG
>NZ_JBAWFH010000343.1:0-10504 GCF_049591685.1 Rhodococcus sp. (in: high G+C Gram-positive bacteria) | reverse complement strand
GCCTCCACCGCCGCCCCGTAGAACGCTGTTGATGAGGATGCCGCCGAGGACTGCGCCGGCGACATTTCCGCCACCTCCGCCGCGCGGGCGATTGCGGTCCTCCCAGTCACGAACGTCGGCCTGTGCGCTGCGTGACGCTTGCGCAGCCAATTGTGCTGCAGCCTGGGCATGTTGAAGCGCCTTGCCGGGCTCGGAGGATTCGAGTCTGCGGGCGGCGTCGAAATGACGTTCTGCTTCTGCCAGCCGCGTTCTCGCCTCCGCGCCGACGCCTCCGCGCCGAGTCGAGATGTAGTCCCGCGCTGCCGTGATCTGCGACTGCGCGCCACCGAGGTCGCGAGCCAGTCGGGCTCGCATGAGCTCGTCCTGGGTTTTGGCCTCGGTGGCGTTCTCGATCATCGCGTCGAGTTGTTGATCTGCGGCGACGAGTTGGTTGTAGCTCCCGAGCGGATCCGACGCCTGCGACTGCTCGGCGTTTCGGAGGGCCTGCTCGGCGGCTTCTCTTGCCTGTTGCAATTGTGGTCCACCGTGTCCGACGAGACTCGCGGCATCGGTGAGATCGCGTCGCACTTCCTCGATGGCAGCGGGAAGCGTCGCGATTGCATTGCGGATATCGCTCTGCGCGTGGTCGACGGCGTCGAGCAGTGCGCGGGCCTGATCGACGGCCTTCTCCGCGGTTCGGACAGCCGAGACCAGTTCGCCCTGTTTGCCTGCCGGTTTGGCAGCGGCGTCGCGGCCGACGGCGATGTTCGACTCGGCGAGCTCGATATCCTCGCGAGCCATGTCGACGTTGGTGTCGATGGACGACAGGGCATCGGGTGCGAACTCGGTGCGCAACTCTTCGAGAATCTTCTGCGACTCGGGGACGCGTACCGACAGAGCAACGACGCCTTGCGTGAGTGAGTCCAACTTGGAGCCTGCGTTGATCAGTAGGTCCCGCATCGACTCGAATTCTGCGACCCGCGAATCGAGTTCGTGGTCGGCGCGGCCACACGAGGAGATGATGTCTATCAACATCGAGCGTCGCTGGTCGGGTGTTTCGGGAATGGCGTCGTCGAGGCGTTGACGCACTTCGAAGGCCGAGGCCAGCGCCTTCTTCGCCTGGTCGAAAGCGGTGATGAACGGCGCGGCCATTCGGTCGCCGAACTCCGACCGCGCAATGGCGAGTTCTTCCTCGCTCGCACGGACCGCGTTGTCCGTCTCGACGAGCATGGAGTGGGCGCGCGCGTCGAGGACATCGAGTGGAAGCGCGGACAGCGCAGCGGTGTCCGTGGGGTCGATCCGGTGGGCGGCTTCGATACTTGTTTTGTGCTGCTTCTTCTTTCGCCGTGACGAGTAGGCGACGGCTCCGCCACCGGCGACGAGGACTGCGCCGGCGCCGACCAACCAGGGCGTGCCCGAACTACCGGATCCCGACGACGAGTACGCCTCCTCGAGACCTCCCGCGGCAGCGATCGCGGCTCCCGGCCAATCTCTGGCGCCCAGTGCGGGCTCGATTTCGTTGACCCGGATATCGGTCTGCTCCGATGTGGTGATCTGTGACAGCGACTGGTTGACGCCGAGGTAGTAGGCGCGGCCGACCGTCGCGACCGCAAGGAGGACGTCGCGCTCCCCGAAGTCGCTGGCCCGATAAGTCTGCTCTGCCCAGTTGGCGGCCGACAAATTGTCGAAATCCGCCACGTACGTCACCCACAACCGGATCTGGCTGTTGGTGTACAGCTCGTCGATCGCCGCTTGCACGTCGGCAGTGCCGCCGGCGTCGAGCGCTTGCACGCTGTCGGTGACTTGCCCGGGGAGCCGCGAGGGTGGTTCTGCGGTCGCAGGCGCGGCTGCGCCCATCAGTGCGGTGATTCCCATGACGGTGGTGAGCGCGCCGAGGGCGAGAACCCGTCGAATCTTCGAGCGTGCGTGCCTGTGCTGTGTCCGATCGACTGCCATGTGAACCGAATCTACCGGCAGCGGGCGCGCTGCTTGACCCGTGACACCTGTCATGCCGAAGTCGTGACGCACGATCGAAGTGCAGCGCCCCCTTCGCAAGCAGAGTTGTTCTCATGACAACGACACCAGCGGTGCACCTGCAGCACCTACGCAAGAGTTACGCAGCCGTACAGGCAGTCGCCGACATCAGCCTGCGCGTCGAGCCGGGGGAGATCGTGGCGTTTCTGGGGCCGAACGCGGCGGGCAAGACGACGACCATCGACATGATGCTCGGTTTCGCCCGACCCGACTCGGGAACGGTGAACGTGTTCGGCGGGACTCCTGCCGCTGCCATCGCCGATGGTCGAGTGTCGGCGGTGATGCAGACGGGTGGGCTCATCCGCGATCTGACAGTCCGGGAAACGGTGCGGCTGACGGCATCGCTGTTCTCGCACACGAGCCCTGTCGACGACGTGCTCGAGCGCGCGGGCATCCGGGCGATCGCCGATCGCCGCGTCGCGAAATGCTCCGGAGGCGAGCAGCAACGACTACGTTTCGCCCTTGCTCTGCTCCCAGAGCCCGATTTGATCGTGCTCGACGAGCCGACAACCGGAATGGACGTCGAGGGCCGGCGCGACTTCTGGAACGCAATCCGCCGCGACGCCCGCGAGGGGCGCACGGTGATGTTCGCGACGCACTACCTCGACGAGGCCGACGCGTACGCGGATCGGATCGTGTTTCTGCGACACGGTCGAATCGTCGCCGACGGCAGTGCCGCCGAGGTCAAGAATCTCGCGTCGGGGCGGACGGTGACTGCGACGGTCGACCGCGTCGACCAGCTCGCCCTGTCGGCACTGCCCGGCGTGGACGCCGTCGAGGTACGCGGCGATCGCGTCATCGTGCGCGGACGCAACTCGGACGCCGTCGCCCGGTACCTGCTGATGCACTGCGAGGCAACCGATCTCGACATCGTCTCCACCAACCTCGAGGACGCGTTCCTCGCTCTGACCACCGATCTCGTAAGGAGCACGTCATGACCACTCGGACCCCGACATCGAGGCCCACCCTGGGCGGGTTCAGCCCTACGTTTCTCGGACTCGAGATCACCAGGTTGCTCCGCAATCGACGAACCGTGGTGTTCACACTCGTCATGCCGCCGGTGTTCTTCGTCATTTTCGGCACGCAGTCGGACTTCGCCGGCAACTATGCGTTCGCGCGGGGCAACGTGACCGCGTTCGTTGCGATCAGCATGGCCGTGTACGGCGCCATGTTGGCTGCGACGAGCGGTGGCGCCATGGTGTCGGTGGAGCGTGCTCAGGGATGGAGCAGGCAACTGCGCCTGACGCCCCTGCGGCCCGTTGCCTACATCGTCACCAAGATGCTGGTGGCGATGACCATGGGACTGGCGTCGGTGGTGACGGTCTTTCTGGTCGCCGCGGTGCTCGGAGCAGACATGCCGTTGTGGGTGTGGGTGAGCACGGGTGCCATTGCGTGGCTGGGCAGTTCGGTGTTCGCAGCTTTCGGGTTGTTCATGGGTTATCTGCTGCCGTCGGAGAACGTCATGCAGGTTCTCGGCCCTGTCCTCGCAGTGTTGGCCTTCGCCGGCGGACTCTTCGTGCCGTTGCCCGACGGAGGGTGGTTTCCAATGATCGCGCAGTTCACCCCGCTCTACGGATTGGCCGTGGTTGCACGTGCGCCGTTCACCGATCCGTCGGGTTCTGCGCTGTCGATTGCACTCGTCAACTTGGTGGTGTGGGCCGCAGCATTCGTCGTCGGCGCAGCGGTGCTGTTCCGTCGCGACACCCAACGCGTCTGAAGTGGTACTAGCGTGAACTTCATGAGGCCGGTCGAGGCAGGTGCATCCGAGAACATGGGTCGGATGTTCCGCTTCGGGTGGGTGTTCGGACTGATCTGGCTGTTCTACCTCGCCTACCCGCTGAACGCGGCGCTCGAGCTGCCGCAGCTGTGGCAGAAAGTCACCGGCACACTGCTCGTCATCGCCTTCGGTGCCACCTTCGTCGGGACCTTCCACGCTTTCCGCACAGCGAGCCGCGCCGGCCGACGAATCGCCGTGCAGTCGGCGTGGGCAGGTCTGGCGACCATGGCCGCGCTGATCTCGATTCTTGTGCTGATGATCGGAAGCGTGGCGTTCGGCGCAACCATCTACATGGCTGTGCTCGCGATCCTGACGCTTCCGGACCGGCAGGCATGGACTCTGGTGGTCGTGCTGGTGGCCATCGTCGAAGGCGTTCCGCGACTCGTGCCCGAGTGGGACCCCGGCACCTTTTTCGCCTTCCAACTCGTCATCAGTGCCGTCGCGGCATGGGGAGTCACGCAGGTGTTCCGGCGCAATCACGAACTGGCAGAGGCGCGTCAACAGCTGGCAGATCTCGCCGTCGTCGCAGAACGTGAACGGGTGAGCAGGGATGTGCACGACATCCTCGGTCACTCCTTGACCGTGATCACCGTCAAAGCAGAACTGGCAGGCCGGCTTCTCGACATCGACCCGGCGCGGGCAGCTGTCGAAATAGCGGAGGTCGAAGGCCTTGCCCGCGAAGCCCTCGGTGATGTGCGCTCGACCGTGGGCGGGATGCGCCGCATCGATGTGGCAACCGAACTCGTCAACGTCCGGTCTGCCCTCGATGCGGCGGGAATCGCCGCGACGCTTCCGCCGGATGCAGACGTGGTGCCGCTCCGTCACCGCGAACTGTTCGGTTGGGCCCTGCGGGAAGCCGTGACCAACGTGATCCGGCACAGTGGCGCACGCTGCTGCGAGGTGACCGTCGAGGCGTCGAGAATCGCGATCTCCGACGACGGCGCCGGGGCAGGCAGTGGGCCCGCTGGTGGCGGAAACGGTTTGCGCGGGCTGGCCGAGCGGGTGCAGGCCGCGAATGGAACGTTGACGCTCGGTCGCTCGTCGACCGGCGGCTTTCGAGTGGAGGTGCTGGCCGGGTGAGCATCAGACTGTTGCTGGCGGACGATCAAGCACTGGTTCGGGGTGCGCTCGCTGCGCTGCTCGACCTCGAGTTCGACCTCGAGGTCGTCGCAGAGGTCGGTCGAGGTGACGAAGTGGTCGCCGCCGCCCTGGAACACTCGCCCGATGTGGCGTTACTCGACGTGGAGATGCCGGGCCTGGACGGGATCGCCGCAACTGCCGTGCTCAGAAAGACCGTTCCGGCGTGCCGAGTGCTCATCGTCACCACGTTCGGGCGGCCGGGATACCTTCGTCGGGCGATCGACGCAGGCGCCGACGGCTTCGTCGTGAAGGACACCCCGGCAAGGCGGCTGGCCGACGCCGTTCGCCGCGTCCACATGGGCCTGCGCGTCGTCGATCCGGCGCTGGCGACCGAGACGTTGACCGATGGGGTGTCCCCGCTCACGGCGCGTGAGCACGAGGTTCTGCGTGCAGCGGCCGCAGGCGGAACAACGTCCGGGTTGGCGGCCGCGCTCCATCTGTCGGAGGGAACCGTGCGAAACCATCTGTCCGCGGCGATCGGTAAGACCGGCACAGCCAGCCGAGCAGAGGCAATTCGGGTGGCCGAGGAACGAGGTTGGCTCTGACCTTCACGGCTTTTCCGGGCCTGGTACCGCGCGCCCCGGCGGCCCCACGTCGGCGCGACTGGCAAACTCGAGGGGTGAACTCGACTCTCGACCGCGATTCGTACGGCGACTCCTATGGCGACGCGTACGACTACACCGAACCGCAGCCCGATCGCCTCGGGTTCTTCGGCACGCTCGGTCGGTGGACGATGCGCCTGATCGTCGGCGTCGTGCTGATCGCACTGGTCCTCGTCGCCGGCACCGCCGCGCGCGTGTGGCAGGTCGCTCGCATCGACGACTACACGCCGGCCGCCGCCATCGTCGTGCTCGGTGCGGCGCAGTACTCGGGTACACCGTCCACCGTCTTCGAGGCGAGGTTGTCGCAGGCGGCATCGTTGTTCGAGGCCGGAGTTGCGCCGGAGATCGTCACGGTGGGCGGGAAACAAGAAGGCGATCTGTTCACCGAGGCGGCGTCCGGGCGCAACTACCTGATGGACCAGGGCATCCCGGGGGAGAGCATCACCGCCGTCGAGCAGGGGTCCGACACGCTCGAAAGTATCGAGGCAGTAAGCGACATCCTGCTCGCAGAGGGCAAGAATTCTGTTGTGCTGGTGAGTGATCCGTGGCACTCGCTGCGGACGCGCACCATGGCACGAGACGCGGGCCTCGACGCTTGGACAGCGCCCACGCGTACCGGACCCGCCGTGTACACCCGGGAGTCGCAGGCGCACGGCATTGCCCGCGAGACAGGTGCCCTGCTGTGGTACCAACTCACCCATTTCACCGCAGATTTCTCCTACACGGCAGGTCAATAACAGTGAGCGACTACGCCGAACACGACGTCGAACGATTCGTCACCGAGGCCCCCAAAACAGCAGGTCTCGACAGCGCACAAGAGAACGCGTCCCACCGCAGTGCGTTCGCGCGCGACCGAGCTCGGGTGCTGCACAGTGCAGCACTGCGGCGTCTCGCCGACAAGACTCAGGTCACCGGTCCGCGAGACGGCGACACCCCCCGTACCCGGCTGACCCATTCGCTGGAGGTCGCGCAGATCGGTCGCAGTATCGCCGAAGGACTGGGGGCGGACCCCGACCTAGTCGACCTCGCCGGCCTGGCACACGACATCGGACATCCGCCCTACGGGCACAACGGCGAACGGGCGCTCGACGAGGTTGCCGTCGACTGCGGCGGGTTCGAAGGAAATGCGCAGAACCTGCGCATCCTCACCGGGTTGGAACCGAAAATTCTCGACGCCGACGGCCGTAGCGTGGGGCTGAATCTGACGCGGGCCGCGCTCGATGCCGCGATGAAATACCCCTGGCTGCGTCCCGTCGCGGGTGCCAAGTTCGGAGCCTACGACGACAACACCGCGATCCTCGACTGGGTGCGTGACGGTGCGCCCGATCGTCGTAAGTGCCTGGAAGCGCAGTCGATGGACTGGTCCGACGACGTGGCGTACTCCGTCCACGACGTGGAGGACGGGGTTATCGACGGCAGGATCGATCTGCGCGCGCTGGGCGACCCGACCGAGCAACGAGAACTTGCCGAACTCGGTGTGCGGGAGTTCCGCGGGTTGGATGCGGGCGAGTTGGTCGAGGCTGCGGACAGGCTTTCGCGGATGCCCGTCGTGCTCGCGGCCGGGCGTTTCGACGGCACCCTCGAGGCGTCCGTGGCCCTCAAGCACCTGACCAGCGAGCTCGTCGGGCGTTTCGCGACCGCGGCGATCGACGGAACCCGCGACAAGTGGGGGACGGCGCCGCTGGCGCGCTACGACGCCGATCTGGTGGTTCCACCGATCGTCGCCTCCGAGGTGGCGTTGCTCAAGACGATGGCACTGCGGTACGTCATGTCCGACGCCGGCCACAAGATTCGTCAGGAACGTCAGCGCGACCGGATCCACCGGGTTGCGGAGTGGTTGCTGCGCTCTGCGCCGGGGGAGTTGGACCCGATTTTCGTCCCCGCCTGGAACAACGCGGAGAGCGATGCGCAGCGCACCCGAGTGGTGGTCGATCAGATCGCGTCGTACACCGAGAGCCGGTTGGAATTGATCGACAAGCGCAGCCTGGGAGCTCAGGCCAGCTGGGGGTGACCCGATGCGGGCTGGACTAGACTGCCCGTGTGGCCGGCCGAATTCCAGAACGCGACATAGCCGCCATTCGCGAACGCACTCGGATCGAAGACGTCATCGGAGATTACGTCTCGCTCAAACGCGCGGGCGGCGACTCGATGAAGGGCCTGTGCCCGTTCCACGACGAGAAGTCGCCGTCGTTCCACGTGCGGCCCAACCACGGACATTTTCACTGCTTCGGCTGCGGCGAGGGCGGCGACGCGTACTCGTTCCTCCAGAAGATCGAGCACATCTCCTTCGTCGAAGCCGTCGAGCAACTCGCCGACAGGCTGAACTATTCCATCAACTACGAGGGCGGCGGCACGTCCGTCCAACGTGACCGTGGCACACGGGCCAGGCTCATTGCAGCCAACGCCGCAGCCCAGGAGTTCTACGCCGCGCGGCTGCGCGAGCCGGACGCTCAGGCTGCCCGCGACTACCTCACCGAACGCAACTTCGACGGCCAGGCCGCGCTCACCTACGGGTGTGGCTACGCGCCCGACGGCTGGGACACCCTCACCAAGCATCTTCTGGGCCGCGGTTTCGAGGCGAAGGAGATCGTCGACGCAGGCCTGGCAACCCCCGGGAAACGTGGCACACCGATCGACCGATTCCGCCGCAGGCTCGTATGGCCCATTCGCAGCCAGAGCGGTGACGTCATCGGATTCGGGGCGCGCAAGCTGTTCGACGACGACACCATGCCGGGCAAATACATCAATACCCCGGAAACCATGCTGTACAAGAAGTCTCAGGTGTTGTTCGGCCTGGACCTCGCGCGCAAGGACATCGCGAAGTCGCACCAGGCCGTCATCGTCGAGGGATACACCGACGTCATGGCCATGCACCTCGCCGGCGTCAAGACAGCGGTGGCAGCGTGCGGCACTGCGTTCGGTGAGGACCACCTCGCCATGCTGCGTCGATTGATGATGGACGACAGCTACTTCCGCGGCGAAGTCATCTACACGTTCGACGGCGACGCAGCAGGTCAAGCGGCAGCGATGAAAGCGTTCGAGGGCGACCAGAAGATAGCCGGGCAGACGTTCGTCGCGGTCGCGCCGGACGGCATGGATCCCTGCGAGTTGCGGCAGAAATCCGGCGACCCTGCAGTACGCGATCTGGTGGCCCGCCGCACGCCGATGTTCGCCTTCGTCGTCAAATCGCTTCTGAGCGAACATGATCTGGACACACCCGAGGGTCGTGTCGAAGCTCTCCGTCGTACGGTCCCTGTCGTAGCGCGGATCAAGGACGCGTCGCTTCGTGACGAGTACGCGCGTCAGCTCGCCGGGTGGACCGGCTGGGACGACACCGCGATGGTGCTTGCCCGTGTGCGCGACGAAGCGAAGAAGAACGCTCGCGGAGGCGGCGACACCTCGAACGGCAAACGCGTGCCGTTCGACAAGCGTCAGGCACCCGTGGCCGAGGTTCCGGCAGGACCGGTTCGCCCGCAGCCGAAGGACCCGGCGCTGTGGCCGCAACGCGAGGCCCTCAAGTCCGCTCTGCAGAACCCGGCCATCGCGGGGTCGGTCTACGACTCACTGCCGCCCGAGACGTTCACTCACCCCGCGTACGCGGCTGTCAGCCAGGCTGTCACCGCTGCCGGTGGAACTGCCGCAGGATTGGGCGGAGGGGAGTGGGTCGATGCCGTCGCCAAGCGCGCCGAGACGCCCGTCATTCGCTCGCTCGTGATGGAACTGGCCGTCGAGCATATACCCGTCGCCGAGATCGCGCTGACGCGATACATCAGCGGTGTGTTGGCCAGGCTTCAGGAAGTGTGGGTCGGTGAACAGGTCGCCGAGCTCAAATCGAAGATGCAACGCATGTCGCCGCAGGAGAACCCGGACGAGTACTACGCGTTACTCGGCGACGTCATCGCCCTCGAACAGTATCGACGCAGCCTGCTCGAGCAAGCCATCGGCAACGTCGAGGACGATTCCGCCGCCGGCTGATCAGCGTTTACGCAGCTGATCCTGAGGGATGTACAGCTGCGTCTCGTCGTCGATCGGTTTCATCGGCTCGAGCTTCGGCTGCGTGTTGAGCGAATCCGACAGCCTCTGCCGGCTCACTTCGATGACCTTCTTGGTTGCCGGGCTACCCGCCACCGCAGCAGCCGTCTTGCGAATCTGCTCGTAGCGCCCACGACCGGCCTTGGCCCCGAGAACATAGGCCGCCCCTGCCGCCACCACCAAACGAATCATCTCTGTCCTCCCAAATTTCTCTGCCGGGTCGTTCTGCAGGCTCGCGGTCCATCCTGCCTGACTCCGCCCTGACAGGGCGATTTGGTACTCACATGGGGGTGTGCGCTATTGTTTCTCTCGGCCCACACGAGAGTGCGAAGCCGAAGTAATCCCCTGTAGCTCAATTGGCAGAGCTTCCGACTGTTAATCGGACGGTTGCTGGTTCGAGTCCAGCCGGGGGAGCGCTCAGAGGCCCTCTGACCTACAGGTTTTACCTGTTAGGTTGGAGGGTCTTTCTTAGTTTCAGGTCTCGTTTGTCACGGATTGTCACAAGTTGTCACGGAGGCTTTATGGCTCCTGGTGCGTTGGTGAGTGTGCATGGGGCCACCTATGTTCGAAGTGCAACTCCGGCTAGTCGGACGGTCGAAGTCCACCAACGTATTTGGGCGCTCACGTGCCCACCGAACACCCTTACTTGCTGCCGAGCAACGGCGCCTGTGCGGTGGTGCGGCAGGACTCATCGCGTCCTGCGTCGACGGCGACGCAAATTGCATTTTCCGCACCGTGTCTCGATAAACACCAGCTCAGCACAGTTTTGCTCTGCAGACATGTCGGTGACCTGCGTTAGGCTGCTCCTATGGAGTCTCGACCAGGTCGTGCACCGGCGGTAACCACGGGCGTGGGCATCCCTGCAGGTGTTGGGTCACTGGCGGTCGAGCCGGATATCCCGCCGGCCGTCGCGAAACGCATCGCGACCGCCGTGCAGTCC
>NZ_JBAWFH010000342.1:0-1534 GCF_049591685.1 Rhodococcus sp. (in: high G+C Gram-positive bacteria) | reverse complement strand
CTGCTGGATCGCGGCCTCGCCGCGGTATTCGTCGTTGCCGATCGGGGAGTCGACTGCTGGGGGCACCCATGGCCTGCTCGTGGTGTCCTCGTCGTCGCGCAGCAGGAAGATCGTCGCGCCTGCGCCGAGCACCAACGCGGCTGGGAGTTGTTCCATGCGCAACGGTAGTTCACCCCTGGGCGCTCGCGATCTTTTCCTGTAGCTCCGACGTTTTCGGTGCTCGAAGGTCGCGATAGGTGGTGAGTGCTTGTTGCCAGTGTTGGATGGCTTTGTCGTGCTCGCCTTGTCGCTGGTGGAGGTCGCCGAGACCGGCGTGTGCTCGGGCTTGTTCGTACCGCGCGCCGAGGTCGGTGGCGGCGGTGAGCGCGTCGAGGTGGTGGCGGCGGGTGATGTCGGCGGGTTCTCCCGCGGCGGCGGATGTCTCGGCCAATCCGTTGAGTGTCATGGCCACCAGTTGTGTTCCGGCGAGGTTTCTCGCCAGTGTCAGTGCCTGGTGGTGGTGTTGTTTCGCCTTCTCGTGGTTGCCCAGCCGGAGGTGGATGGTGCCGAGGCGGTACAGGGTGGTGACCTCGTGCATGGCGAAACGTGAGCCGCGTGCGATGTTCAGTGCCTGATGGGCGTAGTTGAGCGCTTCGGGGTACCGGCCGGTGTCGCGGTAGACCCCGGCGAGTGCGTAGGAGGTCAGGAACTGTCCTGGCGGGTAGTCCTGTTCGTTGGTGATGGTGAACGCCTGGCGCAGGTAGTGGAGCGCGCTTTCCGGCTGGCCCTGTCGCAGATGTAGCTGCCCCAGGTTGGTCAGTGGCCATTGGGCCATCAGCCGGTGCCCGAGCTCCTGGAACAGGTCGGATGACCGGTGCAGATGCCGCATCGCGTCCTGCACCCGGCCTGCGAAGCCGCACAGCGCGCCGAGGTGGCTCAGCGTGGCCGCCTGATAGGTCCGAGCGCCCGCTTTCTCGTGCAGGGCGAGTGATTTCACGAAGTGTCGTTCTGCCTCCTCGAATCGGTGCGCGAACATGTGGATCAGGCCGAAGGACCGCAGTGCGATCCCTTCGGTGACGAGGTCGCCGTGCTCGCGTGCGATGTCGAGGGCTGTTGTCTGTAGCCGCCTGACATCGTCGAGGTGCATGTCGATGTCGAGGTACCCCGAGAGCACCCTGGACAGCTTGGTCGTGTACGCGGGCAGGTCCCGTGTCGCCGACTCGGCGGTGCGGACCAGGTTGGTGCGTTCGGTGTCGAGCCACCGCACCGCGGCGTCGTAGGTGGACAGTTCTGGTGCTGCGGTGATCGGGGATCCGGTCCCGTCAGGTGGCTCCACCTCGCTCGGGATGACGAACCGCACGGCCTGTGCCGCGGTGTGCAGGTAGTAGTCGAGCAGCCGGGTGAGCGCGGAGGTGCGCATGCCCGGGGTGTCGTTCGTTTCCGTGAGTTCCGCGGCATAGGTCGCGAGGAGGTCGTGCAGCACGTACCGCCGATCGGCGGTCTCGTCGACGATGTGCGCCCGTGTCAGCGTGTCGAGCAGGTGCTGGGTGGTTCG
>NZ_JBAWFH010000341.1:0-10418 GCF_049591685.1 Rhodococcus sp. (in: high G+C Gram-positive bacteria) | reverse complement strand
AGGTTGTCGTAGAGCTGCTCGGCTGCGCGCGCCAGGCCGTAGCGGTCGAGCGCTCGACTCGCTGCTTCCCGCCCCATTCCGTCGCGGTGCTCGTTCCCCATGTGCAGGATGTCGAGCAGAGTCTTGCCGTTCAGATCGGGACGGGTATGTGTCTGGGCGAACAGTCCGGGCCTCACCCTGGCGCCGAGCACGGCCTTACCGTCGTGCGGCACCGGCGCGAGGGCCAACTCCTGAACCGGCTCGTGTTCGCGGTCCGGATCGGTCCCGCCCGCAGCGAGCAACCGCAAGAAGTGAGACTTGCCCGAACCGTTCGACCCGAGCACCGCCAGTCGGTCACCGAAGAAGACCTCCGCGTCGAACGGCTTCATCAGACCTGTCAGCTCCAGATCGGTGCACACCAGCGCTCGCTTCGCGGTGCGTCCCCCGTGCAGCCGCACCGTCACGTTCTGCTTCAGCGGAACCGCCTCGGGTGGTCCCGCGTCCTCGAACCTGGCGAGCCGCGTCTGCGCTGCGTGATAGCGCGCGGCCACACCGTCGTTGAACTTCGCCTTCTCCCTGAGCCGCAGGACCAGAGCCCGCAGCTTGACGCGTTCCTCGTCCCATCGGCGACGCAACTCGTCGAGCCGCGCGTTTCGGTCCTCGCGGGCACCGTGATACGAGTCGAAGCCGCCGCCGTGCACCCAGGATGTCGCGCCGCTGAAACCGGGTTCGAGGGTCACGATTCGCGTCGCGGCGTTGGCGATGAGTTCACGGTCGTGGCTGATGAACAACACGGATTTGTCGGACTCGCGAATCGTCTTCTCCAACCACCGTTTTCCCGGTACGTCCAGGTAGTTGTCGGGCTCGTCGAGAAGCAGCAATCGGTCGGACCCGGCGAACAATGCTTCGAGTACCAAGCGCTTCTGCTCTCCGCCACTGAGCGAGGACGCCGCACGCCACTTGGCCCGGTCGAACGGCATGCCGAGGGCACTGGTGGTGACCTTGTCCCAGAAGGGTTCGAGATCGTATCCGCCGATGTCGCCCCAATCCGACAGTGCGCCGGCGTATTTCAGTTGTGTTTTCTCGTCGTCCGCCTCGATCATCGCGTTCTCGGCGGCGTCGAGGGCAGTCGCCGCGGCCCGCACCGAGGGCGAGGCAACCGACAGCAACAGATCGAGCACGGTGGAGTCGTCGCGAAGCTGGCCGACGAACTGGCGCATGACCCCGAGCGATCCCGAGCGAGTGACGGCACCCTCGTCCTGTTCGATGTCGCCCGCGATGATGCGGATCAGCGTCGTCTTGCCCGTTCCGTTCGGCCCGATCAATGCCGTCTTCGCACCGTCGCCCACCCGGAATCCGATCCCACTGAGCAATTGCCTTCCGTCGGGGAGGAAGTAGTCGATTTCGGTCAGTTCCAGGTGCGCCACAAGAGAAGAATCTATGTCACCGGGTCAAGACTTTTTTCAGGTCAGCAACAGTTCTGCGGTGGTGTCGAGCGTTTGCGTGCCCTCGGCGTCGACGCGGGCGTGCTCGACGCGCACTCGCGCCGAGTCCCCTTCGGTGGTGAGAAGCATCACCCCGTTGTCGAACCACGGACCGGCTTCCGCCTCCCACGCCACTTCGGGCGGCGGAACGTGGGCGGACTTCGCGAGCGCCGACATCATGCGTGCGACCGGTCGCTTGATGGCGAGGCGGTTGACCGCGCGAATCGGCAGGTTGAGCGGATTTCTGAACGGCGACATCGTGAGCTGGTACGTCGCGGGAACTGCGCCGCCGCCGACACCGAATTCGGCGCGGGCCACATACGAGCAGTGCACGTCACCCGACAGCCACATGATGCTCGCGGGCGCCGATTCGGCGCGAGAAATTTCCCGCGTCAGGGTTGCCATGTCTCCGAACGACTTACCGAACGCGGCCCAGTGCTCGAGGTCCAGGGCGATGCGGAGCTTCTCCCCGACCTTCGCAGCCAGTTTGCCCCAACCACCCTGAGCCACGGACTCGTTCCACTGTTCCATGCTATGAAGCGCAGGCAACATCAGGTACGGCAACGACGAGCCGAACAGCAGATGCCTCGGGGATGCCTCCAGTGCCCGCTCCCGTACCCACTTCCACTCGAGTTCGTCGACCATCGCGCGGTCGTTCGGGTCGAGATCGCGGGAACACCGCGAATCGATCATGATCAACCGGGTGTCGCCGAAGTCTCGGTAGAAGCTCCACCGACCGGTGGAGGGTTGCTCGTCCACGCGGAGCGAGAACTCGGCGAGCAATGCTTCGCGATCGGCGTCGGATTTCGCCGACCTGACCGAGGCATACAGTTCGTCCTCGGCGAGTTCGTGCGGCGAGAGATTGCCGAGATGCTGATAGACCCAGTACGACGAGAAGGCCCCGACGACGCGAGTGGTCCACCACGGCCGCGTCACGATGTCGGCCCGCCAGGACGCCGACGAGTTCCAGTCGTCGCGTAGGTCGTGGTCGTCGAGAATCATGCACGTCGGGACGCTCGCGAGCAGGGTGCGCACGGGTTCGGCTCCCCACGACTCGCGGTAGAGCCACGAGTACTCCTCGAAGTCGCAGATCTCGTTCTCGGCGTCGGTGCCTCGCGCGCTCTCCGGACCGTCACCCGCTGCCCTCCGCGCACGGAGCTTGTCGATGATCTCGGGCGACGGGTCGTCCGCGTACACCTGATCACCGAGGAGCAACAGTGCCTGCGGCCACTCGCCGGGGTCCTGCGCCAGCATCCTGGTACCCAAGCCTGCCAGCGCGTCGGAGCCGATGCGTTTCACCGATTCCTCGCTGTAGTTGTCGCCGCGTCGGCAGGAGCCGAACGCCAGCGTCACCGGTCCGTGCGCATCCACCGTGTGCACGGCGGCGCGCTTGCCGGCCTCCGGCCACACCGGGACGCCGTCGAAGGTGACCTCGTAGTCGACCGGTGAGTTCGGGGGAAGACCGTCCAGTGCGACGAGGGCGTAGTGGTGGCCGTGTATCCCCCACGTGTCCTCCTGCGCCTCGACACCATGCCCGGTACGGACCCGCACTGTTCCCGGAGAATCGAATTCGAACCAGAACGTGGCATGGTTCGCTCCCACGTATCGAACAAGAGGGCCGAGCACGAGCGGTGTGGACGTCATTGTGCATACGATGCCCCTACGGCGGCGACTGCGCCACCAGTGCCGGTCAGGGCGTGCGGGCCAGCCTCCATCCAGGCGCCGAAGAGTCGAGTTTCACGGCGAGTCGATCGAGGTAGGCCAGTACCTCGGACTCCGACCTGTCCGGCATCCCGAACACCACTTCGGTCACGCCGAGCTCGCGCCACCTCTCGATCTGCCCGGGATCGGGCTTCCCCGCCAGAACCACCACTTCCGGTCGGCCCTGGCGTCGAGCGTCGCTCCACAGCTGTTTCAGGTGAGCCACCGACGCCTCGATGTCGGACTCGCCGGGTGTCGTCATCCACCCGTCGGCCGATCGGACGATCCACGCGAGGTTCTTCTCCGTTCCCGCCGCGCCGACGACCACCGGAACCGACCCGCCCCGAACCGGTTTCGGCCATGCCCAGCTGGGGCTCACGGTGACGAATTCGCCCTCGTACCGTGCCGTCTCCTCCGACCACAGCGCACGCATCGCCTCGAGGTACTCGCGCAGCATGGTTCGCCTGCGCCCGACAGGCACCCCGTGATCGGCCAATTCGTCAGTGTTCCAACCGAATCCGACACCCAGCCGAACGCGTCCGCCGCTGAGGTGATCGAGCGTCGCGATAGTCTTGGCGAGGGTGATCGGATCGTGCTCGACCGGAATCGCCACGGCCGTTCCGAGCAAAATGCGCGACGTGACGGCCGCTGCCGTGGCAAGCGCCACCCACGGATCGAGCGTCCTGAGGTACCGGTCGTCGGGAAGTGCGGAGTCACCGGTCCCGGGATGCGCCGCGTGGCGTGCCACCGGGATGTGAGTGTGTTCGGGGACGTAGAAGGAGCCGAACCCCAGCCGCTCCCCCGCCGCGGCGGCGCATGCGGGCGTGATGCCGCGGTCGGACGTGAACAGAACCAATCCGAAGCGCATGCATTATTAGAACGTGTTCTAGTCGGCGACGCAAGCAACCGCGACGGTCACGCCCCCGGCCGCGACCTTCTCTCGGACCAGTCGGCCACCTCTGCTCCCGAGGATCGCGGCGGCCTCGGCCACGCTCGCGGAGCCGACCGCTGCCGACGAGAGCGTCGACGGATTCGGCACGTCGAGTCGTTCCAGAGCCTCGGCGGACCACACCGACCAGGGGACGCCGAGCGTTGCGGCCACCCGCTCGATCAACGAGCGCTTTCGGTCGAGGGTCGAAAGTCCGACCAACAACCACTCCGGGCGGACGACCCGGTCTATTGCGTCCAGGCACTCCGTGACGGTCGCCGCCGAGGTAGCCCCCACGCCGACCACGACCTCAACGGGCATGGGCTGCGGCGTACCTCGAACATGCGTCGACGAACCGGCGAACAGACTGCGGACTGCCGGCCGGGTGAGTGTGCAGATACGACGCGTGCACCCCTGCTTGAACGAATCCCTCCCGCACCGTCCGCTGCGTCGCGACGGCGCTCGAGTTGCGCCAGCCCCACGCGGGCGCCGGATGTTCGATACCGCTCTCCACCAACATCGTTCGGTGGAACTCGTGCCCAGTGACCCGGGTGCCCGCTTCGAACAACACAGAGTCCTCGAGTGCAACCGCATCGCGGTAGCCGAGGGTCAGCTTCGAGCCGAACTTTGCGTCCACGTCGATGACGCCGGCCATGGCATGACCGTTCAGAAAGCGCGAGAGATACAGCAGCCCGGCGCATTCCGCGTGAATCGGAATCCGACGATCGGCGAGCCGCCTCACGTCCCGCAACAGCTCACGATTGCCCGCCAACGCTTCGGCATGCTCCTCGGGGAACCCGCCCGGCACGATCACACCGGACGTGTCTTCGGGCAACCCATCCGTCAGCGGGTCGAACACGGCCACCTCTGCGCCTGCCGCGCGCAACAGCTCGGTGTGCTCGGCGTAACCGAACGTGAACGCCGGACCGCCCGCGATCGCGATGACGGGCGACCCGGCGTCTCTCGTACCGACTTCCGTCCCACCGACTTCCGTCCCACCGACTTTCCTGCCACCGACTTCGGTACTGGCATTCCAGGCCGTACCGGTGACCGACGACCGCGCGAGAGCGCGAATGGCACCGAGGTCGACGTGCGCGCGGACGAGGTCGGCCATCGCATCGACCGCCGCGTTCGCTCGACCGCCGTGCTCGAGGGCGGTGATCAAGCCGAGATGCCGCGACGGCACGGCGAGTTCCGACATGCGCGGAAGCGACCCGAGCACCGGTATCCCGACGCGCTCGCATGCCTGGCGAAGGACTTCCTCGTGACGGGGGCTGCCCACACGGTTGAGCACGACGCCGCCGATTCGTACCGACGAGTCGAACGTCGAGAAACCGTGAAGTACCGCCGCGAGACTCTGACTGTGGCCGCGTGCGTCGACGACCAGCACGACGGGTGCACCCAGTGCGGCCGCCACCCGCGCCGTCGACCCCTCGGCGGAGGCCTCGCCTGCGCCGGACATATCGATCTTCCCGTCGAACAATCCCATGACGCCCTCGACGACCGCGATGTCGCACCCGGCGCTGCCGTGCAAGAACAGCGGTCCGATTCGGTCGGCGCCGACCATGACGGCGTCGAGGTTGCGCCCGGGTAGCCCAGCGGCGAGGGCGTGATAGCCGGGGTCGATGTAGTCGGGGCCGACCTTGAACGGTGCGACACGGTCACCTGCTGCGCGGAGCGCGCCCATGAGCCCCGTGGCAACGGTCGTCTTGCCGCTACCCGACGACGGCGCGGCGATGACGACGGCGGGTACGGACGACCCTTCGACTCGGGAGGTCACCACTCGATACCGCGCTGGCCCTTGCGGCCGGCATCCATCGGATGCTTGACCTTCTGCATGTCGGTGACGAGATCCGCCGCGTCGATCAGCGCCTGGGGAGCGTCGCGTCCGGTGATCACGACGTGTTGATTACCCGGGCGGCGCGCCAGCACCGCGACGACCTCGTCGACATCGACCCAGCCCCACTTGAGCGGATACGTGAATTCGTCCAGAACGTAGAACCGATGCGTCTCCTCCGACAGCCGACGGCTGATCTCGGCCCACCCCTCGGCCGCAGCAGCCGCGTGGTCGACCTCGGAACCCTTTTTGCGGGTCCACGACCACCCTTCGCCCATCTTGTGCCATTCGACGGCGCCGCCGACACCGGTGTTCTCGTGGAGTTCACCCAGCACCGTGAAGGTGGCCTCCTCGCCGACCTTCCACTTGGCGCTCTTGACGAACTGGAAGACGCCGACGTCGAAGCCCTGGTTCCAGGCGCGTAGCGCCATCCCGAAGGCGGCCGTCGACTTGCCCTTGCCGGGCCCGGTGTGCACCGCGAGAACCGGCTGATTGCGACGCTGACGGGTGGTCAGGCCGTCGGCCGGCACCGTTCCCGGAGCGGGTGTTCCCTGTGGCATCGTTCCCCCTCAGGCCGCGGCGCGGACGACATCGGCAACCTGCTCCGCCGACAGATCTGCCAAGCGGACGTATCCGCCTCCCAGGTGCCGCGCGAAATCCGCAGCCAGGCCGAGGCGCACCATGCCGGTCTCGCAATCGACGACAACCGACGCAGTACCGTCGGCCGCCAGGCGAGCAGCGGCGACGCGGGCACGACCGACCGGGTCGATACCGCCGGTGGCGCGACCGTCGGTCAGTGCGACGACGAGTGCTCGCCGCCTCGGATCGCGCACCTTCTCGCGCAGAACTACGTCCCGTGCTTCGACGAATCCCTGTGCTAGCGGCGACTTTCCACCGGTCTTCATCCGCCCGAGTCGTCGTGCCGCGATGTCGACACTCGACGTCGGCGGCAGAACGAGTTCGGCATCACGACCACGAACGGTGACCACGGCGACCTTGTCGCGTCTCTGGTAGGCGTCGCGAAGAAGCGAGAGAACGGCGCCCGTGACGGCCGACAGCCGGTCCCGGGCAGCCATCGACCCCGACGCATCGACGACGAACACGATGAGATTGCCTTCACGGCCCTCCCGCACTGCGCCTCGAAGATCGGCCGGCTCGAGTCGAAAACGACCGGCCGTACGTCCTCGCGCGACCTGATTCTCCGCGGCGGCGAACAGGGTCGCCACGAGGTGAAGACCCTTGTCGCGGTCGGGCGTCGCGCGGACGATCCGACCCTGTGGCGATCGGGACCGCGAGCGGCGCCCCGGCGCCCCTTCCCCCACGCCGGGAATTTCCATCACACGTGCTCTGAACTGTGCGCCGGGCTGGGCAGCCTCGCGCTCGCTGCTCCCCGCGCCCGATGGCCTGTTCTTCTGATCCGAGGGCGCCGGTGTCGGTGCCTCGTCGCCGCCGTCGCTGCCGGGGCCCGAGGGATCCAGGTCCGGCTCGGTGGGATCGGGATCCGGGTCCGGCTCGGTGGGATCGGGATCCGGTCGGTGCGCTTCGGCCTGCTCTGCGGCATCGCGCATCGCGTCGTCGAGGGCTTGCTCGTCGATGCCGGGTTCGTCGAACGGGTCTCGACGCCGGCGATGCGGCAGTGCCAGCTCGGCCGCGACGCGAACGTCTTCTTCCTGTACCGCCTCCGCACCTCGCCACGCAGCGTGCGCAGTGGCGGTTCGAGCGAGCACCAGATCGGCGCGCATGCCGTCCACGTCGAACGACGCACACAACGCGGCGATCCGGCGCAGTTCGACATCGTCGAGGACGACGGCGTCGATCCGAGCCCGTGCCTCGACGATGCGCCGAGCGATGTCTGCGTCCGCCTCGGCGTACTCGTCGGCGAAGGCGAACGGGTCGCGTTCGTAGTTCAGTCGACGACGGACCACGTTCATCCGCGTGTCCACCTCACGAGAAGCGGTCACCTCGACGGCCAGGCCGAAACGATCCAACAATTGTGGACGTAGTTCTCCCTCTTCGGGATTCATCGTCCCCACGAGCACGAATTGCGCGGGGTGCGAGTGCGACACGCCGTCTCGTTCGATGTGAACGCGCCCCATGGCAGCCGCGTCGAGCAGCACGTCCACCAGATGGTCGTGCAACAGGTTGACCTCGTCGACGTACAGCACACCGCGGTGAGCCGCCGCCAACAATCCAGGTTGAAATGCACGTTCGCCGTCGCGCAGTACCTTCTCGAGATCGAGCGAACCGACCACCCGATCCTCGGTGGCACCAACGGGTAGCTCGACCAACCGAGCCGGCCGCGCACCTTGCTCGTCCTCGACGGCGGGCAACAGCGCAGCGAGCGCTCGAACGACCGTCGACTTCGCGGTGCCCTTTTCGCCCCGTACCAGAACCCCGCCGATACCGGGGTGCACCGCACACAGAATCAACGAAAGCCGCAGCTGATCCTGACCGACGACAGCGGTGAACGGATAGCCGGGCTCGGATCTCTCGTCCTGCAAGCGTTCGTCCTGCAAGCGTTCGTACTGCAGGCGTTGGTACTGCTCCGCAGGTTCTGACGGCGGTGTTACGACGTGCTTCACGTGTGGGCTCCTTCTGTTCTCGGACTCCACGCCGAGAAGTCGGGTGCCCGCCGAGCGGCGGGCGAAAAACGAAGCCGTGCGGTGATCTGACTAAGAGTGAGTCCGCTACCTGCGGATTTCGACTCGCACACAGTGGCGGGACCGCGCCTGATTCGCACAGGACTTCCCCGCATCGACTTCGGTACGAACACTACTGTTCGCGCGAGAAGACGCGCTCGGTTCGTCGCCCGGGCTACGCCTCGCTCCACGGCTTGCCGCCGCCGCGCCGCATCGGCGTGTGCGGAATACCGTCTTCGAGCACTTCCTCACCGTCGGGCAAGAACCCGTGCTTGGCATACATGTCGACGAGGTAGCTCTGTGCGTTGATTCGGCACGGCGCGGATCCGACCTCGGCCAGCGCCGCACGCAGAATTCGCGTGGTGTGGCCCTGGCCGCGGGCCGACCGCTGAGTGCAGAGACGACCGATGCGGAATGCCTTCTCACCGTCGTCGTGCTCTTCCATCAGGCGGAGCGTGCAGACGACCTCACCGTCACGCTCGAGCCAGAAGTGGCGGGTTTCGGCGAGTAGGTCTCGGCCGTCGAGCTCGGGGTATGCGCACGCCTGCTCGACGACGAACACCTCGACGCGCAGCTTCAACAGGTCGTACAGAGTGTTGTTGGACAGGTCCAGTGCCCAGGACCGCTTGAGTGCAGCTGCTTGCGTAGTCATCGACTGTTGCTATCACACACCGGTGGGCTGAGCGAGCCGGGTGGTCTCGTTCAGCTGCAAACGTTGTGATGTCCAGTCGAAGACCTCGCGGAACATGGTGGGGTCCTCGGCGAGCTTCTTGCCCAGCGAGGGAACCATGTCCTTGAGCTTCGGCTGCCACGTCTCGTAGCGATCGGCGAAGCACCGCTGCAGCACGTCGAGCATCGCGGGCACCGCGGTGGAGGCGCCAGGCGATGCACCGAGCAGACCGGCGATGGTTCCGTCGGCCGCGTTGATGACGGCGGTGCCGAACTCGAGCACGCCGCCGCGACCCTTCTTGCGGATGACCTGAACGCGCTGACCTGCCGTCACCAGCTCCCAGTCGGTGCCGACGACCTGTGGCGCGAACTCCCGCAGCGTCTCGACGCGTCCGGCTTCGGACTGGGCGAGTTCGCCGATGAGGTATTTGACGAGGCCGAGTTCGGTGACGCCGACGCCGAGCATGGACATCAGGTTGCCCGGCTTGACGGACGTGGGCAGGTCGGTGATCTTGCCCTGCTTGAGGAACTTCGGTGACCAGCCGGCGTACGGCCCGAACAGCAGGCCTGGCTTGCCGCCGATGACGCGGGTGTCGAGGTGAGGAACCGACATCGGAGGTGCACCGACCGACGCCTTGCCGTACACCTTCGCGGAGTGCTGACTGATCAGCTCCGGATTGGTGCAGCGCAGCCACTCGCCACTGACAGGGAATCCGCCGAACCCGCTGATCTCATTGATGCCCGACTTCTGCAGCAGGTGCAGCGCGCCGCCGCCCGCACCCACGAACACGAACTTGGCGTTGACGGTCTTCTTTTCGCCGGTACGCAGGTTGGCGAGCTTGATGTCCCACGTGCCGTCGGACTGCTTGGAGATGTTGCGCACGTCGGTACCGAAGTGCACGGTGCCACCGGCCGAGGAGATGTAGTTGAGCAGCTGGCGGGTCAGAGCACCGAAGTCGACGTCGGTGCCCTGGTCGCTCCAGTTGAGTGCCACGGGATCGGAGAAGTCACGGCCCCGACCCATCAGCGGGAGACGCCTGGTGAACTCGGCCGGGTCGTCGACGTATTCCATGCCTGCGAACAGCGGATTCGGGGCGAGCGCGTCGTAGCGGGCACGCAGGTACTTCACGTTGTCTTCCCCGTGCACGAAGCTGACGTGCGGGATCGGGTTGAGGAAGCTG
>NZ_JBAWFH010000340.1:0-12306 GCF_049591685.1 Rhodococcus sp. (in: high G+C Gram-positive bacteria) | reverse complement strand
CCCCCGAGGTGTTCCAGGCGGGATCCTTCAAGTCGGAGTCCGGATAGTTGATGTAAGCGCCGGCGTTGGCGTCGTTCGGTACCGGAACGCCGCCGGTGTCGGCGTAGATGTCGCGATACATGTTTCGGGACCACTCGACATGGGCGGCCTCGTCCGCGGGATTACGCCAGGCGGCGACGAAGACGGCCTTCATGAACGAATTTCTGGTCGGCATCGCCGTCGCGTCTGCGGATCGGTCGTTCATTGCACCACCGGCAGGGAAGAGCTCGATCCCTGAGTCCAGGCTTTGAAAACGCGGGTCCGACAGGTACCTGTGCAGGGTGCGCAGCTGCTCGTCGGTGTGTGCCCGACGCAAGTTTGCACTCTTGTATTTACCCGAGAACGGTGCCCGGCCACGGGGTGCCGACAATTGTGTCGAAATATCCAGAAACGGTCCTTGCGAAGCGGGCACCGCGACGGGTGGTGGCCACACACCCTCGCCCAGTGCGGCGACGAACTCGTCGAGCAGCGCGTGCGCGTTGGGCAGGTCGGCATCGAGCCGTGGGGTGAGCTGGCATAGGTGTGCGCTGGCGAAGAACTGCGCGTAGAGGGTCGCAAACCTCGACCCGGGTTCGCTGTTGCGCTCGAAGAATCGTTGAAAATTACCGACGAACCGCACGAAAGCGTCTTCGCTGATCACGGGCAGTACGACCTGTGTGCTGAGCAGGTTCGCCGGAGGGGTCGGTAGGGCCAGTGTGGGATCCGACCCGTCCGCGTCGTGCGTGCGCAGGAGGTAGCGGGTGACGACGCCGAAGTTTCCTCCGCCGCCGCCCGTGTGCGCCCACCACAGATCCGAGTTCCGGCCGTCGCAAGTTGCCAGGACGGACGACGCACGTCCGTCGGCGTCGACGACGACAATCTCCACGCCGTACAAATGATCGACAACGGACCCGAACGCGCGCGAGAGGGGACCGAAGCCGCCTCCCGCGGCGTGGCCTCCCATGCCGACGCCCAGGCAACTTCCGCCGGGCAGCGACACACCCCAGCCTCGGTACAGCTGCTCGTACACTGTGCCCAGATCCGCTCCTGCCCCGACGGAGAAGGCGTTGTTTTCTGCATCGAACTCCACGGTTGTGAGCCGACTCAGATCGATGATGGCCTCAGTAGAGGCGTTGTCGACGAAGTTCTCGACGCAGTGTCCACCCGATCGGACGGCGATGCGCAGACCGCGCGCGACCGCCGTCTCTACCGCGGCCACGGTCTCGTCGGTGTTCATGGGCACGAAAAGACTCTCGGGCTGCGCGAGGAATCGCGGGTTGTAACCGCGCTGCACCAACCGCACGAATTCCGGGTCCGGAGGGCTCAATTCCGTGATGGTTGTCGACGCGACGAGCGGATCGGCGGACGCGCCGAAGGGACGTAGGTTCGGCAAAGCGCCGCCGGCCAAGGCGGCAGCACCGAACAACAGATGGCGCCGCGTCAGTTTTGGCATCGCACGAGTGTACTTCCGACTCGTGCACAATCGGCTGTTGCGCGGCACCGACCGGTACAAACAGCAGGTATTCGTGTGCGCAGTAGCATCCCGAGGCGGCCAGCGTTTCCAGTTGTCGCTCGGTTGCGACCCTCGCCTACCTGGGGGGCATGGTGCCTGGTTCCGCGTGAGGCAGTGCACGCGACATCATCATGTCTTATCGGCAAGCTACCTCTGGTCGGTGGTTCGGTAGTCGCCTCCAAGAATCGACGGCTGTGCGGAAACTGTCGTTTTGGACCTGATCAGTCGCTGTGGGTATGCGACGCTGTGCCTCGGCAGGCTCTCAGGCCGACACGATGATCGGCGCGGTCCCTGAATGCCGTGAATCCGGTTCGAGCTGGGACGGTCCTTCTCCGTCCAGGGCGATCCGAGCCTTGGCTCGGTGTCACCGAATGTCACAAGTCGCGAACTGGGCGCGTGCGGCACGAGTCCACACGTCCGGGCAACTGGCTTTGCCGGTGACTCGATCCGTCGCGGCCATGTCATCCGTAAGTGTCGTTCGAGTAGATGAAGGGGCCGCCGGCCGAAGCCGAAGGGCACCGGATTTGTCTGAATGGGTCGCTACAGTGCAGGAACGTGAAAACGATCAGAACAGAGGTGTCACGGGTGGCGAAGCGTCGAGGTTTTTTCGCGGAGATGCAGCACCAGAACCGGCTACGCGAACAACGTGACCGCCAGCAAGCACGAGCCCAGGCGCAGGCGACTGCACGAGCGGTGCGGTTGTCGGAAAAGGCGCGGCGCGATTGGGAGCGCGCGTGCGCCTCCGCCGACCGCGCGGCGAATAAAGCTTCTGCAGCGGCGGTCAAAGAACGCGCCCGCTTGCACGTGGAGGCGCAACTGGCTGAGGTCGAGGCGCGCAACGCCACCTTGGCCGAGACGTACGAGGCGATCGACGGCATCCTGGCGGCCACGCTGGACGTGGACGATTACGTCGACCTGAACGCTTTACGACAGAAGATCGAGCATCCGCCGTTCGATCGACCGGATCTGACTACACCGACAACCCCGCCTCTACCTCTACCGTTCCCACCGGAGCCGGTCTACGTCGAACCAGCCGCACCCGAGGGTCTCGGCTCCCTACTGGGGGGACGCAAACGCCATGTAGCAGCTGTGGAGCAAACGCAGGCGATGTACTGGCAGCAGCGACAGGGGTGGGAACAGGCTGTCGCTCAACGCAATTACGCCCAGGAGGCCAACGAGCGCGCGCACGGTGTCACCGAAGCGAGCAGGTTGCGGGCCCTTTCTGTCGCTCAGTCCGAGTACGAGGCGGAGTGTGCTGAACGCCGCAAACAGGTGATGGCGAATGTCGCGTTGGAACGGCTGATGGTAGGGCTGCAGGAGGGTGAGCCGAATGCGCTTGAAGAGTATGTGTCCATCGTGCTTGAAAATTCGGTGTATCCGGAGTGTTTCGAGGTCCAGTACGACTTCTCTTTTCACGGCCCGGATCGAGAACTTGAATTGACCGTCTCGGTTCCCCTGCCCTCGGATTTGCCGACCGAGAAGTCGTTCAAGTACACCAAGGCAAGTGACACGATCTGTGGGTGTCGTGTGGGTCATGGTGGTGTTCCTTCGGTGGGGTTCAGCTGGCGAGTTCGTCGATCCAGCTCGATCGCATCCGTAGGGCTCGTTCAGTACTGCCGATGACAGCGGCGAATCCGATGAGCAGGTTGACGTGGAGCGGCAGTCGGATGGGTGAGGTGAACGTTCCGATCGAGTCGGCGATGGGGGGAATGAGAGAGATGGATGCGATGATCTGCGGCACCTCCACGCAGAGGCCGCCGATGACGAGCAGGATCGAGATGAGACCGATGACGCGACTCGGACCGGGGTGCCGATGGTGCAGCCGAGCGCGGCGTCCCTCTGCGGATGCGGGATCGGGAGACAGCTGCTGTTCGGTGCCGTCCTCACGCACGTAATGACAGCGCTTGAGCCCGAATCCGGTGGCCGCGACCTCGATGCGTCCACCGAAGACAGGGAAGCGGGTCGGCATTTTCGCGTACAACTGTGAGATGGAAGATGGTCACGGAAAAGCAGACGCGACTGGTGAGTAGAAGCAACCAGGCGCGTTCCCAGAGCCGCAGGGCCGCAACGATTCTGGGTGCCAAGCGTCGTGCCGGTCGTGGCTCTACAGAGCGCAATGCAAGTCGCCGTCGGGAGTGGCGAGATCGACGAGATAGCGTTCGACGATCGCGTTGACGCAGGGGTTCGCTGCGGTGGTGGCGCCGTGCTGTTCGCCGTCTACGGTGAGGAGTCGCGCGCCGAGGTTGTCTGCCAGAGCTACACCGCCTTCGTGTGGTGTCAGTCCGTCGCCGGTGACCGATACCACGAGTGTCTGCGGGAGGCCGGTGATGTTCTCGCCGTAGGGATAGTCGAGTACGTGTTCGTCAGGCCAGCCCTCGCATCCGTAATGGGTGTCCACGTCGAAAGCTGGGTCCATGTACGGTGCCGCGGAATTGATCTCGGCGATTGTGGATGTCGTCTGCTCCGGTGTCGGTCGTATTTCGTCGAGGCAGTTGATGGCGAGAGTAGCCTCGGAAGAGTTGGTGTACGTTCCGTCGGGTCCGCGCTGCGCCGAGAGATCTCGCAGCGCTAGAAGCACTTCGCCGCGTCCGGATCGTAGCTCCGCCAAGCCGCCGATGACGCTGTCCCAGGCCTGGTTCGAGTAGAGACCGAGGGTGATGGCTTCGATCGCCGAGTAGTATGTCAGCCGACGACCGTCAGCAGTTCGGACCGGATTGTCGACAAGTGGTCGAAGCAAATCCTGGGCCGTATCGGTCGCTGAGGCCGGTTCGCTTCCCAGGGGACAGTTTTCCCGTTCGATGCAGTATTGAGCTAGCTCGTCGAAGGAACGCTGCACGCCGGAAAACGTCTGGATCTGGCGTTCGAGGACATTCTTGCGTGGGTCGACTGCGCCGTCGAGAACCATGGCACGGACCCGGTGCGGAAACTGTTGTGCATAGATCGTGCCCAAACGTGTTCCGTAGCTGGCACCGAGGAACGTCAGTTGCTCGTCGCCCAGCGCCGCGCGCAGGACATCGAGATCTCGGGCCACGTTCTGGGTACCCATCTGTCCCAAGACATTCATACCGCCGCTGCGTCGAGCGCACTGATCGAGAACCGAGCGGGTCGATTCCGCGCTCCAGGCCAACGCACCGGCGGGAACTCCGGACACGATGGCGTCATTGTCTCGTTCCTGGTCGGTGTAGCAATCGATGGCCGGTTGCGAGGTCCCGACTCCACGCGAATCCATCGATACGATGTCGAAGTGTTCGCGAGCGGGACCGTTGTCCCAGGAGTCTGCGACCGCGGTCACGAATCCGAGACTCGGGGCTCCCGGGCCGCCGGGGTTGACCACGACCGATCCGACGCGATCGTTCCCGGTGGCTCGGATGCGGGAGATTCCGAGCTCGATGGTGGGCCCGTCGACAGTCGCGTAGTCGAGCGGTACTTCGAGCGTTGTGCATTCGACCCTGTCGTCGGCAATGCCCGTGACAGCAGGGTCGCACGCAGAGAAGTCGAGTGTTTGTTGTTCGTAACGTATCGGTGCAGGCGACGGCTGCGGCTCGACCGAGGGCGGTGCGCTGCACGAGATGAGAGCCCATAAACCGGCCATCGTCACTGCGGCGGATTCCAGCATTGCTGTCCGGCGGCCCCGATCCTTCTGGATCCGGTGAGATCGACTGTGGAGCATCGCAATTCCTCTCTCAGAGGCTTGGCGGCGTAGGTGCGCGCGCTGTGTGGTTCTCTTCCATGGCGCGATTAGTACAGCGTGATAGTGATCTCAAGGTATCACGCTGTACTAGGGTTGGGGAGGTGTCGGACAATGTGGAAACTCGAAAAAGCGAACCCAGCACCAAGGACCGTATTCTGATCGCAGCCGCGACGATGGTGTCCGAGGATCCGGGTACCCGGATCAGTGTCCGAGCGGTCGCCGCGCGAGCAGGGGTCAGTACCGGATCGCTGCGTCATTTCTTTCCCACGCAGCGAGCGTTGATGGACCAAGTCGCCGCGGGAATCACCGGACTGGTGGCGAGCAAAAATGTCATCGAAGACGCAACTGTGCCTGCCGAGGAGCGACTGTTTGCGTGTATGCAGCAGGTGTTGTCGGCCACCGGTACCGGTGAACAAGCCCGAGATACGTGGCGACGGACATTCGGCACCTACCTCAGCGCGGAGCTCAACGCCGATGCCATCGACACATACATCGCTCTCAGCGCGGCCGGACTCCGGCACATAGAACACTGGCTGGACGTCCTCGACAAGGAAGGTGCCCTGCCGCCGGGCGACAACACCCAGCGCGCCGCTTACCTCAACGTGATACTGGACGGGCTCTCCGTAGCACGAGCCCTCCCGACCGACGCTACTCGAATTCGCTCGGAAACAGACGTTCTGCAACACGCCATTTCGATGCTTTTTCACATCGCTGCACCCATGCCGAAGGGCGACGCGGACTGAATTCGACGACGAGCTCGAGTTCGATTGCCCGGTGTCACATCCTGTCGATTCCGATCCACATCCACTGTGCTTCTGATCACTGCAGACTACGGCCGCCGAGGTGCTGGGCCAGAAATTTCTCCACCTCGAGGTAGTAGCGAATACTGTTCTCCGGGTTGACGAATCCGTGGCCTTCGTCGTCGAACACGAGGTAGTCGACGTCGACGCCGCGTGAACGCAGACGCTCGACGACGTTGTCCGATTCTGCCTTGACGACCCGAGGATCGTTGGCACCCTGCGCAATCAGGAGCGGCGCGCGTATCGCGTCGAGCTTGGAGATGGGTGATCGTGCGAGCATGTCGGCCAGTTGGTCGGGATCAGTGGGGTCGCCGACGAATCGATGCCAGCTGTTGACGATTCCGGGACCGATGAAGGCCGGTTGGGTGCGCATGAAGTTCGACAGGTCCGAGATGCCGACGCAGTCGATCGCGGCGGCAAACGTGTCGGGGGTGAACGATGCGCCCACCAGCGCCGCATAGCCGCCGTAGGAACCACCCATGATGGCCACCCGCTCGCGATCGGCATACCCCGCCTCGACCGCCCAGTTCACTGCATCGATCAGATCGTCGTGCATCGCGCCCGCGAATTCGCCGACCCCGGCGTTCATGTGCGCTGTGCCGTATCCGACCGACCCGCGAAAGTTGACCTGCAACACTGCATATCCGCGGTTCGCCAGCATTTGCGCGATGGGGTCGAAGTTCCATGAATCCCGATACCAGGGGCCGCCGTGCACCACCAGAACCATCGGGAGACTCTCGGGTTCCACGCCGACCGGAAGCGTCAGATACGACGGCAGAGTCAGACCGTCACGCGCCTGGATACTCACCGGCACCATGGGGGCCATGTCCTCGGGATCCAGGTGTGGATAGGGGCGGAAGAGGCGGCGACTCGATCCCGTGTTGTGATTGTAAAAGTAGGTGACGGACGGATCGCGGTCGTGGACAAAGCTGACGATCCATTTCTGTCCGCTCTCGTCGGAGGACAGTGCTCCGATGTCACCGTCGAACAGTTGCTCCAGATTCTTCAGTATCTCTGCGAAACCCGGTTCCAATGCATGGATCACCTGGCGTTCTCCCAGATACCGAATGCCGATGAGCTCTCCGGTCGCACTGTCGCAGATCAGCGGTGACGAGGTCTGCTCGACGGCTCGTCGCGCACCGTCGAGTTCGAGTGTCGGGTGACTGTCCACGACCGTTTCCTCACCGGTCTCGAGGTCGAGTCGGATCAGATGGGTCAAGTCCCGCCCCCGGTTGGAACCCAGCCACATGCCGGTACCGTCCGCGGTGATCTGCATCGGGCTGATGCCCATCGGGTAGTCGGTGCCGTCGAACGACGCCACCGTGGTTTCTGCTCCTGACTCGTCCAACCGCGTGATCTCGATGGTGCCGTCCATGGTCATTGCGAAGGCGAACACCACGCCGTCGGCACCGAGCATCGGATACCGGCCGATGCCCGGGCTCTGCCGGATCATCGTCAATTCGCCTGTGGCGATCTCGATTTCGTAGAGGTCGAACTCGGCGATGTTTCTCGCGTTGATCAGGACTGTATACACCTCTGCCCGCCCTCGCACGGGTTCGAGGGCCACCGCGCGGGAACCGGGGAACGGCGTCAGATCTACTGCCGCGGCCTCGGGATTTGCCAGGTCGATGCGGAATACGTGGTTGTTCTCGTCACCGCCGGTGTCCTGCAGATACAGCAGCCAGCGGGGGTCGTCCGTCCACTGGAAATCGTGCACACTGCGGGTCTCGTCGGCTGTGACGCAGCGTGGTTCGCTGCCGGGGGAGAGGTCCTCGATCCACACGTTCAGACGGTTCTTCCACGGTGCGAGAAACGCCATCGTGTCGCCGTCCGGTGACATCGTGGCACCGGAGCGAACAGGTGGGCCGAAGAAGTCCTCGACCGAGATCAATAGGGGTGCAGTCATGATTCGTCCTTTCGTTCGGCTGTTACAGAGCGCAGCGAGCCTCTGCCGGTGGGGAGTGGAGATCGACGAGGTAGCTGGCGACGAATTCGTTGACGCAGGGGCTGGTTGCGCCGAACGCCACGGTGTGTTGGTCGCCGTCGACGGGGAGTAGCGAGCCGCCCAAAGCTTCCGCCAGGTTGACGCCTCCCTCGTACGGTGTGGACGGGTCGCCGGTCACGGAGATGGTCAGAGTGTCGGGGAGTCCGTCGACGTCGGTGGCGTACGGATGTCGAGAGTTGGTTCTGCAGGCCAGAATTGGCAAGGGTCGCGTGCGCCGTCCGGTCCGAGGCCTGCGTCGGCGAACGGTGCTATCTCGTGAATCTGCCGCTTGAGATCGACTTCTTGTTCCGGGGTGTTGCGCTGTTCATCCATGCAGTTGATCGCGTACAGCGCTTCGGAGAAGTTCGGGACGGTGCCGTCGGCGTCACGTCCGCCGAAGATGTCGTTGAGCTTCAGAAGCGTATCGGCCTGTCCTGCTTGGAGTTCGGCTATTCCCTTGGTGATGGCAGGCCATGCCGAGGAGTCGTATAGGCCCGCGATGACGGCACCGTATGCGGCGTCGAAGTCCATGACGCGGCCATCGGGAGTGACGATCGGGTTGTCGATCAACGGTCTGACGATCTGCTGGAAGTTTTCGACAGCTTTGCTCGGATCGGTGCTCGGTGCTCGGTGCTCGGTGCTCGGTGCTCGGTGCTCGGTGGGCAGTCGGGCGTGCTCGCGCATGCCGCCGCCATGTCGTCGAAGGCCTTCTGGAAGTTGGTGTACTGGTAGATCCTGCGCTCAGCGGTGCCCTGGCCCGGATCGATTCCGCCGTCGAGGACCATCGCGCGCACGTTCTCCGGGAACATCTCCGCGTAGACCGCACCGAGTCGTGTTCCGTAGCTCTGACCGAAGTAGCTCAGGGTGTCGTCGCCGAGCACGTCCCGGAGAATGTCCATGTCGTGGGCAGCGTCGCGGGTGCCGACGTGTTCGAGGACGTCGTCGCCGCCGGATCGTTCGGAGCATTGGCTCACCAGATCTCGTGCACCGTCCTCGGTGAGGGTTCTCGAGCCCGTGAGGACCGTGGTGTAGGCCTGCCCTACCTCGTACTCCTCATTGGTGAAGCAATCGATGGCCGGTGTGGACGCACCGACACCGCGGGGATCGAATCCGATGAGGTCGAACTTCTCGGTCAGCCGGCTGTCCGCCCAGGTCGCCGTCGCACCCGACGCCGCCATGCTCATTCCGGCACCTCCGGGTCCGCCGGAGTTGAGCAGGAGCGAGCCCACTTTCTCTCCGCGTGCCGGGGCCTCGAGCAGCGCGATCTGCGCCGTGCGCCCGTCCGGATTTTCGTAGTCGAGTGGCACGTCCACGCGGGCGCACACGAACCTGGGATCGCCGGCGAACAGTTGTTCGTCGGTTGTGGTGGTGCCGTACCCTTCACACGGCTCGAATGTCACGCTCTGGTCGTAGAACTGCTGCAGATCGGCCGACGGCTCGGAGTCGGCGTCCGGTTCCGGTGGCGACTGGCTGCAGGCACCGAGCAGCAGTATCGACGCTGACGCGACAGCGAACAATCTTGCTCTCCTGTTGTCGGACATGGGCATAGTTGGTCGGCTCCTATCGAGTGCCACTGTGCTGGAGGCTTATTCGGGATCGGTGGCGTTGAGTGCCGCAACCTGTCGCAGCACGTCGCGTTGGGCGGGGTTGTACAGGTCTTCCGCGCCGACTGCGAGCGCTCGAGTCACCCGTTGTCTGTCGGCGTCGGTGTCGGCGAACAAGGCCGGGAAACGAAGCGCCAGCTGACGAACATGCGGGGCCATCCGTTCCGCCAGATTGCTGGTGGTGGCGCTGTCGGCGTCGGGCGGCAGGTCGTCGAACTCTGGGTCTGTGGGCAGCCGCGGAGTGGACCGCAGTAGGTCGCAGTAGGCGTCGAGGGTCGTCGGGCTCAGTACCGTGCTGGCGAAGGTGACAAACTGCCGGTCAGCGGTCGTCAGATGTGCTGCAGCAGAGCCGAGTTCGGGTGGCAGATCGGTCGGAAGGGATTCGTGGAGAAGCATCGCGATCTCCAACCGTGCTCGCTGTAGGCGCTCGATCGTCGCGCCGAGTTCTGCATCCAGGGCGCGGAGTGCCTGTTCGGGATGGTCGCGCCCGTCACCCTGAGCAGCGATGTCGGCCAACGAGAATCCCAGTTCGGTCAGGCGTTTGATCTGCATCAGCCGTACGAGATGCGTGACGCCGTACTGCTTGTAGCCGTTCGAGGCACGCTCGGGCTCATCGAGTAGTCCGACATCGTGGTAGTGCCGCACCGACTTCAGGGTGGTGCCGGCGAGATCGGCGATCTGTCGAGTGCTCCAGCCCATGTCGCTCTCCTCCGGTTCGATCAGTTCGGAATCAGTGTCGACTGTGACCTAACGGCATAGTCAAGTGTCAACTGCGCCCAGCAGGTCCTACGTGGGGCTCGAGTGAACCAACTGCGCCGTGGATCGGCGGAAGGCCCAGACAGCGACGAGCACTGCCACCGCGAGCAACGGGGTGCCCATAGCGCCTGCCGACCCCGTCCAGGCGGCGATACCGCCTGCGACGACGACACCCAGTAGTCCGCCAGTGGCCTGCGCGATAGGCTCGCATCGCTTGACGTGAAGAACAGTGATCACCATGCGATGGCAATCGCGACGCCGCGATATCGATTCCGGCGTATTCATGGTGCCCTCCTCGTCGATGCGTCGGTTCGCTCGTGCATTCCCTACTGTCGTCTCGTCGACCGGCGCACAACAGTGCAGACAAGCATCGGAACGGGTTACAACATCATCGGTGAGCCATGACGGATGTCATGTCCTGGCAGTGTGACCATCAGGTGGCCGGCCCGAGAACAGCGTCGAGTGCGGCACAGAGTGAGGTGGTTTCTTGCTGAACCGCCAGCGGGACTCCAGGCGTACCGCGGCTCTGACGGCTCCGCAACTCCAAGACAGATCAAGCAGGCGGCCGGGTACAATAGTGCCCCACGGGTGGTGTAGTTCGGATCGGTGAACCATCAGGTTCGTGATCAACGGGTTGTTTTGTATGTTATTCGCTTTCGAGTTGAGGTGTCAACGACTCGGTGGTGGTGTCGGTTGCCGTAGCGGAGGCGCGTTCCTTCCTGGCGATGACGACCTTCAGTTCGTCCATGGACACGTCGGAGACTTAGCGGCGGGTGACTTGCCACTCGTCGTGCGTTTCGATCACCACCGCGGTCGCCAACCTCAGGAACGCCGCGGGGTTCGGGAAGATCTCCACGACATCGGCGCGGCGTTTGATCTCCTTGTTCAGCCGCTCGATCGGATTGTTCGACCAGATCTTCTGCCAATGCGACTTCGGGAACGACCGAAACGCCAGCACATCCTCCCTCGCGCCCTCCATCATCGCCGACACTTTCGGGAACGATGCGTTGAGCGTGTCGGCAACTTGATCCGATTGCGATGCAACTGCTTCCGGTTCGGTGTGCGCGAAGATCGTCTTGATCGCCGCCATGACCGGCGGCACCTGTTTCGACGACACCGCCGAGGTGACGTTTCGCATGCACCCGACACCGCTGCAACGACGCCCCAGTGAACTGTTGCGCCACAGCAGCGTTCAAGCCGGCATGAGCGTCGGAGATCACCAAATGCACCCCCGACAGTGCCTTCTTGGTGCGGGCTTCGGCGTCGGCGAACACGGGATTGTGACTCTGCGGCAGCGAGTCCGAACTGCCGTGCGCGGAGTTCGAGACGCTCTCGACACCGGCCGAGATAAAGACATCACCCTCGCCGGCCTTGATGGCGTGCAGGGCCATACGAGTGGTCTGCAGCGACGAGGAACAGTAGCGCGTGATGGTGGTGCCCGGCAGCGAGTCGTACCCGAGCAGGACCGCGACGATGCGAGCGAAGTTGTTGCCCTGCATTCCGCCGGGGAGGCCGAGAAGCAGGTCGTCGATGTCCGTCGAGTCGAGCTCGGGGACCTTGGCGAGCGCGGCGGCCACCATCTGTACGGTCAGATCGTCGGGACGAATGTCCTTGAGCGAACCCTTCATCGCACGGCCGATCGGCGAATGACGATTACTACTTCTGGCGTGAACTGTCCTGGTGGGCTCAACGGGGACGGATCTAGCTCCAGCATGTTCACTCAGGTCAATTCACCAGCTGCGCGATCTTGCCCTAGGCGGCGGGCAACTCTTCGCCTGTTGAGCGCGGCGAACGGAACTCGGCATACCTGAGGGTGGATCCACCTTGCGGCGTTAACAACCTGTTACAGCTCTTCGACTGAGTAAGTCAGGTGACTCAGTCGAGTGTACGTTGCGAATCACGCTCTGCATTTCCTCAATGATTCTCTATCACCCTCAGAC
>NZ_JBAWFH010000339.1:0-4086 GCF_049591685.1 Rhodococcus sp. (in: high G+C Gram-positive bacteria) | reverse complement strand
CCCGCACGGCCGAATGGGCGCGGTGGGGAGCGTCGATGTGGACGGCGTCGGCTGCGGGGCCCAGCGCGACGGCGACGGCGACGTCGAATCCGTCTTCTACCGTCACGCGTTCGGCGACCAATCCGGTGACGCCGTCGTGACCGTGTTCGAGCAGCCATCCGGCGCCGTCTTTGCGTTCGAGGCCCATCGTCAGCGCCTCGATGCGTGCCTGGAACGATGCAACCCGCTTGCCTGCGGCGCGATCTTCGTTCTGCAGCTCGGTGACGCGGGCGTCGGCGCTGCGTAATGCCGCCACCGCGCGCTCGTTTTGCGTGTCCAGGCTCAGTTCACTGGCGTCCAGGCCCGAGATCTGGTCCTGCACACTATCGAACTCGGCCTGTGCCGCGTCGCCGCGTTCGCGTGCCTCGTCGATCGCGACGGACAGCCTGGCCACTTCCGCGTCGATGGAATCGGCTCGGGTGCGGTAGGTGTCGACCTGACCGGACAACCTGGCGAATCCCTCGCGACGATCGGCGACGGCGCGGACCGCCGCCAGATGGGCACGTTCTGCCTCCGCCGCCGCGGTCTCGCGCTCACCGAGCTGTTCTCGCGCAGCTTCCAGGGATTCGCGGGCCATTTCGACTGCCTCGACCAGCTCCAGCTCTTCTTCCTCGACCCGCTCCGCCTGCTGCTCGAGTTCGTCCGGGTCCTGCCCGCGCCCGGTGGAGGGGGCAGCATCGAGGTACCTCGCCCGCTCCTGCGCGATTCGAACGGTCGCATTGACACGCTCCGCGAGCGCCGAGAGCTGGAACCATGTCTGCCCCGCGGCTTCCGCGTTCGGAGTCAGCCGAGCCACCGACTGTTCCAGTTCACCGAGTGCGAGATTTCCCGCTTCCAGGGTGTCCTGAACCGCCGCGTACTGCTCCCTCGCTGCAGCTTCGTCCTGAGTTTGGTTGGCGAATTCTTCCCTTCGCGCCACCAGATCGTCGGCGGCCAAGCGGAGTTTGGCGTCGCGTAGGTCGGCTTGGACGGTCTGCGCACGGCGAGCCACCTCGGCCTGGCGCCCGAGGGGCTTGAGCTGCCTGCGTAGTTCGGTTGTCAGGTCGCCCAGCCGGGCAAGATTGGCCTGCATCGCATCGAGCTTGCGAACGGCCTTCTCCCTGCGCTTGCGGTGTTTGAGTACACCTGCCGCTTCCTCGATGAACGCCCGTCGGTCCTCGGGGCGGGATTCGAGAATGGCCGCGAGCCGGCCCTGTCCGACGATGACGTGCATCTCGCGGCCGATGCCGGAATCGCTGAGCAACTCCTGGACGTCCATCAGTCGGCATGTGGTGCCGTTGATCTCGTATTCGCCTGCCCCGTCGCGGAACATGCGTCGGGTGATGGAAACCTCGGAGTAGTCGATGGGAAGCGCACCGTCAGTGTTGTCGATGGTCAGCGTCACCTCGGCACGGCCGAGCGGCGCACGCCCCGCCGTTCCCGCGAAGATGACGTCCTCCATCTTTCCGCCGCGGAGGGCTTTGGCGCCCTGCTCACCCATGACCCAGGTGAGGGCGTCGACGACGTTGGACTTACCGGACCCGTTCGGGCCGACCACGCAGGTGATGCCGGGTTCGAAACGAAGAGTCGTCGCCGAAGCGAAGGACTTGAAGCCCTTCAGCGTCAGACTCTTCAGATGCATGGCGTTCGAGCGTACCGGGTGGGTGAGACGCCGCGGACGCAGGCACACACCCGCGGTACCGCTCAGCGTTCGACGAAACCGGTGAGTCCCCCGCGGGGCGCGTCCCAGCTCTCGACGACGAGCGAGACCGCGCCCGGCGTCGTTCCGCTGCGCAGCTTGGTCAACAGCTCCTCGAGACGGTCACGGCGGCCCTCCGCGACGACGAGCACCCGTCCGTCGGCGTGGTTGGTGGCGGAGCCGACAAGGCCGAGCTCCAACGCGCGCGACCGCGTCCACCAGCGAAATCCAACGCCCTGTACGACGCCGTGCACCCACGCGGTCAATCGCTCCTCGCCCGGACTCACCTCATGCGTCCACGTCGATGTCCAGGGTGATGGTCGTGCCGGCTTTCAGGGTTCGACCGACCGTGCACACCTTGTCGATTGCGCGTTCGACGACGGTCAGCAGTCGTTGCTGAGCCTCGGGATCGAGTGCGCTGAGGTCGACTCGCAATACCTCCGCGAGCTCGGGGTAGCGCTCGTTCTCGCGGTCGGCTGTCCCGGACACCTCGACCGTGGCGTCGTAGTCGTCGCCGAGCCGCCTGGACAACGGAAGGTCCGAGCTCATTCCGGTGCACGCGGCAAGGGCGATCTCGAGCAATTCACCGGGTGTGAAGACGCCGTCGACGGATTCGGAACCGATCAACACCTCGGCTCCTCGCGAACTCCTCCCGGTGTAGCGGCGGGTACCCGTGCGTTCGACCCAGAGTGTTGTCGGTGTGCTCTTGTCAGCCATGAGATCCGATTCTAAGGACCCGCTCGGTTCGAGAACCCGTCAGGACCGGATGGTGCGCGGCCTGGGTTGGCATTTCGGGCAGCTGTAGGACGATCGGTTCATGAACTTCTCGCGCCTGATGGGGCTACCGCACCGCAAACACGGCAACCCTTCCTGACCGTAGGCGTCGAGCGATCGATCGAAGTAGCCCGATTCTCCGTTGACGTTGACGTACAACGCGTCGAAGGAGGTGCCTCCCTGCGCCAATGCCTCGCCCATCACGGCGTGTGCCGCGGCCAGCAGACGACGCAGCGCAGGACGCGTCAGCGTCTCGGCGATGCGGTTGCCGTGAATCTTCGCGCGCCACAGGGCTTCGTCCGCATAGATGTTGCCTACTCCGGACAGAACGGTTTGGTCCAGGAGCGCGCGCTTGATCTCGGTGTGCTTGCCCCGCAACACGTTCACGACGTGTTCGGCGTCGAACAACGGGTCGATGGGGTCTCGGGCAATGTGCGCAACGGGCTCCGGCACCACGGAACCGTTCACTTCGACGAGGGGGGCGATTGCCCAGCCCCCGAACGTGCGTTGGTCGACGAACCGGAGGTCGGCGCCGTTGTTCAGCCGGGCGCGGATACGTAGATGTTTTTCGTCCGGGACGCTGGGAGGCTGGACGAGCATTTGGCCGCTCATGCCGAGGTGCACGACCACCGCGATGTCGCGGGGTTCGAGTGCCAGCCAGAGGTACTTTCCGCGGCGTTCGGCCGAGGCGACGATCCTCCCACGCAATTGTCCGACCAGGTCGTTGCCCCCGGCGAAATGTCTACGCACGGAACGCGGGTGAAGTACTTCGACCGTGTCGATTCTGGATCCGACCACATGGGTTTCGAGACCGCGGCGAACCACTTCGACCTCGGGGAGTTCAGGCATCCACGCTGCCGGGGCCGGCTACGTGCGGCCCGCTGCCGGATCGGGTGAGCGGCTTTTCGTTCCCGGACTCGGTGGCCTGCATTCCATCGGCTGCGCGCTCGTCGTCGGTCGAGAGGGCGTTCCAGGCGGTACTCGCGGCCTTCTGCTCGGCTTCCTTCTTCGAACGACCCACACCCACACCGAACGGACGACCGCCGACCAGGACGGTAGCGGTGAATTCCTTGTCATGATCGGGACCGGTGGAGGAGATCTCGTACGCGGGAACGCCGAGACCTTTCTCTGCCGTCAGTTCCTGCAGGCTCGTTTTCCAATCCAGACCTGCACCGAGTCGCGGTGCACGATCGAGCAGTTCGGCGAACAGGGCCAGGACCACCCGGCGCGCGGTGTCGATGCCGTGTTGCAGGTGGATTGCACCCAGCAAGGACTCCATGCCGTCTGCGAGGATGCTGGGCTTGTCGCGACCACCGGTCTGTTCTTCGCCCTTGCCGAGCAGGATGTGTCGGCCGAGGCCGCCTTCGCCGAGTCCGCGCGCCACTTCGGCGAGCGCGTGCATGTTGACGATGCTGGCTCTGATCTTGGCCAATTCGCCTTCGGATTTGGCGGGGTGGGCCAGGTAGAGACGCTCGGTGATGGTCAGACCGAGGACGGAGTCACCGAGAAATTCCAACCGCTCGTTGGTGGGCAGCCCGCCTCGTTCGTACGCATACGAACGGTGGGTGAGCGCCAGCGTCAGCAGCGGTTCGTCC
>NZ_JBAWFH010000338.1:0-5173 GCF_049591685.1 Rhodococcus sp. (in: high G+C Gram-positive bacteria) | reverse complement strand
TCTGGCAGGCGGATCGAGATCGACAGGCCGACGACAGCGACGTTCTCGCCTACTGGATCGCCTCCGAATTGCCCGCCGCAATGCAAATGTGCCACCACCTGCACGGCGGGGTCGGCGTCGACGTGACGTACCCGATGCACCGGTACTACTCGGCAGCCAAAGACCTCGCCCGCATCCTGGGTGGATCGTCGTACCGACTCGACCTCGTGGGGGCAGCATGTTCGTCGAACTGACCGAAGAGCAGCTGAAGCTGCAGACAGGGTTGCGTAACTACTTCGCCGACCTCGTCAGCGAGCACGACGCCGACATCATGATGACCGAGCGGCACGGAGAAACGTACCGCAAGATCATCAAGCGGATGGGAACCGACGGATGGTTGGGCGTCGGTTGGCCGAAAGAGTTCGGAGGGCACGGTTTCGGAGACGTCGAGCAATCGATCTTCGTCAACGAGGCTGCGCGAGCGGATGTTCCGCTGCCTGCCGTCACGTTGCAGACTGTCGGACCGACGCTGCAGAAATACGGAAACCATCTACAGAAGACGAAATTCCTGTCGGCGATCCTCGCGGGAGAAGTGCACTTCGCGATCGGTTATACCGAACCCGAAGCGGGCACGGACCTCGCGTCGCTGCGCACCACCGCAGTGCGTGACGGCGACGAGTACATCGTCAACGGGCAGAAAATCTTCACCACCGGCGGTCACGACGCCGACTACGTGTGGATGGCGGTGCGCACCGGACCGCCCGATTCGCGGCACCGCGGCATTTCGATGCTCATCGTCGACACCAGCGACCCCGGTTATTCGTGGACCCCGATCATCACGTGCGACGGCGCGCACCACGTCAATGCCACGTACTACAACGACGTTCGCGTTCCGATTGACATGCTGGTCGGGGAGGAGAACGCCGGATGGAAACTCATCACCACGCAGCTCAATCACGAGCGGGTGATGCTCGGGCCCGCCGGGCGAATCGCAGGACTGCATGTGAGACTGCGTAATTGGGCCGACGCTCACGGGGTGCGCGACGAGCCCGACGTTCGCCGCGCCCTGGGCGAAATCCACGCCACGTTCCGCATCAACGAACTGCTCAACTGGCAGGTGGCATCGAGTACCGCCGAAACAGTGGACGTGGCCGACGCATCCGCGACCAAAGTGTTTGCCACCGAACGTATCCAACGGGTCGGTCGGCTTGCCGAAGAATTGGTCGGCAGGCACGGTAACCCCGCCGATCCGGACACCGCGAAGTTCATGGACTGGTTGGACAAGCAGGTCAAACGCAACCTGGTCATCACGTTCGGCGGCGGCGTCAACGAGGTGATGCGTGAGCTGATCGCGACGTCGGGGCTCGGTCTCCCGCGAGTCGTCCGATGACCGAGACGATCGACGAGGCCGCGACGCGTATTGCCGCATCGGGGGAGAGTGCCCCGCGCGCCGGCCGAGATCCCGTCAATCAGCCGATGATCAACAATTGGGTCGAAGCCATCGGCGACACCAACCCCGTGTACGTCGACGAGGACGCCGCACGCGCCGCGGGCCATGCAGGCGTCGTGGCACCACCGGCAATGGCCCAGGTATGGACGATGGGCGGACTGCACCGTGTCCGATCGTCGGACGACCCGCTCGGACAGATGATGTCGATTCTCGACGACGCGGGCTTCACATCCGTCGTCGCGACGAACTGTGAGCAGACGTATCACCGCTACCTGCAGGTCGGCGAGGAAGTGTCGTTGACGGCTCGGCTGGAAGATGTGGTGGGACCGAAGAAGACCGGCCTCGGGCACGGGTGGTTCGTCACCACCCGCAACATCTGGTACGTCGGCGACGAACCCGTCGCCGAAATGCTGTTCCGCGTTCTCAAGTTCGTGCCGACGCCGACAGCGGATGCGTCGCAGCAGATTCGGCCCGTCGCGTCACAGGAGACCGAATTCTTCTGGGAGGGAACCCGAGTCGGCGAGCTTCGAATACAGCGTGTCGCCGACGGCTCCCTGCGGCACCCACCGATTCCCGCGATCTGGCAGGACCGGGACAAGCCCATCGACTACGTCGTCGCGAGCGGCCGAGGAACCGTCTTCAGCTACGTCGTCCACCACGCCCCCCGGGTGCCCGGCCGGACGCTCCCGTTCGTCGTCGCACTCGTCGAACTCGAAGAAGGAGTGCGCATGCTCGGGGAACTACGCGGGATCGAACCCGAGAACGTGACCGTCGGGCTCCCCGTCGAGGCCGCGTTCCTTCGCGTCGACGACACCTTGACGCTGCCCGCCTGGAAGGCCGTCCGGTGAACGCCGCCGTCGGAGATGTACTGCCCGAGCTGACGGTCACCGCAGACCCCACTTTCGTGGTGTCGACGGCGTTGGCCACCCGAGACTTTCAGGACGTTCATCACGATCGGGACAAAGCCGTCGAGCGAGGTTCGAAGGACATCTTCGTCAACATCCTCACCGACACCGGTCTCGTACAGCGCTTCGTCACCGACTGGGCCGGGCCGTCCGCAGTGCTGCGCTCGATCGCCCTGAAACTCGGTGTTCCCTGGTACGCGTACGACACGCTGACGCTGAAGGGCACGGTGTCCGCCGTGGACGGGAACGAGATGACGGTCGCAGTCGTCGGCACCGATTCTCTCGGCGACCACATCACGGCCACCGTGAGGCTGACATGAGCGGACTGTCCGGCGCGGCGGCGATCGTCGGCATCGGAGCGACGGACTTCTCCAAGAACTCCGGGCGCAGCGAGCTGAGGCTGGCAGCGGAAGCCGTCACCGCGGCACTCGACGACGCAGGCCTCACCGCCGCCGACGTCGACGGGCTCACCTCCTTCACGATGGACACCAATACCGAGACGGCAGTTGCCAGGGCGGTCGGCATCCCGAATCTGAAGTTCTTCAGCCGCGTTCACTACGGCGGAGGTGCGGCGTGCGCGACGATCCAGCAGGCGGCGATGGCCGTTGCGACGGGCGTCGCCGATGTCGTCGTCGCATATCGGGCCTTCAACGAACGGTCGGGAGCCCGCTTCGGGCAGGTCGCGTCTCATTTGGCATCGGCTCCGACGTCGTCGGGGGTGGACGCCGGGTGGTCGTACCCGCACGGTCTCGGCACGCCCGCCTCGTTCGTCGCAATGGTCGCGCGGCGCTACATGCACGTTTACGGAGCGACTAGTGAGGACTTCGGCGCCGTGGCCGTCGCCGACCGCAAACACGCGGCGAACAACCCCGCGGCGTTCTTCTACGGCAAGCCGATCACGCTCGAGGATCACCAGAACTCGCGGTGGATCGCCGAGCCGCTGCACCTCCTCGATTGCTGCCAGGAATCGGACGGTGGCATCGCGATCGTCGTCACTTCTGCCGAACGCGCCAAAGACCTGAAGAATCCGGCGGCGGTGATCACCGCCGCGGCGCAGGGGAGCGGCCCCGACCAATACATCATGACCAGCTACTACCGCGACGCCATGACCGGTCTTCCCGAGATGGGACTCGTCGGCGATCAGCTGTGGGCGCAGTCGGGGCTGCGGCCCGCCGACATGCAGACGGCCGTATTGTACGACCACTTCACCCCGTTCGTCCTGATGCAACTCGAGGAACTGGGCTTCTGTGGTCGGGGCGAGGCCCGCGACTTCATCGCCGATGGCGCGATCGAGCTCGGAGGCAGGCTGCCGCTCAACACTCACGGTGGTCAGCTGGGTGAGGCGTACATCCATGGCATGAACGGAATAGCCGAGGGTGTGAGGCAGATTCGTGGCACGTCGGTCAACCAGGTGGCGGACGTGCAGAACGTACTCGTGACCGCGGGAACGGGCGTCCCTACGTCTGGTCTCGTGCTCTCTGCTCCCTAGCGCGGATCGACTTGGCCGAATCGGTGACGATCTTCGACATCGCCCGTTCGGCGGTTTCGCCGTCGCCGGCCTGTATGGACGAGGCAACGAGACCGTGCAGCCGAATTGCTTCGGGGTCGGCCTGGTGAGACATCAGGGCGTGGCGGGTGCGGCCCGCGAGTACCTCGACGACGATCTCCGACATCGACCGCAACATCGGATTGCCCGACGCCGCGAGAAGGGTGCGGTGGAAATCTGAATCGTGCGCGAGGTAGGCGTCGGAGTTTGCGGCCCGCGACGTTGCGGACATGCCGATCACGGCGGCGGTCAGCTGACCGCAATGCTCGGGCGTCGCCCGCGTCGCGGCAAGACGAGCAGCCAGCGGTTCGATTCCCGACCTGAGTTCGCTGAGGATGATCAACTGTTCCGCCCGGTGCGGACCCGCGAGCTGCCACCGGATGACCAGCGGATCCAGCGAGTTCCACTGCGAAGAGTCCAGCACGGTGATGCCCACCCTGCGGCGCACGGTGAGCAAACCGAGTGACTCGAGAACCCTGACCACCTCGCGCACCACCGTCCGCGACACCTCGAAGCGCACAGCCACGTCGTCCGCCGAAATCGTGGTCCCTGCGGGTACAGCTCCGGCCACGATGTCCCGCCCCAGCTTGTCGAGTACGGAATCGTGCAACTGCAGGAACTCTGCGCTCGCGTCGGCCACCACCGATCGATCGTCCCACGCCCGAGGCGGCTCTGCGCCCCGTGATGCGGCTCCGCCGCCGGTGTGCACTTCTCACCACCTGAACAACACTTTTGGCGCACGGGTGGCGAAGCCGCCTTGCGCCGATTGGCAAACGGACATTTGGGGTACAACGATGGGGTCACCGACCACAGATTTGGAGCGTGATGGCAATGAGCGAATGCGGCAGCGGTACAGGGGCCCGGCACGGTGATCCGACGTGAGCGAGGCAATTCCTCAGCATCCGGTGCTGGTCATCATGGGTGTGTCCGGATCCGGAAAGTCAACGGTGGCAGGCATTCTCGCTGGTGCGCTCAAGTGGGACCTGCAGGAGGGCGACGATCTGCATCCCGATTCGAACGTCGAGAAGATGGCATCGGGGCAACCGCTGACCGACGAGGATCGCTGGCCGTGGCTCGAAACGATCGCCGAGTGGATTCGTGCGCGCACCGAAGCCGGCGAGCCCGGGATCGTCACCTGCTCGGCGCTCAAGCGAAGCTACCGCGATGTTCTGCAGAAGGGGTCCGAGGGGCACGTCGTCTTCGTGCATCTGGCGGGCACGCGTGAGCGGATCAGCGGCAGGCTCAACGCGCGGATGAATCACTTCATGCCCAGCGGGCTTCTCGACACGCAGC
>NZ_JBAWFH010000337.1:0-20861 GCF_049591685.1 Rhodococcus sp. (in: high G+C Gram-positive bacteria) | reverse complement strand
GGCATCTTCGGCACCGTGTTCGAATCGTTACGAAACCGGTTGTAACGAATTTGAGCTTTTCCCGATTCGTTGAAACTACGCTCACCCTGACGAGCGTCGCCAGACCAAACCAAATGATGTGATAAGCGTCACAACTACTGGAATCATCCGGTGGCCTTTCTGTTACGAATGCTTTTCGCTACGCAGCTCAATACTCCGCGGCGCTCGAGACCGAAGAATCACCAGGTAGCGTTGCCTATCGTGGTACAGAACTCGTACGAGGTCCCCACCTCTGCCCGACGCGCAAGAGCATCCGTCTTCGGCATCTTCGGCGTAAACGGGTTCTTGTTTGCGATGTGGGTCGTTCATATTCCGAGCATCGAGCGCCGCACCGACATCTCCCATTCGACCCTCGGATCGCTTCTGCTCGTCCTCGCCGCCGGCGCAATTTTCGGAATGCAGGCGTCCGGACCGCTGTCCGACAGGTATGGAAGTAACCGACTCGTTACCATCTCCGCTGCCGGCCTTTCCTGCGCGCTGCTGGGCCCTGCACTGTCCGTCGACATCGCCACCCTTGGAGTGTCGCTGTTTGCGTTCGGTCTGTTCAACGGCTCACTGGACGTCTCCATGAACTCGCAGGCAGTCGACATCGAGCGCATCTACCCTCGCCCCATCATGAGCGCGTTCCATGCCCTGTTCTCGGTGGGCGGCGTTGTCGGATCACTCGTCGGAGCAGTGACTCTTGCCAACGACGTCCCCATCGCCGTATCCATGGGCGGCGCCGCAGCCCTCGGACTCGCGATCGTCGCCGGTTGCCGACCGTTCCTACTCGACCCGTCCTCGCCCGCCTCTCGGAAAGACACTGCCCGAACCGACACTGCTCCAACCGACACTGCTCGAACCGGGCAGAAGTCGGCATCGGTCGGTGCCGCCCGCTTCTCGCCGCGCGTTCTGATTCTCGGTGTTCTCGCTTTCGCGCTGATGCTTTCCGAGGGGGTCGCCAACGACTGGAGCACCCTTCAGGTCAAGGAACACCTGGGAACGTCCGACGGCATCGCGGCCCTCGCGTTCGGATTCTTCGCGGCCATGATGACCGTCGGCCGGTTCTGCGCCGACCGTGTCAGCGGGCGGTTCGGGCCCGTCGCAGTCGTCCGCTACGGCAACCTTGTCGCATCCGTGGGCATGCTGGGCGTACTCGTCTCGGATTGGCTCCCGCTGACCCTCGCCGGCTGGGCCCTCTTCGGACTCGGGCTGTCCGGCAGCATTCCACAGATTTTCACTAGCGCCGGCAATCTGAGTACCGGTGCCGCGGCCACCAACATGTCCCGGGTCGTCGGAATGGGATATGTCGGGTTCCTCGCCGGTCCCGCAATCATCGGCTGGACGTCGCACTTCGTGTCTCTGACAACCGCGATGGTCGTCCCCCTCGTCCTGACCTTCGTCGCGACCGCTGCCGCGGGCGTCGTACGCCCCGCGTCCACCGCGGTACCCGCGGCCGGCTGACACCACCCTCACAGCGGAAATTCAGAGTCGTGTTGCATCCTCGTACACGAACGACAAAGCAACGAAGCAGTCGAGGCAACTGCGCGCGAAGTGATACAGGGGGGCCGTCGGGGCATGGGCGTGAACACGGACAGCATGGAACTTCTCGAACTGGATGATCACCAATTCCATCGCGATGCAGCGCGGCGTGCACGGGCTACGCTCGTCCGCTTGTGCGGCGCCGCCGGCTCGGTGGCAGCACTGATCGTCGTCTTGGTCGGGCTGCCCAAGCTTGGAATAGGCTACCCCCACTCGCGAGCAATCGTCCCCGGCTTGACCGCGCCATCGGAAACGCTGTTGCGGTTGTTCGGCATCACACCGGTGCTGGTGGCCGTCGCGGCGTTGACCATCGTGTCGGTGGTACGCAAACTCCCTTACGGGATCGGCGCGGTAATCGGGTTGACCGTCGGAGCCTCGTTGACCACCGCAGCAGTCCGCGCGTGGGCATACGGGCTCGTGCCCGCCTCGGCGCTTCCGAATGGCAGCGTCACCGCCTGCGCCGCGCTGATCTGCGGCGCCGCACTCGTGGCCGCGCCCAGGTTTGTGCCCGCTGTGACAGGGCTCGGCGCCGTTGTTGCGCTGACGGTTGCAGGAGCGGCGGTGGTGGGTGGTTCGGCCACCGTGGTGGGAATCGTGACGACGTTCCTGATCGTCGCGCTCTGGTGGGCCCTGGCATCGACGGTCATGGTGTTCTCACCCGTCGCAGCCGAACGCGAAGCGGCCAACCCCCTCGACACCGCTGCGATGGCGTTGCGCAGGCGCTGACATGCCACGACGCCCGTGTCCAAAAAGTGTTGCGTGAACAACACTTTTGGAACACGGGCGCCGGAGGCGCGCTACAGCGCTTTGAGCTCCTCGGTGACGTCCGAGACGGACTTCTTCGCATCGCCGAAAAGCATCGAGGTGCCCTCGGCGAAGAACAGCGGATTGTCGATACCGGCGAACCCGGACGACATCGACCGCTTGAGCACGATGACGGACTTCGACTGGTCGACGTTCAAGATCGGCATTCCGTGGATCGGGCTCGACGGATCGTTGCGCGCCGCCGGATTGGTGACATCGTTCGCTCCGATGACCACCCTGACGTCGGTCCGCCCGAACTCGTCATTGATGTCGTCCATTTCCTTCATCGCGTCGTAAGCGACATCCGCTTCGGCCAGAAGCACATTCATGTGTCCGGGCATACGGCCGGCAACAGGGTGAATGGCGTACTTGACCTCGACACCCTTCGACTCGAGCAACTTCGCCATGTCCTTGACCGCGTGTTGAGCCTGCGCGACGGCCAAACCGTAACCGGGAACGACGATCACCTGGTTCGCGTAGGCCATCTGGATCGCAGCGTCGGCAGCGGAAGTCGCCTTGGCGGTACCGCCACCTGCGCCCGCAGGCCCGGCAGCAGCGCTGCCGCCACCGAAGCCGCCTGCAACGATCGCGGGAATGGACCGGTTCATGGCCTTGGCCATCAAGTTGGTCAAGATCGTGCCCGAGGCACCGACGATCATGCCTGCCACAATCATCGCCGTGTTGTCGAGCGCAAGACCCGCAGCGGCAGCGGAGAGACCGGTGAGCGCATTGAGCAACGAAATGACGACCGGCATGTCCGCGCCGCCGATCGGCAGCACCACGGTCAGTCCCAGAATGCCCGCGAGGACGAGGACCGCCACGATCCACCACTGCGAGACACCGCCGCCCGGGGTGGCGTTGATGCCGATGACCACGGCCGCGGCCACGGCGCCGATGAGCAGCAGCGCATTGAGCGGCTGCTGCAGCTTGCCAATCGTGATCGGGCTACCCGGGAGCGTTTCCTGCAGCTTGAGGAACGCGATGAGCGAACCCCAGAACGAGATCGATCCGATGATCGCCGCGAACAGCGAACCGATGACGATGTGCACCGTCGGCGACTCACCGTGATGGAAGTTCGAGAAGCCGGAGGTGTCGAGGAACTCGGCCCACGCAATCAGAGCGACGGTTCCGCCGCCGACGCCGTTGAACAGTGCGACGAGCTGCGGCATCGCGGTCATCTTCACCCGACGTGCCGGCGGAATACCGAGGGCGACACCGACGACGAGACCGGCGATGATCAGGATCCAGTTGCCGGTGTCACGGACGGAGATGAGCGTCGCGACGACGGCGATGACCATGCCGATCGCGGCGATCTGGTTACCGCGAACAGCGGTCTTCGGGCCGGTCAACCCCATCAAGCCATAGATGAACATGCCGAACGCGATGATGTAGAGAACGTTGACGAGATTTTCCATCAGGAGTCAGAACCCTTCTCGGCCGCAGTTGAAGAAGGTGAGGTGACAGGCACCGGCTTGGACTTGAACATCGACAGCATCCGGTCGGTGACGACAAAGCCACCGATCACGTTGACCGTGCCGAACACCAAGGCGACGAAGAGAATGATCTGCAGACCGATGGACGGATCCTCGACCTTGCCCAGCACCACCAGGGCGCCGAGGACCACGATGCCGTGGATGGCATTGGTGCCCGACATCAGCGGAGTGTGCAGGGTGTTGGGCACCTTGGAAATCACTGCGAACCCGACGAACCCGGACAACACCAGGATCGCGATATTCGCCAACAACGGGGTGTACATCAGTTCTCCTTCTCACGGGTGACGCAGGCACCGGCCAGAACCTCGTCCGAGAAGTCCGGTGCAAGACGCCCGTCGACGAGCATCAATTCGAGCAGGGCCGAAATGTTCTTCGAGTACAGCTCGCTGGCGTGCTCGGGCATGGTGGCAGGCAGGTTCAGCGGCGAGCAGATCGTCACGTCGTGCCTGACCACCGTCTGCCCCGGCTCGGTCAGCTCGCAGTTGCCACCGGTTTCCCCGGCCAGGTCGACCACGACGGAGCCGGGCTTCATACCTTCCACTGCGGCGGCCGTGACCAAGCGCGGCGCAGGACGACCCGGCACGAGCGCCGTGGTGATGACGACGTCGAAGCCCTTGATCGCTTCTTCGAGAGCCTGTTGCTGCTGGGCACGCTCGTCGTCGGTGAGCTCGCGGGCGTAACCGCCCTCGCCTGCGGCGTCGATACCGAGGTCGAGCCACTGCGCACCGACCGACCGCACCTGATCAGCGACCTCGGGGCGTACGTCGTATCCCGTGGGCCGTCCACCGAGGCGCTTCGCCGTAGCCAGAGCCTGTAGACCGGCCACACCGACGCCGAGAACGAGAACGGATGCGGGCTTGACCGTGCCTGCGGCGGTGGTGAGCATCGGGAAGAACCGGGTCGACTCCGATGCCGCCAACAACACCGATTTGTACCCGGCCACATTGGCCTGAGAGGACAGTGCGTCCATCACCTGCGCGCGGGAGATACGCGGGATGGCCTCCACCGCGAACGCCTGCACACCCGCAGCCTTCAACGCGCCGATGCTGTTGTCCGCATTGCGCGGGGCCAAGAACCCGATGAGCGTCGAACCCGACGACAACTTGGCGATCTCCGCCTCCGTGGGCGGCGCCACCTTGACCACGACATCGGCGGACCATGGATCACCGATGGTCGCTCCGGCAGCGATGTAGAGCTCGTCCGGGATCAACGCACCGAGCCCGGCACCGGACTCGACGACGATCTCCACGCCCTTCCCCGACAGTGACGCGACGATCTTCGGCACGAGTGCGACTCGACGCTCGCCGTCTCCGGATTCACGTACGACGCCGACGCGGGTCGTTCCGGTACTGGTTGCGTTCTCGGTACTCTCCGTGGTTTCCAAATCTCCGTCTTCCCTGAAGTCGAATGGCACCTGTGACCCGACGAACGGTTGTGTTCGCGCGACGAAAGGCACTTCGTGCGGGCAAGGCACAAGGTGACTGATGATAGCCAGACGAGACACCGGCCGGGTAACCCACGCCACACCGACTGGTCTCTGAATCGAATCCGAACGGTCGCGACGTGGCATGCATGCGGCAAGTCTGTGATCGACGTCATAGCGGTTGCCGGCCGGGTCGCACGCATACAGTTGGCGCGGTGACCCCCTGTATCTTCTGCGCCATCGTCGCCGCCGAAGCACCGTCGACCGTCGTACTCGACACCGAGGACGTGCTGGCCTTCCTCGATATTCGGCCCGTCACCACGGGACATGTCCTGGTGATTCCGAAGCAGCATTTCTCGGATCTCGACTCGATGCCCCCTGCCGCCGCGGCCGCTGTGTTCGCCGCCGGACAACGCATCTCGAAAGCGATGCGGCGGTCGGACCTCCGTGCCGACGGGGTCAATCTCGTCGTCAACGACGGTAAGTCCGCATTTCAGACGGTCTTTCACAGCCACCTGCACGTCGTGCCCCGGCGCACAGGCGACAAGCTCCGGTTCGTCGCCGGTTTCGTCACCCGCCGACTCCGTGATGCAGAGGGCACGGCCACCTCGATACGCGCCGGACTCGACCGCCTCGCCCACGAGGAGAGCCGATGAAGCTGTTCCTCGCCTCGTATCGCTTCGGCGCTCACGTGGACGAGTTTCGCGCTCTGACGTCGGGGCCGGGGCGCGTCGCCGTCATCTCGCATGCGACCGACGGGTGGCCCGAGCAGGCCCGCGAGTCGGCGCTGACGAGTGAAATCCGCGGTTTACGCGACCTCGGGTACGACCCGTACGAACTCGATGTGCGGCGATTCCGCGACAGACCGGATGCGCTTGCGGCCGAACTGGATTCCGTACAGACGCTGTGGATCAGGGGCGGCAACACATTCGTGTTGCGGTCGGTACTTCATCAGTGCGGCGCCGACGAACCCATCGTCTCGCGGGTGCGCGACGGGCGTCTGGTCTACGCGGGATACAGCGCGGGCGCGTGTGTGGCGTCGCCTTCCCTGCGCGGGGTCGACCAGGCCGACGACCCCGCGGAGATTGCGGACGGCGCTGTGGTCTGGGAGGGACTCGGGTTGGTCGATTTCGCGCTCGTGCCCCACTTCGGGTCGGTCCTCGACGAGAACGGCGCGGGCGCGGCGATGGTGGCGAAGTTCGAACGCGAGGGCGTTCGGCATCTGACCCTGACCGACGAGCAGGTAGTCGTCGTCAACGGTGATCGGACGGAACGGATCTAGCCGGATTGGGCGATCGGAGCGAGGCGATCGAGCGAGGACCACGCCATGTCGCAGCGCCGCCGCGTCATCTCGTCCGCGTCGAGCAGCAGCATGTCCAGCAGCAGCCGAGGCCGTTGCCTCCATGTCGACTCGACCTCGGCGACCGTCGCGTTCTCGACGATTCCCGAGTGCGCAAGCGCGCTCACCCATTCGGCGACTTCGCCGCGGTGAATTGCCTCGATGGTGTCGTAATCGACGCCGCCGTCCTGAAACTCGTACGAGAACATGGCGGCTACGTAGGTCCACGATTGCTGCTGGGGATTCATCATGTTCGGTCCTCCTTGCGGTCCAGAACTGGACGCTAGCCCCCGGAGCTACAACATTCCGTTGCGCGGACGCATCGATCGGGTAACGGAAGTGACGGAAGTGGCAGATGTGACAGCGGCGCGGCCAGGCGGACTGCCGGAGGTGCGGCCGACTCGGTAGGCTTCGCCCCGTGTGGAAGAGGGGAACAATCGTCGGACTCACCGCCCTGTGCGCCATCGCGACCGGCTGCTCCTCGTCCGACTCCGACCCGGAGGAATCAACGGGAGATGCGCCGGGCGGCGACCCGCGAACCGAAGAGTTGTTCGTTGGTGAATGCGGATCCATCACCGAGGACCAACTGACGGAGATCACCGGAATCAGAGGCCTCGCTTCGACGTCGCAGAACGCGGTGAGTTGCCGCTGGGATTCGGCCGACACTGGCTCGTACGCGATGTTCACCTGGTACCGGGCCTCCCCAATCGATCGCGAGCGCACCGTCGCGGGCCGGATCGGTCGGGAAATTTCGACCATCGAAGCCGACGGTCATCCGGGCTTCACCGCACGCGGCAACGACACCTCGTGCGAGGCGGGCGTCGAAAACGGCGACGGGTTTCTGCACTGGTCGGTCAACTACGTCTTCTCCGTCCCATCGCGGGACGTCTGCCAGGTCACCGAAGCCCTTGCCCAGGCCACCGTCGAGAACGCGAGGTGACGCGATGACCAGGTCCGCTCGACTCGCTGCTTCGGCTTCGGCCGCTCTGCTGCTGATCACCGGCTGCGGCACCACCGTCACCGGAACCCCCGTCGCAGAAGGCGCGGGTGAGATGAACACCGAATTCGACAAACTCCTGCAGGAATGCGTCGCGGTGCCCGACGACAAGATCGCCGAATCGGTGCAGGCGGACGCCGTTCGACAGTACTTCTTCGGCGCAGTGTGCATGTGGACCGGCACCACCGCGGCGGGCACGGTGGATGTCACCTTCGCGTGGTTCGAGGACAACACGCTGGGCCGCGAACGGGCGCTCGCCGAGAAGCTGAACTACCAGATCGAACCGGTGACAATCTCCGGCGCCGGCGCGTTCCTCTCGCGACGGCCGGGCGATCCTGCGTCCTGCGGAATCACTGCGTCCTACACGGGCACCATCACCTGGTGGGTGCAGTATCGAAACGCCGCCGCCGATCCGTGCGCGGGCGCTACCCGGCTGGCAGAACTGACGCTTCAGCGCAATCAATAACGGCTCCAACCTCGGCGGTGACCCATAAGCTCGTGACCAGTGAGCTCGGGCAACAGCGCACCGCCGCTTTTTTCAGAAAACACAACAGCGCACCGCCGCTTTTTTCAGAAAACATGGAGTGCACGATGACCGACCTGAGCAAGCTCGAGGCGGCCCTTCCCACCGGGGCCGTGCTGACGGACCCGGACGTCACCGAGGGGTACCGCCGCGACTGGGCCAAAGACCCGAACGCGGGCCGACCCCTCGCCGTAGTTCGAGCGACGTGCACGGCGGACGTTCAGACGGTGATGCGCTGGGCGAGCGAGCACCACATCGCCGTGGTGCCACGCGGTGCAGGGTCCGGATTGTCCGGCGGTGCAACAGCTGTCGACGGTGGCATCGTACTGAGCACCGAGTTGATGCGCGATATCGTCGTCGACCCGGTGACCCGCATCGCGGTGACGCAACCCGGCCTGCTCAACGTCGAGGTCAAGAAGGCAGCCGCCGAGCACGGACTGTGGTATCCCCCGGATCCCTCGTCGTTCGAAATGTGTTCGATCGGTGGTAACGCCGCGACGAACGCGGGTGGCCTCTGCTGCGTGAAGTACGGTGTGACAACCGATTACGTACTCGGACTCGAAGTCGTTCTCGCCGACGGTACTGCCGTGCGACTCGGCGGTCCGAGACTGAAAGACGTTGCAGGACTGTCACTGACGAAGCTCTTCGTCGGCAGCGAGGGCACCCTCGGCATCATCACCGAGATCACCGTCCGCCTGGTGCCGGCGCAGCAACCTGCGAGCACGGTGGTTGCGTCGTTCTCTTCGGTGCACGACGCCACCGCCGCCATCCTGGCCATCACCCGCACGCTTCGTCCGTCGATGCTCGAGTTCATGGACCGTGCGTCGATCGGTGCCGTCGAGGACGCGATGAAGATGGGCCTGGACCGTGGGGCGTCGGCGATGCTGATCGCGCGTTCCGATTCCCCTGGTGCCGATCGTGCCCGTGAAATCGACATCATGGCTGCGGCGTGTACCGAGGCGGGTGCGTCCGATGTGTTCACGACGGACGATCCCGACGAGGGTGAAGCCTTCGCTGCAGCAAGGCGTTTCGCGATTCCGGCGGTGGAGCGACTCGGCAGTTTGTTGCTCGAGGACGTCGGGGTGCCGTTGCCTGCTCTGCCCGACCTCGTCGAGGGGATCGAACGGATCTCGGAGAAATACGGCGTGCTCGTCGCGGTCATCGCTCATGCCGGCGACGGCAACACTCATCCTCTGATCGTGTTCGATCCCGCCGACGCAGACATGGAGCGGCGAGCGAACATCGCGTTCGGCGCAATCATGGATCTCGCAATATCGCTGGGCGGCACCATCACCGGCGAACACGGCGTCGGAAGGCTGAAGAAGGCGTGGCTGCCCGACCAGGTGGGTGAGGACGTCATGAAGCTGACAGCACGCATCAAATCCGCTCTCGACCCCGACGGTATCCTCAACCCGGGTGCGGTGCTCTAACCCGCCTGCAGCAACGCCCGGACGGCATCGATGGTGTCGGCTTCGGCGTGGGTCTTGTCGGGCCGATACCGCAGTACGCGTGCGAATCTCAGAGCGACGCCCCCCGGGTATCGCGTGCTCACCTGCACCCCGTCGAGTTCGATCTCCACGACCAGATCCGGCTCCAGGTAGACCGTGTGCTCGTCGCGGGCGCGCTCGTGCAAGGGGAACTCTTCGGTCTGCCACTGCAACAACTGATCGGTGAGGCCCTTGAACGTCTTGCCGACCATGATGGGCTCGCCTCCGTCGGGGTTTCGCGCTCCGAGGTGAAGGTTGGACAGCCAGCCCGTCCGACGCCCGTAACCCCACTCCGCGCCCAGAACTATCAGGTCGAGTGTGTGCTCGGGTTTGACCTTCTGCCAGGTCCGGCCCCGCCTGCCCGCGGCGTACACCGAGGACAGCGCTTTGACCATGACACCTTCGTGGCCGGCGTCCATGGCTGCGTCGAAGTGCCCGGCGGCCGCATCGGCATCAGGACGCAGAAGCGCCGGAATCCGGTGCTCGGGCGCCACGAGTTCGAGGGCATCGAGGCGTTTGGTCAACGGTTGATCGAGCAGGTCCTCGCCGTCGAGGTGGATGCAGTCGAAGAAATAGGGGCGAAGCAGCAGTTCGTGCGTGCTCTGCGCTCCGAACCGGCTCATCGTTTCCTGGAACGGGCGAGGGCGTCCGCTGTCGGTGAGCGCGAGCGTTTCCCCGTCGAGCACGACCGAGGTGCACGGCAACGACCGCACCAGATCTACCAGCTCGGGTACGCCGTCGGTGATCTCGCGCAACGTGCGCGTGTAGATGTGGACCTCGTCGCCGTCACGGTGCACCTGAATGCGCGCCCCGTCCAATTTGTACTCCACGCTCACATCGCCCGTGAGCTCCGTCCACGCCGAAAGGAGACTCTCCGCAGGGGAGGCCAACATCGGCCGAATGGGCCTGCCGATCTCGAGGCCGAACGCCTCGAGCGCGTCCTCTCCCCCGGTCAACGCTGCCGTGGCCGTCGCAGCCAGCCGTCCGGAGAGCATGAATGCGCGTCGTACCGGATCGAGAGGCAGGCCGGCAGCCTTGGCGATGGCGTCCGTCATCACGCCTTCGAGCGCACCCTGCCGCAGCTCGCCGGTCATCAACCGAATCAGGAACTCACGTTCGCTTCGGGTGGCCGAGCCGAACAAGTCGCTCAACAGTTCGCGGCGTCTGGCCGTGGACCCGGAACCGGACGTCGACGCGATGGCCGCCAACGCCGAATCGACGTCCGTGATCGTCAATGCGCCCTCGTCTGTCGGGGCGACGTCGATGCCCGACAACGTTTTCCAGCCGATGCCGATTCGTCCCTGTGGGAGCTCGCCCGATAGCCACGAGACGACGGTGCCGACGTCGCCGGGATCGAGGTTGCCGAGGAGTTCGCGCAGCGACTCGATCTTCGCCTTGCGCGAACGTGTGGCGCCCACGGCCTGAGAGGTGTCGATGATCCTGGTGAACAGCACCCCCCGAACGTAACCCGAAGCCCCGACATCCAACCCTGAACCACCCGATCAGCTGAAGCCGAGGACCCGGTCTCCCCACGCGGTACGCAGTGCGCTGTCCGGGTCGTCGACGACGGTGTCCTGACCGTCGATGACGAGTGTCGACCGCTCGGGCTCGGCGTACAGCGGCCAGTGTTTGGCACCGTCGAGCGTGGCCGGCACGCCGTGTCGGGCGAACGCGACCCACCGTTTCATCACTCGAGCCGACACCGCCATGGCTGCTTTGCGACCACCGAGCCAGAACGTCGGGTCGCGGTTCAGCGTCCCGAAATTGCCGAATACATAGGGTAATTCGGTTGCGTGCCCGGCGCCGATCCGTGCCGCCTTCAACATCGGGGTCGCATGGTCGAACCGATACATCCACACCGGTGAGTGCCTGCTGTGCGCGTCGGCGATCCACAGGCTCGGCATCGTGAAACCTGCGTCCCTCGACATGGCCAGGGCTCCGGCCGTGGTCGAGCGGTCCGGATACGCCGACATGATCTCCGCGACCCGGAAGGCGGGGAGGTCGGCGTGGTCGTTGGCTATCGCCCGGAACATCTCGGTGACGGTGTCCGACGTGACCGGCATCAACGGCGACTTCATCAACCGGAAGATCGACGCCTCGTCGTGATTGGTGCCGATGATCATCGGGATCCGGTGCGCAAAGCCCTTCTGGAACGCGGCAACGGGATAGCGCGGAACGATGTACCCGTCGACGACGGGAGCCAGCCCCAGCGTGCCCGGTACGCGCGCCGGAACGTCGTAGCAGAGCGTGTCGCTCGCCTCGACCAATGTCTCGAAGTCGGTCGTCTTGAGTTCGTGCACGCGTTCCGGTGTCACCCCGGAGATGTCGAGGAAGCGAGCAGCCACCTGCGCCGCACGATCCGGGCCGTACACCGATGTCGCCGGGGCACTCTGCACGATCGCCCGGTGGAACAGGCCCTCCGTTCTGGGCGACGTCATCAGGGTTGTCACCGATGCGCCCCCCGAGGACTCACCGAACACCGTCACGTTCGACGCGTCTCCGCCGAAGGCGCCGATGCTCCTGTGCACCCATTCGAGAGCAGCGATCTGATCACGTAATCCGACATTCGAGTCGAACACGGTGTCGTCGGTGGAGAACGACGACAGGTCGAGGAAGCCGAACGCCCCGACGCGGTAGTTCACCGTGACGAGCACCAGGTCGCCGAGTTCGGCGAGAGCGCGTCCGTCGTACACGGTCTGCGCGGCCGACCCCAACGAATACGCACCACCGTGAATCCAGACCATGACGGGCCGCGGGGTTCCGTCGGGCTCGGGAGCCCAGACGTTCACCGACAGACAGTCCTCCGACTGCGGCAGGGTCGGGTCGATGGGCACCGGATTGTCCCGACCCTGTGGGGCGACCGGACCGAAGCGGAGACAGTCCAGCGGTTCGGTCCAGGGCTCGACCGGACGCGGCGCCCTGAAGCGGTGCTCGCCGTCCGTCGGGGCTGCGTAGGGAATGCCCTTCCACGCGTAGACGGCGCCGTCGAGGTGGCCGACGACTTCCCCGTCCGGCGTCATCACGCGGCATGTCGCTTCGGTCATGGCACCTCCTTGGCAGGTGAACGCGCCGGATCGGTCCGGCGCACGCCAACGTACCAACCTCACGCGAGCCCTAACCTGCGTTCCCGCCGACCACTGTTTCGCAGGGCGAACGGTCGGGCATAGCCTGAGCAGAAGTGCACCGAATCCGCTGCACGCGTTCCACAGGCCCAGGCCGGAGGGATCTTTCCTTCCGCGTCGAAAGGAGACCGGATGTCCGAGACGCCGACCCGCTCAGGCGGCCATCACAGCGCAAAAGTCATCGGCGTCAGCGTCGCTGCGGCCGTCGGCGGTTTCCTGTTCGGCTTCGACAGCTCCGTCATCAACGGGGCCGTCGACGCCATCGAGGGACGCTTCTCGCTCGGCTCCTTCACCACCGGGTTCGTAGTTGCGATCGCGCTGATCGGGTGCGCGGTCGGTGCGTGGTTCGCCGGATCACTGGCCGATCGCTGGGGTCGCAAGAAGGTGATGGTCCTCGGCTCCGCGCTGTTCACCATTTCTTCTCTGGGCTCAGGTCTCGCGTTCAGCGTGCCGGACCTCATGCTGTGGCGCGTGCTCGGCGGACTCGGCATCGGCATCGCCTCGGTGATCGCGCCCGCGTACATCGCCGAGATCGCCCCGGCCAAGTGGCGCGGAAGCCTGGCGTCACTGCAGCAACTCGCCATCACCGTCGGTATTTTCGCCGCCCTGCTCTCGGACGCTCTGCTGCAGGGCGCAGCCGACGGTGCGTCGAACGACCTGTGGTGGGGACTCGAAGCGTGGCGCTGGATGTTCCTGGTCGGCGTCGTCCCCGCACTGATCTATGGACTGCTCGCGGTGACCATCCCCGAATCACCCCGCTATCTCGTGGGCCAACATCTCGACGAAGAAGCGGCGAGGATTCTCGCCGACATCACGGGCGAGCTGCACCCGAACGAACGCGTCCATGAAATTCGGTTGACCCTCCGCAAGGAATCGAAGTCGTCGTTCCAGGACATCAAAGGCACCCGATTCGGACTGCACCCGATCGTCTGGGTCGGAATCATCATGGCCGTGCTGCAACAGCTCGTCGGCATCAACGCGATCTTCTACTACTCGACGACCCTGTGGAGGTCGGTCGGATTCACCGAGGAGCAATCGTTCACCACGTCCGTCATCACCTCGGTCATCAACGTCTCCATGACGTTCGTAGCGATTCTGTTCGTCGACCGCATCGGCCGTCGCAAGCTCTTGCTCGCCGGCTCCCTCGGCATGTTCGTCGGTCTTCTCATGGCGGCGGTGGCGTTCTCCCAGCAGATCGGCAGCGGCGACGACGTAACGCTGCCGAGCCCGTGGGGGGCCGTCGCCCTCATCGGCGCAAACTTGTTCGTCATCTTCTTCGCCGCGACGTGGGGGCCCATCATGTGGGTCCTGCTCGGAGAGATGTTCCCCAACCGTATGCGGGCCATGGCGCTCGGCGTCGGGACGGCCGCCAACTGGGTCGCCAACTTCGCTGTGACACTTGCATTTCCGCCACTCACCGAAGCCATCGGCCTGTGGGCGATCTACGGTTTCTTCGCCCTCATGGCAGTGGTGTCGTTCTTCTTCGTACGCTCGAAGATCCCCGAGACCAAGGGGATGGAACTCGAGGACATGCTCGACTGAGCACAGCAGGGTGCTATCGTCGGCGATGTTCTGACACGGGGTGCGTCCGCACATGCGGATGCTGAGATAACACCCGTCGAACCTGATTCAGGTAATGCTGACGAAGGGATGTCGAGGCTTTGACTACGCCTGTGCTCTCGGTGGACTCTGTCCACCACACCGACCGACGCCACACGGACTTATTGTGGGCGAATACCGAAACGCTCCGCGCCGCGATCGACGAGCTGGACTTTCTCCGGATGCTCGGCGACGGAACCCTGCCGCTCGGAGCCTTCCGCACCTACATCGAGCAGGACCGTCTGTACCTTGCCGGGTACGCCAAGGCGTTGTCGCTTCTGGCGTCGCGGGCGCCCGACGCAACCACCGCTGCCTTCTGGGCCACGTCCGCGGCCGGTGCCGTCGACGAAGCGGCCCTGCACGAGTCCCTTCTGTCCGGCGATGCGCTTCCGGCCGCGGACTCCGTCGCATCGCATTCGCCCGCCTGCCTCGGCTACGTGTCCTACCTGATCTCGGCCGCGGCGACGGAGCCGTACCCGGTGGCGGCAGCAGCCGTTCTCCCGTGCTTCTGGATCTACGCCGATGTGGCAGTGCGTCTGTCGGCCGCTGCGCAGCAGGTGCTCCGAACGGATCCGGAACACCCCTACGCACGGTGGGTGTCCACCTACGATTCCGACGAGTTCCGCACCATCGTCGACGGTGCGCGCATTCTCGTCGACGACGCGGCGGAAGCGGCAACCTCTGCGCAGCGCGACGCGATGGTCGAGGCGTTCTTTGTGGCGACACGGTACGAACTGATGTTCTGGGACACCGCCCTCCACCCGACGCCGTGGCCGGTGACGCCGTGAGAATCCGCGCGCTCGTAGTGGCCGCGGTGACGTTCGCGAGTCTGACCGCGTGCGCGCAGTCAGACGACTCCGGCACCATTCGGTTCGCGCTCGACTGGACCCCGAACACCAATCACACCGGGCTGTACGTGGCACTGCAGGAGGGGTTCTTCGCTGATGCCGGGTTGGACGTGGAAGTTCTCCCCTACAACAGCACCTCGCCCGACACGCTGGTCGACTCGGGCAACGCCGAATTCGGGATCAGCACACAGGGTTCCACCACGTTCGCGAAAGCCGCCGGCGCACAGATCGTCTCGGTCCTGGCCCCGCTGCAGCGCTGGGCCACCGGTATCGGCGTCCGCGCCGACCGGCAGGATCTGACGGGTCCCGCCGCGCTGGACGGCAAGGTGTACGCGGGCTTCGGTGACCTCGGCGAGGAGGCCACGGTGCGCCAGGTCATCGAAAACGACGGCGGAGCAGGCGAATACGAGACTGTCGTCCTTGGAACGTCGGCCTACGAAGCCGTGTACTCGGGCACCGCGGATTTCACCGTGTCGTATCTCGCGTGGGAGGGCCTCGAGGCCGAGCACAGCGGAACTCCGATGAAGTACTTCGAGTACACCGATTTCGGGTTCCCCGACGCGTACGCCATCACCATCAGTGGCAACGAGAACTGGCTACTCGACAACCCTGAGGAAGGCGCGAAGTTCGTTCAGGCTCTCCAGCGCGGGTACCAGGTGGCGGCTGACGATCCGGATCGGGCCGCTCAGGACGTCATCGACGCCAACCCGGGCACGTTCACCGACGAGAAGCTGGTGTTCGAGAGCCAGCAAATGCTCGCTGACGGGTACATGAAGGACGATGCAGGAGTCGTCGGTGGTCAGAATCTCGGCAAGTGGAGCGGGTACTCGAAATTCCTCTACGACAATGGACTTCTCGTCGACGAGAGCGGCGCCGCGCTCGCAGCCGAGCCCGACTGGTCCACCTATTTCACCAATGATTATCTCGGCGACCGCTGACCAGGCGACGGCCACCCGAATCGAGAAGCCTGCCCGGCAGCGGGCACCTCGGGTGGGCGACGTCGTTCGATGGGCACTGCCGTCGCTGACCATCGTCGTAGCGATCGTTGTCGGCTGGGAAGCATATGTCTCGCTCAGTGGCATCAGACCGCAGGTGTTGCCCTCTCCGTCACGCATCATCACCCAGGGGTGGGCGCACAGGGAAGCGATCGGCACCAACGCGGCCGCCACGCTTCAGGTCACCGTCGTCGGCTTCGCAGTATCTCTCGTCGTCGCCTGGATTCTGGCTGTGGCAGTCGACTTCTCGCCGTGGCTCAGGCGTGCGGTCGTTCCGCTGTTCGTGGTGTCGCAAACGCTGCCGATCATCGCTATTGCTCCACTGCTCATCATCTGGTTCGGCTTCGGCTTGCTACCCAAGATCCTCGTCATCGCACTGGCCACGTTCTTCCCGATGGCGATCGGTCTGATCGAAGGATTTGCCGCCACCGACCGCGATGCCCGTTCGCTGCTGGCGGCGATGGGCGCGAGTCGGTGGCAGCAATTTCGCTACGTACGGCTCCCGTCCGCGATGCCCCGCTTCTTCACGTCCCTGCGTATCGGCATCACCTACGCGGTGGTCGGCGCCATCTTCGCCGAGTACGCCGGTGCCAGCGCGGGACTCGGCATCTACATGAGCCAACAGAAGAACTCGTTCCGGACCGATCTGGTGCTGGCCGCGGTTGTTGTCACCGCCGCGATCAGCGTCACCCTGTTCCTGCTGACGTACGCGGTCGAACGCCTCGTTGCGCCCTGGGCCCGTGACAGTCGGCCACGCTGATGCGGGTGCGAGTGAACGGATTGACGAAGGCGTACGACGGTCGGGAAGTGCTTGCCGGCGTGAGCTTCGACGTCTCGCCCGGCGAGTTCGTCTCCATCATCGGGCCGAGCGGATCCGGCAAGAGCACGATCTTCAACATGCTCGCCGGATTGGACTCCCCGGACGAGGGGATCGTCGACGCACCCGCGAGCGCCTACATGCCGCAGAAGGACCTCTTGTTCCCGTGGCGGACGGTGCTGGACAACACGTGTCTCGGGCTGGAAGTTCAGGGACTACCGAAGAAAGAAGCACGGGCGCGAGCACGCGAGCTATTTCCCGTCTTCGGCCTCAGCGGGTACGAGGATGCGCGTCCGTCCGCATTGTCCGGAGGGATGAGGCAGCGTGCTGCGGTACTGCGCACGGTGGTCCAGGGACGCGAAGTGCTCCTGCTCGACGAACCGTTCGGCGCGTTGGATTCCCTGACGCGTACGGGCATGCAGTCCTGGCTGCAAGATGTATGGCTCGAATACGGCTGGACCGTCCTCATGATCACCCACGACATCCGGGAGGCGGTGTACCTGTCCGATCGAGTGATCGTGCTGTCGGACAAACCCGCGCGCGTTCGGCGTGCGGTCGACGTGCCGCTGCCGAGGCCCCGCGAACTGGGCATCGTGACGACGCCCGCCTTCGCGGCCGTCGAGAGCAAACTGATGGACGTCCTGCTCGGCTAGGTCGCCAGAACCAGCCGCTACTGCCCACCTAGTCTCCGCGCGAGAGCCGTCACGGCCTCACTGGCGTCGGCCAAACTTGCCTCGGCCTGCGCAATCATGGGCTCGAGAGCCGGCACCCGGCCGGCCAGCGTGAGGTCGATGGTCACGACGAGCACCGTCATCCCCAGTGCAGTGCCGAGAACCTGCTGCAGCTGCGGAACGGTGTGATCGGCGCCGAAGTCAGGTGTGCCCGGCCCGTACTGGTTCCCGCGGGAGGAGACCACCACGATGGGCTTGCCCTCGACCGGACGCGTAGGTGCATCGAACGGCACCGTGATACCCGGGACATGGATGTAGTCGATCCATGCCTTCAACGTCGACGGAATGGACCAGTTGTACATCGGGGCTCCGACGAGAACTACGATCTGTCGACGAATCGAGGTGCAACAACTGCCGCACTGGCACTCCTTCTACTGGGCTTCCCGAAAAGATCAACCCCAGTAGGGTTTGCTGCATGGACCACCGGTACATCGCGTCCGCGCTGTCGGCGCGAGACGCACGACGAGTCACGGAGATCATCGGCACGCTGGACGGACGCGCACCGGAACTGACTGTCGACGGCGTCGCTCTCGACGTGGACTCCTCGGCCCGCAATGCTGTCATGGAGTTGCTTCGTCAACTCGCCACGGGAACCTCCGTGACGATCGGCCCGGTCGGAGAACTGTTGACCACCTCGCAAGCGGCGGAGGTTCTGGGAGTGTCCGACACCTACGTTCGTCGTCTCGCCGATGCGGGCGATCTGCCCATCGAAATGCGAGGGACGCACCGCCGTTTTCGACTCGAAGACCTCGTTCGGCACCGGGAGCGCTTCACCCCATAGCCTCGATCGCGGCCCTACCGAGGCTATCCGGCTTCGCGGCCCAGCAATTCCGACTGCAGTGTCAACAGATCGGCGAAAGCCGCCCCGGAGGCCCGCCACAATTGCTCCGTGTCGATGTAGTCGACGCCGAGCAAGTTGACGTCCCCGCGGTATGCCCCGACGTCGACCGACAGCCTCCGAACAATGTTCGAGACGTCTCGGTCGAGATAGCCGGAATCCGAGCGCTCCAGTGCACGAAACTGTGCGGAGAAATGGTCGGCAGAAATTCGCCGGTCGACGAACTGCGCAACGAGTATGACAAAGCGCGACGCGTGCAGCGACGGAGAACGAAACGAATGCCCCACGGAACTGGCCTCCCCTGGTGGGCGACGCCACTCACCGTCGCCATCGAAATCCTTCGGATCGAATCTGCGACGTAGGTCCACTGCCTATCGCTGTGAGCGATGACGTGGTGAGGGCGTCGGGACTCGGCCTGCAAACAAGAACTTCACCGACGATATCCACCACAACCGGGCTGATCCGCTGTTTTTCGTATTTGCTGTCACCGTTCACAAGGCTCCCAGCGGGAAGTTGTGAACCGGCTACTGCAGCGACCCAAGAGGCTGTCGCTCCGGCGTATCGAGTTCCCAGAAGTTCCAGCCGTCCCTGACCTCGATGTCGCCGCTGATGTGAGTTGCAACAGCGCTCGCGGCCTGGGTGGGATCATCGAAACGTCGCCCCTCCATGGGGCCCTGCACGATCTCGAGCCGCTTGCTGTCTGGGTCGTACCGTCCGCTGAGGCGGTAGCCCTCACAGTCGGCGACGACGCGGACGCGGAGATCGATGACCTCTTCGACCTCGGCGGCGCGCTTGGCACTGCTGCGACGCACCGTCATCTTGACCCGGTTGGCGATCGCAGCCTCTGCGGCCTCGGCCTGCTCCGGATCGGACGTGGCGTTCAAACCGAGGAGCGACCAACGGTCGTAGCCGTGCTGGACTCGCCCGACGGCGATGGCGTGGTGGCCCGTGCGCGTGCGGAGTGGCGAATCCTGAACCCAGAGATCGACCTCGCCCTTGATGTCGGCGGCCATCTCTTCGGACGACACCATGAAGAACGCCGGCTCCGGACGTCCCAGGTCGACGAACACCCAGTAGGACGAACCCGTGTCGTCGCTCGCCAACGATTCGTCCTGGCGACGTGCCTTCCAGTCTCCCGCAGCCTTGGTCCTGACCCTGACGATGCAGCTCGAGCCGTCTACGCCCCATACCCGAACCGGGTTCCGCCGCGAGGTGGTGAGCCGTTCTGCACGCCCCCCGTGCATGACCACCGCTCCGATGAATGCTCTTATGCCCTGCTCCGATACGTCTTCCACGGTGCTACCTCTGATTCTGCCTACCCGTGCAGATGATGAGAGGTGCCTACGACGGGTAGCACGCGCACGACTCGGATTTCACCCTCAGTCTAAGGCCCAGACACCCCTCGCAGGAACCGTGCACAATCGACACATGGACATCAGCACCGACCACGAGCCGGAGAGCCATCGGTTCGTGCTGCGACTCGGCACCGATATCGCCGCATACAGCGAGTACTTCGACGCGGACACGGTGCGAAATTTCTATCACACCGTCACGCTCCCGGAGCACCGCGGCAGGGGATATGCCGCGGTGCTGACGGAACGGGCCCTCGACGACACCGCCCGAGACGGCATGACGGTGCACCCTTCGTGCTGGTTCGTTCGTGAATTCATCGAAACGAACGCGGACAGATACGGAGTACTGCTCACCTCCGACGAACCGCCCGCTGCGCAGTAGCGAAGAGAAAGAACCCCTCCGGTGAATGCGAATCCGGCCTCTTGCGCCGGTTGTAACGCTCCAACGATTTTGCTACCCGCAATTCGTGATCGCGAATGACATATTCGTACCAATACATATCGAAAGACTCCTCGGAACAGCAAGAAATTGCCATGAATCGGGCGCGCGAATACCGCGCAGCCACACAGGTGAAAGAAGAACGGCGCAGCGCCGCTAAATGACTCGGCCGACGCGGACACATCGCGAAAGATGCTGGGCGTCAACGCTTGTGCGGACAATTCCCAAAGTGCACCCCTCTCGCTCCGTGTGCTGCGACAATGCCTACGAAAGACATCATGCTTTGCCGACGCGAGACGTGCCACCTAATTAATTCACGCACTGTCTGCGAGCACTCGGCGGGCCCGCGGACTTGCCCAAATCCGATGTTGGGCAACAATTTTTCGGCCGTGGAATGCAGAAAACCCCCGACCGTGTGGTCGGGGGTTGTCTGGAATGTGTGTTCGGCGGTGTCCTACTCTCCCACACCCTGTCGAGTGCAGTACCATCGGCGC
>NZ_JBAWFH010000336.1:0-8944 GCF_049591685.1 Rhodococcus sp. (in: high G+C Gram-positive bacteria) | reverse complement strand
CAACGACCGCGAGCAGTGATGCCGCAGCGACTCCGACGACGATCCAGGTCCATTCCTTCCCGTATGCCAGTTGCGTCCACAGGGCGAATCCGCCGCCGACGATCACTGCCGGAACGGAAAGCTGCAGTGCCATTCTCGCCGCATCCTCGTGTACGTCCCCTGACGTCTTGAGGGCGATGAAGACGGCGCCGTGCAACGCGAACACCACCGCGGTCGCCGCACCCCCGAGCAGCGCATACGGCCCCAGCAGATCGAAGAAGCCGGCGGTGACTTTCTTGTTCTCATCGATGGCCACGCCGCTGACGATGTTCGCGAACGCGACGCCCCACAGCACGGCCGGAACCCACGAACCGATACCGATTCCCAGGTCGCACCTGCGCCGCCATACCGGATCGTCGATCTTGCCGCGCCACTCGATGGCGCAGATCCGCAAAATGAGCGCGACGAGGATCAGCAGCAGCGGTAGGTAAAAGCCGGAGAACAGCGTCGCGTACCACTCCGGGAACGCCGCGAAGAGCGCACCGCCGGCGGTGATGAGCCATACCTCGTTGCCGTCCCACACCGGACCGATCGTATTGAGAACAGCGCGCCTCCGACGCTCCCCCACAGCCGCACTCCCGTCCCGGCCGATAATCGGCATCAGCATTCCCACGCCGAAGTCGAATCCTTCGAGTACGAAATATCCGGTGAACAGAACTGCGATTGCGACGAACCAGATTTCGGGTAGTCCCATGACCGTTCTCCTCTAGTACGCGAACGAAAGTTGCTTGGGCGCATCGTCGTCCGACTCGTCGGAGTCGTCGGCGCCGGGCGGGTGTGCGTCGTGTTCGAGCGGTCCTTCGACAACGTAGCGACGGATCAGGAAGAACCAGACGCATCCGAGGGCCGCGTACAGCAGGGTGAAGGTGACGAGCGAGGCGACGACGAGTCCGACGGGGTGGTCGGAGACGCCCTGGTCGACGGTGAGTCTGATTTGGTCGATGCCGTTGAGGTTCGGAGCGACCACCCAGGGTTGGCGTCCCATTTCGGTGAAGATCCAGCCTGCGCTGTTCGCGAGGAACGGTGTGGGGATCGCGGCCAGCGACAGCCACGAGAACCACTTTTGGTCGGGCACTCTGCCACCGCGGGTGACCCACAGACCGGCGACTGCGAGCAGGGCAGACCCAGCGGCGAGTCCGATCATCATTCGGAACGCCCAGTAGGTGACGAACAGGTTGGGCTTGTAGTTTCCGGGACCGAACTGCTGCTCGTACTGCTCCTGCAGTTCGTTGACTCCCTGAACGGTTGCGCCGAAGTCGTTTTCGGCGAGGAACGAGGTCAGCCCGGGGATCGAGATGAGGTGAACGACGGATTCGCAGTTGTTGTGGGTTCCGACGGTCAGCATTGAGAACGATGCGCCCGTCTCCGTTTCGCAGAGCGATTCTGCCGACGCCATCTTCATCGGCTGCTGCTCGAACATCAGCTTGCCCTGGATATCTCCGGTGACGGCGAGGGCGCCGCCGGCGACGATCATCACCACGAACGAAAGTCGGGCAGCGGGCCTGAACATGCTGCGTGAGTTGGTTTCCCGTCCTCGACGGGCTTCTCGCACCATCCACCAGCCCGAGATGCCTGCAACGAAGGTGGCTGCCGTCAGGAATGCGCCGGCAACCGCGTGCGGGAACGCAGCGAGCGCGGTGCTGTTTGTCATCAGTTCCCAGATGCTCGTCAGTTCGGCGCGTCCCGTTTCGGGGTTGTAGCGGGCGCCGACCGGGTGCTGCATCCACGAGTTGGCGGCGATGATGAAATAGGCGGAGGCGTTGACGCCGATCGCGACCAGCCAGATGGTCGCCAGGTGAACGAGTTTGGGCAGTCGACCCCACCCAAAGATCCACAGCCCGAGGAACGTCGATTCGAGGAAGAACGCGACGAGGCCCTCGAGCGCGAGCGGCGCACCGAAGACGTCGCCGACGAACCGAGAGTATTCGCTCCAGTTCATCCCGAACTGAAATTCCTGCACGATGCCGGTGGCGACTCCGAGCGCGAAGTTGATGAGGAACAGCTTGCCGAAAAACTTGGTCAGGCGATACCAGGAGTCCTTCTTCGTGATGACCCACATGGTCTGCATCGCGGCGATGATCGGCGCGAGGCCGATCGTCAGCGGTACGAGGATGAAGTGGTAGACGGTGGTGATGCCGAACTGCCATCTCGAGACGTCAAGGGCGTCCATGATTACTCCGCACTATCTCGGCCTCGCAGGGAGATGACGCACGCCGCGTCACCGCTGCTCGAGACCCCTCCGCAGCAACTACGACACTACTACTACGCGTAGTAGTAGCTCAACGATCGAGGGAGTGATCCCCGTCGCCACGCACCGCCAGATCCACCATCGTGCGAAACTCCTCCACTGCGCCCGTCGTCGTCAGCGCTACCCCGTCGAGGGCGGTGACGCGGGCGGCCAGCGTTATGCTCGAGACCAACCAAAGCGATTCGGCGTCAACGAGATCCGACTGCGCCACATCCGCGCGGGTGCACGTGTACCCCATACCGGACGCCACCCGGAAGAGCGCATCGACAGTTGTGCCCGCGAGGATGCCGTTCTCCGGACGCGGTGTGACAAGGCTCTTACCGGTCGCCAACACCACCGTCGACCGTGGACCTTCGAGGACCATGCCGTCGCTGCTGAGATAGATGACGTCGTCTGCGCCGAGGCGGGCGGCGTGGCGGAGTGCGGCCATGTTCGTCGCGTACGACAACGTCTTGGCGCCCAGCAGTTGCCACGGCGCCGCTGCCGCGAAATCGACAGAGTAGCCGCGGTTCAGCGTGATCGCGGACACCCCGTGGGCGCGAGCGGACGCGACTCGCTCGTGCACCGGCCCGACGGTGACGTACCCCGTGATGTCACCGCCGATCTCGCGTCCCCGACTGATCACCAGGCGCAGCGCACCTTCTGCCGTCGAATCACGCGTCCACGCACCCACTGCAAGGTCGACGACGTTGCGCCAGCGGTCCAGTTCGGGGGTGGGCAGATCCAACGCCACCGCCGACGTCGCGAGCCGCGCGAGGTGCAGTTCGAGGCCGCATGCCGCACCGCCGCGCACGAGCATCGTCTCGAAGATGCCGTCACCGCGAACCGCTGCCAGATCGTCGGCACACAGAAGTGGCTGGTCGGGGTCGTGAAACCGCCCATCGAGAGTGACAAGAACGCGGCCGGACATGCCGCCAACCCTAGAGGCTGAAACCACGCCTCCTACTATGGAGTCGTGTCCTCCAGCGTCTCGCTCGCACCAAGTCCGCTTCTCTCCCTGCCCGACGCAGTGCCATCACCGGAAGACTCGCCCGACAACGCGGTGGCCTGGCACTACGGGAACCCCTTCGGCGAGCAGCGCGACGCCACCTCGCGGGCGGCGGTGATCGACCGGTCACACCGATTCGTACTCGCCATCGGCGGCGAGGAGCGGCTGACGTGGCTCAACACTATTTCCAGTCAGTTGGTATCGGATCTTCCGGACGGCCGGTCCGCCGAAAACTTGTCGCTCGACATCAACGGCCGCGTCGAGCACCACTTCGTACAGACGGACATCGGCGAAGTCACGTGGATAGATACCGAGCCGTCGACGGGCCCGGACCTGCTGGCGTTCCTGAAAAAGATGGTCTTCTGGTCCAAGGCCGAGCCCCGCGAGGGCAGCGAACTCGCCGTGATCAGCCTCCTGGGAGCCGACGCGGCCGACGTTCTTCGGTCCGTCGGCGCACCGATTCCCGAACAGTTCTACGACGCCGCACCGCTCGACGCCGCGGCGCCCGCCACCGGCGGTTTCGTTCGCCGCATGCCGTGGCCAGGTCCCAATGCCTTCGACCTGCTGGTCCCGCGGAATGCGCTCACCTCGTGGTTCACCCGGCTTCGTGACGCCGGGGCCACCCCGGCCGGCACCTGGACGTACGACGCTCTGCGCGTGGAGTCGATTCGGCCGCGCATCGGTGTCGACACAGACGAGAAGACGATTCCGCACGAGGTGCGCTGGATCGGCGGTGCCGACCAACTGGGTGCCGTACATCTGGAGAAGGGCTGCTACCGCGGTCAGGAGACTGTTGCCCGGGTGCACAATCTGGGCCGGCCTCCCCGGCACCTCGTTCTCCTGCATCTCGACGGTTCGGCCGACGGCCGTCCCGCGACGGGCGATCCGGTCATCGCCGAGGGCCGCACGGTGGGCCGGCTCGGCACCGTCGTCGACCACTTCGAGCTGGGCCCGATCGCTCTGGCGCTGGTGAAGCGGACCATTCCCGTCGGCACCGAGTTGGTAGCCGGGCCGTGCGCTGCGTCGATCGATCCCGATTCCATTCCGAGCTACGAGGACGTGCAGGCAGGCCGCGCTGCCGTCGATCGGTTGCGCGGCCGGTGACGGACACCGTCTCGGCCCCGATCATCGGCCGACTCGACACCGTCTGTGTCGTTCACACCATCGTGCCTCTCGGGCGCGCGGCCGTCGTGGACAGCGCGATCGACAAGCGGCCGGTCGAGGGCCCCATCGAAGTGCACGAGCTCGGGCCTGCGGGTGACCACAGCAGCGATACGAAGTTTCACGGCGGGGTCGATCAGGCCGTCTACGCCTACGACGACGCCGAGGCGTCGCGGTGGGCCGAGGAGCTCGGCCGCGATGTCGCTCCGGGGTGGTTCGGCGAGAACCTCCGCACGACGGGCGTGCCCGTCACCGACGCGGTAATCGGTTCGCGGTGGACCGTCGGTTCCGTCGAACTCGAGGTGACGATCCCGCGCCGTCCCTGTCGCACGTTCGCGAAGTGGGTCGAGGAGCCGCACTGGGTCAAGCGATTCACCGAGCGCGCCGATGTGGGTGCGTACCTGAGAGTGGTTCGGCCGGGGACGCTCGCGGCCGGTGATCGGATCGTCGTCGACCACGTTCCGACTCACGGCGTCACCGTGCGCGAGCTGTTTCGTGGCGAGAACCACGAGGGCCTCCGACGCGTACTCGAGGCGCCCGCCCTTCCGAAGAAGGTCGAGCGGGAAGTGAAGTTTGCTCTCGGCCTACGAGCCAGGCGCTGAATATCTGCGGCAAGAGAAGATGATTCTTGCAGGTTGACGGACGTTTCGCAGCGGTTGAGAGCAAACGAACACCCGCCACACGTAGTCCGTATGAGCATCCGGGCCGTTCGCGCGCTAGAGTGTGCAGCAGGAAGAAATACCAAATCTAACGGGGCGCCCAAATTTCCCCAGGCCGCCCCGCAAGTCCGCGAGGGGGCACCGCCATGGGCCGAGGCAGGGCTAAGGCAAAGCAGACAAAGGTCGCTCGTGAGCTCAAGTACAGCTCTCCGTCAACGGACTTGGAGAGTCTGCAACGAGAGCTCTCCGGTCACTCGTCCAACTCCCACCGTGGCGGCATCACCTCGGGCGGCATCACCTCGGACTCGGATGGGTACTCCCGGGTAGAGGAAGACGAATACGAGGACTGGCGACGCTGATCGTCGATACCTGTCAAGTGAGGGGGAGCCGCGATGCGGCTCCCCCTCACTTGTTCGTATCTCCGGCGGATCCGCCCCGCTAGAAGCGTGGGTGGTTCCCCAGCAGCACAGCCCGCTCGGTGGTCTCGGTCTTGTCCGTCGACTTTCTGACGGTTCCGAGAGTCCAGCAGTCGATGTGTCGTGCGGTCAGTACGGCGAGCGCGCGATCCACGTCCTCCGGGGCGACGATCGCGACCATGCCGACGCCCATGTTGAACGTCTGCTCCATCTCTGCACGCTCGACCCGGCCGCGCTGTGCGATGAGTGAGAACACTGGCGCCGGGCTCCATGTTGCGCGGTCCAACTCGGCGACGAGGCCCGCGGGCATCACGCGCCCGAGGTTGTTTGCAAGTCCGCCGCCGGTGACGTGGCAGAACGTGCGCACGTCGGTTTCGGCGGCGAGGGCGAGGCAGTCCTTGGCGTAGATCTTGGTGGGCTCGAGCAATTCTTCACCGAGGGTCCGGCCGAATTCCTCGACGTGGCCGCCGAGATCCATGTGGTTGATCTCGAGAAGCACCTTGCGGGCCAGTGAGTAGCCGTTGGAGTGCAGTCCCGACGAACCCATCCCGATGACGACGTCGCCCGGACGTACGCGGTCCGGTCCGAGCACCGCATCCGCTTCGACTACGCCGACGCCCGTGGCGGACAGGTCGTAGTCTCCGTCTGCCATGAGCCCGGGATGTTCGGCGGTTTCGCCGCCGAGCAGTGCGCAGCCCGCGATGATGCAGCCCTCGGCGATGCCCTTGACCAGTTCTGCGACCATCTCGGGGACCACGCGGCCGACAGCGATGTAGTCCTGCAGGAACAGGGGTTCGGCGCCGCAGACGACGAGGTCGTCGACGACCATGGCGACGAGGTCGAGTCCGAGCGTGTCGTGCTTGCCGAGCGCCTGGGCGACCGCAACCTTGGTGCCCACGCCGTCGGTGGACGCGGCGAGAATGGGCTCGCGGTAGTCGCCCTTGAGCGCGAACAGACCGGCGAAACCGCCGAGCCCACCCATGACCTCGGGACGGCTGGCCTTCTTCGCGAGCGGAGCGAACAGTTCGACCGCACGGTCACCGGCGGCAATGTCGACGCCGGCCGCGGCGTAGGACGCACCGCCCGCCGCCCGTTCCCCTCCGGATGTTGCGCGGGGTGGTCGGGATTCCTCGGTCATGCGGCTCCAGCCTTGTACTCGTGTCCGTGGTGCGCGCCGGGCCCCTGGCGTGGCACTGCTGCGCACAATTGCGCTCTTACGGTACCGGAGTCTCCATTCCGACCGAGGCACGCCGGGTGGCACGGCCGAGTTGCCCGCCTCGATCGTCGACTGCGGCGGCGTTGTAGAGGGAGCCAGGCATCGCGGCGGGTAGCCGCGCCGTGACCAAAATCACGACTAACCGATGGGCAATTGCCGGCCGAGCTGAAACCCCTTCATGAGCCCTCTGAGGCACTCGCGCTGCCGCATCGGGCGGTCCGTCGGGGCGTAACGGCCTCGGCTGAGGGTATTACGATCTCGAGGCAGTCAGGGGCGGCTGAGCGCAGACGCATTCGCGTTGGACTGTCCCGACGCCTTACCTGCGGCCGACGCGAGCATCCCTTCGAGCACGTGCTTGCCCAACGCGTTGTCTGCCGGCAGGTCGATGGGGTATCTGCCGGTGAAACACGCAGTGCAGAGCCGAGACTCCGGCTGCTCGGACGCCGCAATCATGCCTTCGGTGGAGATGTAGCCGAGTGAGTCGGCACCGATGGCCTGCCGGACGCCCTCGAGGATTCCGTCCTGCGAGTCGACGCCGTTGGCGATGAGCTCTGCCGGGGAGGCGAAGTCGATGCCGTAGAAGCATGGCCAGCGCACGGGCGGTGACGCGATGCGTACGTGGATCTCGAGTGCGCCTGCCTCACGGAGCATGCGGATCAGGGCGCGCTGAGTGTTGCCGCGAACGATCGAATCGTCCACCACCACCAGCCTTTTGCCCCGAATTACCTCTTTGAGAGGGTTGAGTTTGAGCCTGATTCCAAGTTGCCGAATGGTTTGCGACGGTTGGATGAACGTGCGTCCCACGTACGCGTTCTTCATCAGGCCCTGGCCGTACGGGATTCCGGATCCCTGCGCGAAGCCGACGGCTGCGGGGGTGCCGGATTCGGGTACCGGGATCACCAGATCGCCTTCGGCGGGGTGCTCGGTGGCGAGGCGACGACCGATTTCCACCCGGGTGGAGTGAACGGAGCGACCGCCGATCACACTGTCCGGCCGTGCAAGGTAGACGTATTCGAATATGCAGCCCTTGGGTTCCGGCGCCGCGAAGCGGGAGGAGCGGACGCCGTCGGCGTCGATGGCCAGCAGTTCGCCGGGTTCGATGTCGCGGACGAACGCCGCACCGACGATGTCGAGTGCAGCGGTTTCGCTGGCAACCACCCAGCCGCGATCGAGACGGCCGAGCGAGAGCGGACGGATGCCATGGGGATCGCGCGCCGCGTAGAGCGTGTGCTCGTCCATGAACGTCAGGCAGAAGGCGCCTTTGAGCGTGGGCAGCAGTTCCATCGCAGCCTGCTCGACGGTGCTGTCGGCTGCCTTGTGCGCCAGCAGTGCGGTGACGACGTCGGAGTCGGACGTTCCGTTGCCCTGAAGTCGATCGCTGATGAGACCTTCTTCGCGAGCTCGCGTTGCGAGTTCGGCGAAGTTGACGAGGTTGCCGTTGTGCCCGAGTGCGATACCCGTACCCGCAGCGGTGGTGCGGAAAATCGGCTGCGCGTTCTCCCAGATGACCGATCCACTGGTGGAGTAGCGGCAGTGACCGATGGCGACGTGACCGGGCATCGCACCGAGCGTCTGCTCGTCGAACACCTGGCTGACGAGGCCGAGATCTTTGAACACGAGTACCTGGGAGCCGTCGGACACAGCAATGCCTGCCGCCTCCTGCCCCCTGTGCTGCAGGGCATACAGGCCGTAATAAGAGAGCTTGGCCACATCCTCCCCGGGGGCCCACACACCGAAGACGCCACACTCTTCGCGCGGTTCGTTTTCGGGTTCGTCGAGCGGCGTGCCATCGAGCAGATTCGGACTGTTCACCGACAACTCGGCAGAGGTCACAGCGATGCTCCCTAGGGGGACGGGGTGAGGGGCATGGCCCAGTCTACGGGCCATCTCGCCTGAGCAACGCATCGCGGGCATGCGACATTCCCGTCCGGGCCACGTCTCGTTTACCTCGGCGGCGGAATCAGGGCCGCAGAATCGGCAGCCAGTGCCCTACTTCGCCTGCCCGGCTACCCGATGCGGTGACCGAGCCGTCGCGCAATGCGTCCTCGAAAGCGCGCGCCCCGGTGGCCACCTCGAGCCACGTGCGTGCGTCGGTCTCGACCACGTTCGGAGGCGTGCCGCGAGTGTGCCGCGGACCGGTGATGCACTGGACGGCGACGAAGGGCGGCACGCGCACTTCGACGCTAGACCCCGGTGCGACCTGCGCGAGAGTGCGGG
>NZ_JBAWFH010000335.1:0-2022 GCF_049591685.1 Rhodococcus sp. (in: high G+C Gram-positive bacteria) | reverse complement strand
GGACGACTCGACGGCGGGTGTCGATCTTGATTGTTGGCAGCATCACACCGTCAAAAGGTTGGCCCAGGCCACGACACTGGGCATGTTGGTAGGGGCCACGAAACATCGTTGACACGTACAGCGCCCGTGTAACAGTTCCGAAGGGCGAAACGACTCATCCCTCAGGACGCGAACAAAAGGAGACGATGTGACTTTGCAGATCGATTCGCTCGCCATCAGCACCGACGAAGAATCCAAGCAAGACGTACAGATCGACCAGCTTCACGAGCAGGTTGCCGCGCTCGATGCCGACATCGTCGGCGCAATCGAAAAGCGCACCGAATTGGTGCGCAAACTGGCTGCTGCCACAAGCGATGCAGCCATCACGGCTGAATCCACCACTTTCGACGATCTCGGTTCCGACGCCTCCGTGTTGTCTCGGATGCTTGCCCGTATCGCTTCGGCGGCCCGCTAGAACCGTTACGTCCCCCCTCCTTCGTTTGCAACGAGGCCTCGGTTGGAGCAACAGCGCTCCAGACCGGGGCCTTGTTTCGTTGTCAGGTGTCACAGCGCGCGCATTGCACCACCGTCGACGGCCACCGTCGACCCGGTGATGTAGGACGCGGCCGACGAGGCCAGAAACGCGACGGTGCGCCCCAATTCTTCGGGGTCGCCGATACGGCCCAGCGGAATCCGAGCGAGCGCGTCGTCCGACACCCGCCCGCCGCGCGCCGTGTCGAACCGTCCGGGCAAAACACTGACGACGCGAATCCCCCGTGGGCCCAGCTCGTCCGCCATGTCCTTCGCGATCATCGCCAAGCCCGGACGCAGCCCGTTGGAAATGCCGAGCCCTGTCAACGGCGATTTCACCGACGTGGACAGAACGAGCACGATGGCGCCGCCCGCGGTCATCACGGCCGATGCGGCCCGGACCAGACGAACACAGCCGAGTAGCACCGATTCGAAAGCACTCTGCCAATCTTCGTCGAGTGCCCCCAGCGCAGTGCTCGGGGGCGGGCCGCCGACACTGACGACGAGACCGTCGAGCTTGCCCCAGTGAGCGATCGCCGACTCGACGAGAAGTTCCGCGGTAGCGGGATGGCCGTTGTCGCCGACCATGCCGTGCACGGCGTTGGGTCGGTGAGCTCCCAACTCGGTGACGGCGTCGTCGACCTTCGTCTGCGACCGGGATGACACCGTCACCTTCGCACCTTCACGAAGGAGTTCTCGGGCGCACGCCAATCCCAGTCCCTCTGTGCCACCCGTGACGACGAATGCTTTACCCGACAGACCCAAATCCATGAATTCTCCTCTTCGACGACCACCACCGATCGCGCAGACGCACGCTACGGCCCCTCCATCTTGCTACAGGTGGATCGCTCGAATGAACGGCGGAAGTCGGGCGAAGGCGCACGATGAGTTTTCGGTTCGCTCACTGTCCATATCCCCGAGACCCAGCACCGGGTCCTTTCAGACGCCGCTCCCGGCCGAACGAGGAGAGTCATATGTCACGAATGCTGTTCGCCAACATGCCCGTCATGGACGTCGCCGCAACCCGACAGTTCTTTGCCGGACTCGGCTTCGGTTTCAACGACGCCTTCAGCGACGAGAACTGCGTATCGATGGTCGTCAGCGATCAGGCGACCGTGATGTTTCTGAGTGAGACGCGCTTCAAGGATTTCATTTCCGACGGGATCGCCGACACCACCCAGGCGCGTGAGGTGTTGATGTGCATCAGCGCCGACACTCGCGAGGAAGTGGACACCCTGGTCGACACCGCGATTGCGGCCGGCGGGTCGAAGTGGATGGAACCGCAGGATCACGGGTTCATGTACGGCCGAGCGTTTCGGGACCTCGACAACCACGTGTGGGAAGTGATGTGGATGGACCCGAGCGCTGTGCCGTCGGAGTAGACGGTTCACCGGGTCCGGCCGCGCTCGAGTCCGGACCCGGTGACCACCCGTCTATACGCGCTCCGGCAACCCGAAACGCGCGAACAAACGCAGGTCGAAGAAGCATGCGACATGTCCGACACGGTCACCG
>NZ_JBAWFH010000334.1:0-2518 GCF_049591685.1 Rhodococcus sp. (in: high G+C Gram-positive bacteria) | reverse complement strand
ATGGTTCGAACCCCCGATGGGAACGTATGTTCGATAGTATCGGTAGGCGCAGGCCGAGTCAAGCTATTGCATTGCGCTGCAACGCCTTCCGCGCGCATGTCCGCTACACGATGCCACCGACAAGTTTGCGGTTTCGGGGCCCCAGACACCGACGGATTCTGCCGCGAATTCACCGCCGCGGCCAAGGCATGGACCGTTCCCGGTTCGGTGGACAGTCGGGATCTTCGGCCCAGATGAGATGGGATCGACTCGATGGGCTCGACACGACGTGCGTTTACAGATGAGTACAAGGCCGAGGCAGTAAACTTGGTTCTCGGCTCGGGCAATTCCATTGCCTCGGTCGCGAAGAATATCGGTGTGCACGAAATGACATTGGGGAAATGGGTGAAGAAGGCGCGCGACAACGGGCACGAAAAGGACCGCCCGCTCAGTATCGACGAGCGGGCTGAACTCGAACGCCTCCGCAAAGAACTTGCTCATACGAAGATGCAATTGGAGTTCGCAAAAAAAGTTGCGACTTGGTTCGCGAAAGACCAGCAGTAAAATTTGCTGCGATCGCGGACTGGGCTGACTCCGACACCTATTCTATCGACTTCATGTGCGCCGAACTCGCCGTGTCCCGATCCGGCTACTACGCGTGGCGCACGCGGCCGATCTCGCACCGAGCTCTCACCGACGCCGACCTCACCAGCCGCATCCGAACGTTGCACGCCGCAGGCCGCGGCAACCCCGGGGTGCGGCGTATCCGAGCCGGCCTTCAGGCCACCGGAATCCGCATAGGACTCAAACGGGTGTGGCGGTTGATGAAAGCAGCTGGGCTGCAGGGACGTCACCCCCGCGCCTGGAAGCGCACCACCGTGCACGGCGAGAAGGCAGTGGGTGCAGCAGATCTCATCGGCCGTGACTTCACGGCCGACCACATCAACACCCGATGGTGCGGCGACATCACCTACATCAAGACGTGGGACGGGTGGTGCTACTTCGCGACGGTGATCGATCTGCACTCGCGTGCGGTCGTCGGGTTCGCCGTCGCCGATCACATGCGTACCTCGTTGATCGTCGAAGCTTTGTCGATGGCGTTGACACACCGAAACCCGCCGCCCGGTGTCATTTTTCATTCGGACCGTGGAACGCAATATATGTCGAAAGAATTCGATGATTTCTGCATCGAAAACAATGTGCGTCGCTCACTGGGACGCACCGGGATATGTTACGACAATGCGGTATCGGAATCTTTCTTCGCGACGATCAAAAAGGAACTGATCCATACCCGCCCGTGGCGCACGAAAAAAGTGCTCACGAGAACAGTATTCGAGTGGATCCAAGTATTCTACAATCGACTCCGCCGGCATTCTTCGCTCGACTATTTGACACCGCGGGAATACGAGTTAGGATTCAGGGACGTGACGGAATTGGCCGCTTGAAACCGTGTCCATTTTACCGGGAACACTCCAGCACCGCCCACCAGTTGACGCGCAACGCCTCGGGTGCGTCCCGCTTGGCCGACGAGTCGAACTATGCTGCACCATTCGACAATTCGGATACTGTCAGCACAGGTTGAGTGAGATGCTTCGGTAGTGACCAGTCGTGGTGCGGGCTTGACAGTGTTCGTCCTGGCAATGGCAGCCTTGGCCTCGTTTGGGATCGTCAGCACCCCGAGTCGAGGCCGATCGCTGGAGTCGGCTCACAGGATCAGTTCCGGTGCGGGCTGCCGCACGATGTCTATGGAGTCGCGGTGCCGTCGGATTCCCAGGGCCTTCCGCCGCGTCCGGCACCAGGCATAGTGCCCGCCACGTTCCATCCCGTCATGGCTGTGGCGTGTGACATCGGCCTGGGTAGTCACGTCGACGCGGACGGGCGTGCCATGCAACCGTCGTACCCGCGTGGCACATGCGGACTGGACAACAACCGCGGGCTGTTCGAAGATCAGAAATTGCCCGGTGCGGGTGCTGTGGAGCATCAGGTGCGCCTCGACGCCGCAGGCATCGCTTACTCCTACTCGTGCTCGCCGGTTGTGTCCGCGCCTGAACCGGGCCGACTGGCTTTGGTCGATCTGCTTCTGTCGCCGATCGAATTTGCCGTTTCGACCCCGGTCTTCATCGACTCGATCGAATTGAACACGGGGTAGGCGCGGGCCTTTGCCCCGCATCGAGATTCCCAAGACGACAAAGCCCCCGAAGTGCGTTGGCTTCGGGGGCTTTGGGGGGGTGCGGGATCAGACGTTCAGATCTTCGTCCTTGCGGTTCTTGATACGTGAGGTCGCGACGAACGAAATGCCGGCCAGCAGCATCAGATAGATCGAGATGGCCATCGAGGTGCCGGTGCCCTTGAACAGCGCTTCCGCGATGGTCGGCACGAATGCGCCACCCAGGACGGTGCCGATTGCGTAACCGATCGATGCACCGCTGAAACGCACCGCAGCGGGGAACATCTCGGCGTACAGCGCTGGTTGCGGGCCGTACGAAAGCCCCAGTCCGACGGCGAACAACACGAGCGCAAGGTAGATCCACTTCAGTTC
>NZ_JBAWFH010000333.1:0-2035 GCF_049591685.1 Rhodococcus sp. (in: high G+C Gram-positive bacteria) | reverse complement strand
TGCGGGAAGTGGCGAAGAACCGCGGGTGGGAGATTCGCGACTTCCGAACCGGTCGCAAAGCAGCCAAGATCGGCGTCCCGACGGCACTCGCACTCGGTGCCGTCGGCGGCGGGCTTGCCGCGGTCATCGGGCGCCGCGGCGCACCCTGACCTTTCGCAGTGCCTGTTCACACGGTCAACTGCATCAGGGTCAGGTCGAGCCACCGGCCGAATTTGATGCCGACCTCCGGCATCTGCCCCACCACGACGAAGCCGAATTTCTCGTGCAACGCGATGGATGTGGTGTTGCGCGATTCGATGACGCCGACCAGTGCGTGAATGCCCGCGGATTTCGCGCGCACGATCAGCTCGGTCAGCAGCGCGCTTGCGATGCCTCTGCGGTGAAAGTCGTTGGACACGTAAACCGAATGCTCGACGGTGAGGCGGTAGCTGCTTTTCGGTCGCCACTGCGCGTACGACGCGTACCCCGCGACGCGGCCGTCGACGACCGCCGTGAGCACCGGGTATCCGGCGCGCAGACGCCCGTCGAGCCATGCCATCCGCTCGGGTAGGCCGACCTCTGTTTCGTCCCAGATCGCCGTCGTGTTGCGGATGGCGTCGTTGTGAATGTCGAGTATCGCGGGAAGGTCCTCGGTGGTGGAGTCTCGTATCAGCACGAGAAAACACTACTCAGCCCAGAAACACGTTTCGCCGCTTGGCCAGCAATCGGTAGAGGGTGTGCTGGATGGTTTCGCGAACGTGGTCGGTGAGCTCGAACAACACCATCGGGTCCTCGGAGGCCTGGGCGTCGTACGAATCGGTGGGAATCGGCTTGCCGAACTCGATGTACCACTTGGACGGAAGCGGAATGAGTCCGAGCGGCCCGAGGTGCGGAAAGAACGGCGTGACAGGAAAGTACGGCATGCCCATCAGCCGAGCGAGCGGAGTGATGTCGCCGATCTTGGGGTAGATCTCCTCGGATCCGACGATGGAGCACGGAATGATGGGCGCGCCGGTTTTGAGCGCAGCCGACACGAAGCCACCACGGCCGAATCGCTGCAGCTTGTACCGTTCGCTGAACGGTTTGCCGATGCCCTTGAAGCCTTCCGGGAACACCGCCGCCAGTTCACCCATGCGCAGCAATCGTTCGGCGTCTGGATTGCAGGCGAGGGTGTGGCCGGCTTTTCGCGCGATGGTTCCGACGCCCGGCATCTCGAAGGCCATGTCCGCAGCCAACATTCGCAGTGGTCGGTGCGCTGGGTGATGATCGCGTACCGCGACCGAGGTCATGAGCGCATCGACCGGGATGACACCGGCGTGATTGGCGACGACCAACGCACCGCCGTCGTCCGGGATGTTCTCGATGCCCTTGATCTCGACGCGGAACCATTTGTCGAACAGGGGACGTAGGAGCGGCAACCACACGGCGTCGGCGAAGTGCGGGTCGTAGCCGAACTCGTCGACGCTGTAGTCGCCCGCGAGCCTGCGACGAAGAAATTCGGCTGTGCCCGAAATCTGTTCGACCAGTTTCGCTTTCGCGGCGTCGACCGGGGTCGTCTCCTGCGGGATCGCCGACGGGACCGAGGGCGGCGCGGTGGGAGTGATCAGCGGAATGGGAGGAGTCGGGTCCGCGTACGAGGACGGGTGCCGGCTACGGCTCTCGTCGTCGCGGCGGCGATCGTTGGCAGTGCCCTTGCTGTCTCTGCCCCGGTCGTCTCTGTCGCGTCGTACACCTCGGTCGCTGCGGTCCCGGCCGGTGCCGGTGCCGTGCAGCGGGATCACCTTCGCCACCTCGTTCACCTTTCCCGTCCCGACGTTGCCGCCAGTGCAGTCTTGGACACGCTCGCACCTGCGTCGACCGTTGCCAGGAGTCGTCTTTCCACCGAATCCACCCATTCGGTGCCCAGTACGGGCCGTAGCGCCGCCCCGCGCACGAAGTCGTCGAATGCCTGCACCGTAGTCCATCGAGGCTCGAAGCCGAGGTCGCTTCGCATTCGAGTGGTGTCGAGGCCGCATCCGAAATGGAAGTAGTCGAGTTGCTCGGTGGTGAACTCGCG
>NZ_JBAWFH010000332.1:0-5671 GCF_049591685.1 Rhodococcus sp. (in: high G+C Gram-positive bacteria) | reverse complement strand
GATCTGCACAGCGTCCACTTCTTCCACGACCGGGATGTTGCCCTGCTCGACGGCTGCGCGATGCACGTCGGCGAACTCTGCATCCGGAATGTCGCGGTAGTAGGCGGCCAGGTCGCCGCACGAGGAGGACCGCAGCGTCTGCAGATCGCCCGACGACAGCGCCTGCGTGAACGACGAGATCGACGTCCTGATCTGCGCTTCCGGGGTGGACTCGTTGCTGTTGCGCGAAAGGTAGACGTAGCCCGCGACGGCAACACCGGCTACGACGAGCAGCGCGACGGCCAGTGCAGCCAGCCACCTGCGGCCCTTTCGGCGCGGACGCTTCTGCTGGGGCGGCGGACCGATGCGCTGCGGCTTGGCCTGCTTCACCGGGTGCTGTTTCGGACGAGCAGGCGCGCTCGCCCGCGGTTTCGATCCGTCCTTCTTCTTCGACACCCTCTGCTCCCAACTGCGATGTTCCTGCCTGCGACTTTTCGGCCCACATTTTTCGGCCCACATTTTTTGGGCGGAGCATCGAGCCTAGCGAGGGGCGACGTGGTCGCACGTACTCGTGCGGGGTGTCGGGTAACGATCGGGTCGTAGCCGCAAACATCATGTGGGGGCGCAGCAAAAATCCGGTGGGGCACAATGGTCGACATGACTTCATTCGGTGACCTGCTCGGACCACAGCCGACGCTGCTTCCCGGCGACGACGAGGCGGAGTCCGCACTGCTCAACCACGAGGATCCGGCGAAGGTGGCCGCGGCCAATCCGACGGCGTCTGTTGCCTGGGCGTACCTTGCCGAGGCCGCCCTCGAATCCGGCCAGACCATCACCGCGTACGCGTACGCGCGCACCGGTTACCACCGTGGGCTCGATCAGCTGCGTCGCAATGGATGGAAGGGATTCGGGCCGGTCCCGTACAGCCATGAACCCAACCGAGGATTCCTCCGCTGCGTCGCCGTTCTTGCGAAAGCTGCGAGGGAAATCGGCGAAAACGACGAGTACGCCCGCTGCCTCGACCTCCTCGAGGACAGCGATCCGAAGGCTGCCGAAGCCCTCGGTCTCGGCTAGCCCGCTACGCCCGACCGCGCGGCGCGGTAGAGCGCGCATGCGTGCCGGGCGTGCCCGGTTGCAACTGTCGTTGCTGCCGATCATTCAGTGTGCGCTGGCAGCGGGCGTCGCGTGGTTCGTCGCCACCGACATCGTCGGCCACGAACGACCGTTCTTCGCCCCGATCGCCGCTGTCGTCTCACTCGGGGTCTCGCTCGGTGCCAGGATTCGGCGGTCGGCCGAACTGGTCGTGGGCGTCACCGTCGGAATCGGCGTCGGCGACCTGATCATCTCCGTCATCGGCGCGGGTCCGTGGCAGATCGCGCTCGTCGTTGCCCTGGCCATGGCGACGGCAGTCTTCCTCGACGGCGGTCCCATCATCGCCATGCAGGCGGGCTCGTCGGCGGTGCTCGTGGCGACGCTCATCCCTCCCGGCAACTCGGGCGGTTTCGACCGAATGGTCGACGCCTTGGTCGGCGGTCTCGTCGGCATTGCCATCGTCGCCCTCATCCCGACGCACCCGGTGTGGCGTGCACGCAAAGACGCCGCGCGCGTTCTCGGGACGGCGTCGGAGGTGCTGCAGCGGGTGGCCGACGGCCTCGTCGCCAACGATCCGAAGCCGATCGAGGAAGCGCTGCGCACAGCGCGCGCCACGCAATCCGATATCGACACCCTGCGCACCGACCTCAAGGGCGGCCGCGAGATCGCTCGCATCTCGCCCCTGTACTGGGGGCACCGCAATCGGCTCGCGGGGCTGGCGAAGACGGCGGATCCGATCGACAACGCCATCCGAAACATACGCGTGCTCGCTCGCCGATCCTTGACGCTCGTTCGCGACGACGAGATTCTCGACCCGCGATTGGTCGACGAGGTCGAGAAGCTCTCTCAGGCCCTCGACGTGCTGCGTCGAATGGTTCTCGCCGACCCCGGGAAGCAGCCGGACGCCGCAGAGGCCGCCCGCGTGCTCAGGTCCGTCGCCGCCGGCGCGAAGCCGGAGCTCATCCGCAACGCCGGCCTGTCCGCCACGGTGGTGCTCGCGCAGGTTCGGTCCATCATCGTCGACCTGCTGCAAGTGGCCGGGCTCAAGAGGATCTCGGCTCTCGCGACCCTGCCGCCGACCGTCGAGAAGCCGGAGGTGACTCCCGACCCGTTCTGACTCTTCGCTCGCACGACGTTGCACATATGCGCATGTACGCATATGGTTCGTGAAACAGCGGGGTATCGACCGAGCGAAGGGGAGTCATGGGCGCGGGGCACGGGCACAGTCACGGAATCGGGGGCTCGGGTACAGGTGCTGCACCCGCGGGCAAGCGAAGAATCCGCAATATGGTCATCGCGCTCGGCATTCTCGTCGTGTTCCTGGTTCTCGAAGCGACCGTCGCTCTCGTCATCGACTCCCTCGGTCTGCTCGCCGACGCCGGACACATGCTCACCGACGTCATCGGAATGTCCATGGGCCTGGTTGCACTCCTGCTCGCGAGACGCGGCAGTGCGGTAGCAGCGCGCACCTTCGGCTGGCATCGCGCCGAAGTGCTGACGGCCATCGCCAACGCGGTTCTGCTACTCGGTGTCGCCGCCTTCATCATGTACGAGGCAATCGATCGCATCGGCGACGCTCCCGAGATCCCCGGCCTGCCCCTGATCCTGACGGCCGCGGCGGGTCTGCTCGCCAACCTCGTCGTGATGCTGCTCATCCGTGGGGACGCCAAGGACAGCATCGCGGTGCGCGGCGCCTACATGGAAGTTCTGGCAGACGCCGTCGGCAGCGTCGGCGTACTCGTCGCGGGATTCGTCATGCTGGTGTTCGGTTGGACGTGGGCCGACATCGTCATCGGAGTGCTGATCTCGCTGTGGGTCATCCCAAGGGCCTTCACGCTCGCAGGCTCGGCGTTGCGCATTCTCACCCAGGCGAGTCCGGGGCACGTCGACGTCGAAGCTGTCGAGGCGGACCTGGGCGCACTGCCCGGCGTGACGGGCGTTCACGATCTGCACATCTGGACCCTCACCACCGGAATGGATGTGGCGACGGTCCACCTCGAGTGCGACGGGTCGGGCTCGGTGGTTCTGGACCGAGCGAAGGCGGTGCTCGCGACCTACGGCCTCGACCACGCCACCGTGCAGGTCGAGCCCACCGCGCACGGCTCGACCTGCAAGGACGAACTCACTTGGTGAACGACTTCACCTCGGTCCCCGGCCGCCACAGGTCGATGCGCATCCGATCGGCGACGAGCGAGGTCAACACCACCTCGCCGATGTCGAGGTCGAAGACGTTGTACGGCAACAACTCCGGCGGCGATGCGTCGAAAATCGGCTGCAGGACAGCCGGGTCGGTCACCTCTGCGGCCGTCCCGGAAATCTTTGCGTCTCCGCCCTCCATCGAGTGATGCCCCGGGTTGCTGTGGATGGCGTAGCGCGGATCGCGTCGTAGATCACGTGCCTTGAGGGCGTCGAGCATGGAGCCGAGTCGCAGCACGCCGCCGCTCGTGAACTCGACCTCGGTGCCGCTCACTCTAGGTGAGCCGTCCTTGCGGATCGTCGCGAGGACGTGGTGCTTGTGCGCTGTGAATCTCGCTGCCACCGCCTGTGCCATGTCGGGGGCTGCGGTCTCGAACTTCTTCCAGGTAGCCATGCGGCAATTGTGCTCGCACAACACTGACACCCAGTGTCAGCAATTTCTCCTGAACTTTCTCGTGTGCGTTCCTCCCGTCTACTGCAGCTGATGCTGACGCTTCAGCACGACCGATCCACGACTGCGCAGGCGCTCGCGGAGAAGACGGGTGTGTCCGTCCGGACGATCTACCGCGACATCGCCGCGTTGAGCGCAGCCGGCGTGCCACTGTGGACGGAGTCCGGGCCCGGCGGGGGCGTTCGATTACTGGACGGATGGCAATCGAAACTCAGTGGAATGACGAACGTCGAGACATCGGCTCTGATGCTGCTCGGGGTGCCGTCGCTGGCAGCGGATCTCGGTCTCGCCGACGAAAGTGCCGCCGCCGAGAACAAGTTGCTGGGCGCGCTACCGATTCCGCTTCGTGCGAGTGCGCAGTTGTGGCGCGAACGGCTGCACGTCGACGCGCCCGGTTGGTTCCGTGAACCGACGTCGAACGAACACCTGCCGGTGATTACCGCCGCGGTGCTGGCCGGTCGCAGACTCGAGCTCGGCTACCGGGGCTCGACGCGCATCGTCGACCCGCTGGGGCTCATCGCGAAGGCCGCTGTGTGGTACCTCGTGGCATCGCGCTCGGGCACCGTGTTGTCCTACCGAATCGACCGCGTCGAGAGCGCCGATACGGTCGACGGGGCTGTCGTCCGGCCGGATGGGTTCGATCTCGCGGCATGGTGGGCCGAGTCCGCCGCGGCCTTCGACCGAGCGCTGCTGCGATTGTCTTGCCGAGTCAGGCTCTCGCCCAACGCCGTTCGATCGCTCCCCGGTGTTGTGGGTCGTGAAGCGACGCCCCGCATGCCCGCCCCCGACGCGGACGGTTGGACGACGACGGATCTGACCTTGGAAAGCGAAGCGGTCGCGCTCGGCCAACTGACGGCCCTGGGTGCGGGAGTAGAAGTGCTGACGCCACCGTCGCTTCGGCAGTCGTTGCGGGCCGTCGCCGAAAAGATGGCGCGGTGCAACTCCTGACTACGAAGCCGACGATCTGTCGGTCAGTCCCAGAAGCGCATGAGGTAATTGCCGTACTGCGCGAAGATCTCGGGAACGCCGGACAGTCCGAAAATGCCGTAGATCGCGCCGAAGAACACGCGGTTGATCGCGGGAACGAACAGGAACGCGACGAGGATCAGGATGCCGTAGGTCTTGAAGTTCGCGAGTGCTCGTCGATTGTCGTACGACAGGTACGGCTCGATTGCCGCGTAGCCGTCCAGACCGGGCACGGGCAGCAGGTTCAGGATCGTTGCCATCACTTGGAGGAATGCGAGGAAACTGAGCCCCCACCAGAATGCGCGGTGGTCGTTTCCCATTCCGAACAACCGGATGACCAACAAAAGGACAACTGCCGAGGCGGCGTTGGCCAACGGTCCGGCCAGCGCGATGTGGCGCTGGACCCTGGGTTCGAACATTCCGGTTCGGATGTACACCGCGCCCCCGGGGAGCCCGATGCCGCCGATCGCGACGAACACCACCGGCAGAACCACGGACAGCAGCGGGTGGCTGTACTTCAAGGGATTCAGCGTCAGGTATCCGCGGAGCTCGACCTCCCGGTCGCCCGCGCGGAAGGCGGTGAAGGCGTGCCCGAACTCGTGTAGGCACACCGTGACGATCCAGCCCGCGAGCACCAGAACGAACACGCCGATCCCGCCGGCAAGTGACAGCGGCTCGGAACGCCATGCGAGTACCCCGCCGCCGACGGCGAGAGTCAGGACGGCCAGAAAGACCGGGCTGGGCCTCACCGGACCAGCAACCACTCCCGGTCGTGCCGGTAGAACGTAGAACGCTTCACTTCGCGAGCACCGGGAACGCCGTCGCGGGTGAGTTGCGCTGCGACCGCGCCGAGCTGCATTGCACGTCCAGCGACCCAGCGGTGTCCGAACAGCCGTTTGCGTCCGGTGACCCGGGCTTTCAGACCTGGCATCTCGGGGGTGGGGACAACCTCCACTCCTGGGGCACTGCCGTAGAACAGCTGGTGGT
>NZ_JBAWFH010000331.1:0-34043 GCF_049591685.1 Rhodococcus sp. (in: high G+C Gram-positive bacteria) | reverse complement strand
CAACCAAGGAGTCCGCGATGAATGTCGTCGACACGACCAAGAACCCCGCGCACTGTGGCGTGATCGGCAGCGCTTGTCCGCCGTGCTCGGGGAATTCGCGTCGGTGGACGGTACCGGCGACACGCAGTTCGTCTGGACGGTGTCGTCGCCCACGGGCGAGATCGTGTGCCCCACCGAGATGATGGAAGACGCGAAATCGATCCGGTATGCCCGAACCGACGGGTCTGTCGAGCACGGCGCGTCGGACCTGGCGCGGATCAGCTTCGAGATTGCACCCAAGGATCTGGGCACCGAAGTATCGCTCGAGCTCGCCCTTCCGGTTCCGGACTTTGTGGCGAAAGTAGCCGCCTTCAAAGTTCTCTACCGCGCTCGCGCACTGCTGCAGACCGGAGAATTCCCCACCCTTGTTCCTACCCCGGCGGCCCGCCCGGGCGACCGCTGAACTGCGAATAGGCAACTCATGCGTGCACTGTGCTGGACAGGCGTCAACCAACTCAGCGTGGAAACCGTCGGCGACCCCGTCATCGTCAATCCCCACGACGCCATCATCGAGGTGTCCGTGTCGACCACGTGCGCTCCGACCTCCACTTCTCGAGCGGCTATCTCCCCGGCATCAAGTACATGCGTATTCCGTTCGCCGACCAGAACTGTTTCGACGTACCTGACGGCGTCACCGACGAGCAAGCGCTGTTCGTCTCCGATGCCATCCCGACGGGTTACACGGGTGCTGATTTCTGCGACATCGCACCCGGCGATACCGTCGCAGTGTGGGGGAGCGGGGGCGTCGGAATGATGGCTGCGGCAAGTGCGCGCATCATGGGCGCCGAGCGGGTGATTGTCGTCGACCGCCTGCCCGAGAGGCTGCAGATGGCGCGCGCACTGGCCGCAGAGATCATCGACTACACGGCCGTGGACAGTGTCCCGGAGGCGATTCGGGAAATGACCGGTGGCCGCGGGCCCGATGCCGTCATCGAGGCAGTCGGGATGGAGGGCCACGGAACGGGCGTTCAACAGATCTATGACAAGGCCAAGCAGGCCTTGCGGTTGGAGACCGACCGCGCCACGGCGCTTCGGGAAGCGATCTACACCGTCCGCAAGGGTGGAACGGTGTCGGTTCTCGGTGTCTACGGCCTGACCGACCAATTCCCCATGGGGATGATCATCAACAAGGGTCTGACCATGCGGTCGGCGCAGCAGCATGGGCAACGTTACATACCAACGCTTCTCGACCACATCGAGCAGGGGCGACTAGACCCGACCTTCCTGATCACGCACGACATGCCGCTCGAGCAAGCACCCGAGGGCTATGCGAAATTCAAAGCGAAAGAGGACAACTGCGTGCGAGCGGTGTTTCGCTCCTGACGGGCGAACGACCCCCTCGGTATCGGTGGGAAGCCAGTCAACCTCGCCCGCCGGGCCGCAGGAACAACCGATAGGCCACTCCGGCGGCAAGGACGCCCACGCCCACGGCAATCGAGGTAACGGGAAGGGTGAACGCGAGGAGCAAGCAACCGGCCATCCCGATAATCTGTAGAACGCGTGGATAGCGGCGGTGTTTGCAGCTCTGGGTGTACCCGCTGACGTTGGCGATGAAGTAGTAGAACAGCACGCCGAACGATGAGAATCCGATGGCGTCTCGCAGATCGATCGACACGACGAGCACACACACCACGGCCGCCAGAGTTGCCTCCGCGCGATGCGGGACAGCGTATTTCGAGTGCACCGCTCCGAGCCAGCGCGGCAGGTCGGCATGCCGGGCCATCGCGAGCGATGTACGACCGACGCCCGCGATCAGCGCCAGCAGGGCACCGAGTGCCGCCACCGCCGCGCCGATACGCACCATCGGCGCGGCCCACGGATGCCCTGACGCGATGACGACCTCGACGAGCGGCGCCGTCGACGCAGCCAGCCGATCTGGCCCCAAAGTGGCCAGCACGGTGAACGCGACAGCGGCGTAGACGATCAGGGTGATGATCAGGGACACGACAATTGCGCGAGGAATGGTGCGGGCGGGCCGCACGACCTCCTCGCCCATCGTCGCAATGCGTGCGTAGCCCGCGAAGGCAAAGAATAGTAGGCCCGCCGATTGGAGAATGCCGTACCAACCCTGCTCGACCAGAAGTCCAGGGTCGACGTGGTTCTCGACGGAGGTGCCTGCCACTCCCATCCAGACGACCGCGGCGAGCACCAAGAGCACGATAGCGACAACGACTTTCGTCATGGCCGCGGTACGCGTGACGCCGAAGTAGTTGACCGTGGTCAGTGCGAGAACCGCCGCCACTGCCACGGCTTCGGTGTACTCGACCGGCGCTGCGTAAGTGGCGAAGGTGAGAGCCATCGCTGCGCAGGATGCCGTTTTCCCGACGACGAACGACCAGCCCGCCATGAATCCCGCCCAGTGCCCCAGCCGCTCGCGACCGTAGACGTACGTTCCGCCCGACATCGGATACTGCGCCGCCAACTGCGCGGATGCGGTGGCGTTACAGAAAGCGACCACTGCCGCGAGCGCGAGCCCGACGAGTAGACCGGCGCCTGCGGCTGCAGCCGCAGGCGCGAACGAGGCGAAAATGCCGGCGCCGATCATCGATCCGAGGCCGATCACCACTGCGTCGAGAAGTCCGAGCCTACGGGCGAGCGTCGGACGGTCGTTCATGAAAGAACTCCGATCGGGAACGGCGGCGAGGACTTTCGACCATCCCAACACACCGTCACGAGTCCGGTCGGCTGGAAGACCTCCCGTCAGTTCCTGTTGCCTCTCCCGCTGTTGCCGTTGCCCGAGTTGCCGTTGCCGCCGTTGCCGTTGCCGCCGTTGCCGTTCCCCGAGTCGCCGCCGTTGCCGTTGCCACTGTTCCCAGAGTTGCCGTTACCGCCATTGCCGTTGCCGTTCCCCTTGGGAGGGGGAACGGGTTCCGGTGCAGGCGGCGCGGTGAACGCGGGAGCCGACTGCACCGGCACGGCTTCGTCGACCGGGGCTGGAATGATCGCAGCGGACGTCGGTTCCGCGACGGTAGTCGAGATCGCGGGTGGCTCGGATGTGCGCACGACCGCCGGCTCGGAGGCAGGGGCGTCTTCGTCACGCAATCCTGCCCACGCCGCGCCGGCAGCGAACAACGCGACCAGCGCCGCCGCTGCAGTCAGGACGACGGCTCGCGAGCGTCCGGGTGCGGGCAACGGGAGCGCGTCCGTCCGCGCGTCTGCAAGAAGTGGCGCCCCCGCGGGCAGAACCGAAGTAGTTGGTGAATTCACAGCCCCGGCAAGGGCCGTCAAACGATGTGCGACAGCCGCAGCAGGAGGCCGGTCCTGCGGCTGCCTCGCCGTCATGGCCGTCAGCAACGACGCCCAGTCCATGTCGAGGTTCGATGGAATCGTCGGATCGCGATGTAGCCGGGCCACTGCGGCGGCCACCGCGCTCCCTTCGAAGACCATTTGGCCGGTGAGGCATTCGATCAGGACCAACCCGAGGGAGTACACGTCGGACGCCGGACCCGCCGCTGTTCCGGTGGCCTGCTCAGGGCTCAGGTAGTGCGCCGTGCCAATCGTCATGCCGTGTTCGGTCAACCGTTCGGCGTCGACGATTCTGGCGATGCCGAAGTCCGTCAGTTTGGTGGATTGGTCGGTGCTGAGGTCGGGCGGCCGCGCGATGAGCACGTTGGCGGGTTTGATGTCTCGATGTACAACGCCTCTGGAGTGGATGTAGGTCAGAGCCGATGCGAGCTCGCGACCGATGCGTGCCACGACGTGCGGCGCCATCGGGCGCTCTCCCCGGAACACACCGAGTGTCGGACCGTCGACCAGCTCCATCGCCAGATAGGGAACCTCCACACCGTCGGTGTCCGCTGCAGTTCCCGCGTCGAACAACATGACCAAGCCGGGGTGCGACAGCGACGCCAACGTTCGCTTCTCCGCCTCGATCCGCGCCTCGTTGTCGACGGGCCGGCCGTGACGGTAGATCTTGACGGCGACGACACGGCCGAGCACCTGGTCCTTCGCGCGGAAAACGTCGGCCATTGCTCCTCGGCCCAGCACATCACCGAGGAGATATCGGTTCGCGAACAGAGCTGGGCGCACGAACGGCACTGGGTTACCTGTACCCGGCATCGTCGTACTCCAGTTCATCCTGTCGGCGGCTCGCCCCTCGACCCTATAGCCCGTACGGGCTCACCCATGCCCTCGGAACACCGAGGCGGGCGAGTGCGGAATTGCCCACGGCAATGAAAAAGGAGGCCGAGCTGCCGACGGATCGCCGAGCTACGACTACCGCCTGACGTACGACCGGAACCTGGTCCTCGATGCGGCGACCGTGTTGATTCGTCGTATCCCTGGAGACTTCGCGCCACCTGCCCGGTGAGGGGTGAACACCGAATTGCGATAATGGATCGAAAGCGTGCTTGCCCGTTCGCTTCCGAGGTGCACCGCCTCGGAACGCGCAGTACGCCGATCGAAGGAGTGGGGAATGTCGACAATCGCCTACGTCATCGCGGGCTCCGAAGCCACCGGTGGAGCCGGTCTGCAGGCAGACCTCAAGACGTTCGAGCGGCTCGGAGTCTACGGCGTCGGAACAATCACCTGCATCGTCTCGTTCGACCCGAAGGCGGGGTGGGGACACCGGTTCGTTCCCATTGCGAGCGAGGTCATCGCCGATCAGATCGAGGCTGCCACATCGGCGCACGAACTCGATGTCGTCAAGATCGGCATGCTCGGCACACCCGAAACGGTGGCCACCGTATCTCGCTCGCTCGCCCAGCAGCCGTGGCGGCATGTTGTCGTCGACCCGGTTCTGATCTGTAAGGGTCAGGAGCCCGGCGCGGCCCTGGACACGGACAATGCGCTGCGCAGCGACATCCTCCCCCTCGCTACGGTGATCACCCCGAACCTGTTCGAAGCGCAGACCCTCTCCGGTATGGATGCACTCGAGTCCGTCGACGACCTGTCCGAAGCAGCGCGCAGAATCGCCGACCTCGGGCCCCGCTACGTCGTCGTCAAGGGCGGTGCGGGCCTGCCCGGTGACGAGGCCGCGGACGTCGTCTTCGACGGCAGCGACGTAACCGTCCTGCGCAAACCGAAAATCGGCAACGAGCGAGTCTCCGGTGCGGGATGCATTTTCGCCGCCGCCATCACGGCAGAACTGGCGAAGGGCACCGACGTCCTCGACGCGGTTGCTGCGGCCAAGGAGTTCGCACATGCGGGCATCGTCGGACGGGTCACGACGAAAGCGCCGTTCACCGCGGTGGGTTGGCATTCTTGATCGCACCTGTGCCACTCGCGGGCGGGGCCCGCTATCAGCTCCAGGGAGTGGTGGCCTGAAGAACTGCCTCCTGCAGTGCTTCGGTGCGCAGCGACGTCACCTCGTGGTACTCGGGGTCGGCGACCATGTCGCAGAACGCCTGCCTGGATGGGTATTCGACCAGGAGAACGGCATCCCACGCCTGGCCGTCCTCGGCGACGAGAGCGGTCGAGCCGTCTCCCGCGTAGATCACCCGGGCGCCGTATTTGGGTAAAAAGGTCGTGTCGAGGGCGCGGGCGTACTCGTCGTACTGCTCGCGGCCGCCCTCTGCGAAGCGCAGAAGGTTGAGCATCACGACCGGCCCGTCGATGCTCTCCGCCAGGTAGCGCTTCAGGTCTTTCCCGCGTGGGTCGATTGCCATACGTGCAGTATGACAAGCGAGTTCGCAGCGTGTCAGTCGGTCCTCGGCTGGGCGTCCCTCGGCTGGGTGTTCAAGAGAACACTCGGTGAAGGGTTCTCGTCGCGCTCACTCGGATCGAGCGGCCGTGCGACCCGAAGTCAGTCGGGTGACCCCGTACAGCGCCAACCCGACCAGCAGAAGAATCCCGGTGCGAATCCACGTCGCGGCACTGTGCTGAGTCAACAGAATCGCGCACGTGATCAGGGCGAGAACGGGAAGGACGGTCGGCGTGCGGAAATGGTCGTGCTCGACCTTGTCACGGCGAAGAACCAGTACGGCGACGTTGGTGCTGACGAACACGAACAGCAGAAGCAGCACCACGGTTTCGGCAAGTGCGCCCACCGTTCCCGTTGCGCAGAGCGCGATCGCTACCACCGTGGTCGCGACGATCGCAGCCCACGGTGTCTTGCGTCCGGGAAGAACCTTGGCGAGCGCGCTGGGGAGCAGTCCGTCGCGGGCCATCCCGAACGTCAACCTCGACGCCATGATCATCGTCAGCAGCGCGCCGTTGGCCACCGCAATCAGTGCGATAGCGCTGAACAGAGTGGGCGGCACTCCGACGTCGGCAATCCTGACCACCTCGAGCAGCGGCCCCGACGACTCTGCCAACTGCTCCGGTGGCGCGACGATCGACACCGCGAGCCCGACGAGGATGTACACGCAGCCGGCGGTCAGCAGCGAAAGAAACAGTGCGCGGGGGTAGACGCGGGATACATCGGTCACTTCCTCGGCGACGTTGGCCGAGGTCTCGAAGCCGACGAACGAGTAGAAGGCGAGCAGCGCTGCGGCCAGGACGGCCAGTGCGGGGGAAGTATTTTCCTGGAACTCGACCACCCGTGCGGGGCTTCCGTCGCCGCGGCCGAGCACCAGCGCAGCCAGAATGACGATCATCACGAGCCCCGACACCTCGACGACCGTCATGACGACGTTCGCCCGCAGCGATTCGGTGATCCCGCGTGCGTTGAGTGCAGCGACGACCATCAGGAACACCACGGCGGCAGCAACGGTCGGGACGTCGAGGAACACCCCGAGGTAATCTCCTGCGAACGCCAGTGACAACCCGGCTGCGCTGGTTACGCCTGCGGCGAGCATGGAGAAGCCGACGAGGAACGAAAGCAACGGACTCTTGTAGGCGCGCGCAGCAAAGACGGCGGCACCACCGGCGCGCGGATATTTGGTCACCAACTCGGCGTAGGACGCCGCGGTCAGCATGGCCATCGCGAGCGCGACGAGAAGCGGGACCCAGATTGCCCCGCCGACCTCGCCGGCAATTTCACCGACCAATGCGTAGATACCGGCGCCAAGCACGTCTCCGAGGATGAAGACGAACAACAACTTGCCCGTTATCGCCCGTTTCAGGGGCGTTGATTTCGAGTGCTCTTTCGTTGCAGTCACCGAGCGTCATTACCCGCTCGGCGCTCGATCAAGCCCTCGTGGCCTACGAGCGGCTAGGCGTGCGTGAATTGCTCGCTCAGTCGGGCACTGGCCTCACGTTCGACGAACAGGGGAACGAAGTCGCGGATGCGGCCGCCGTCGAATCGACGATGGGCCGCACCGACCGCGTCATCGATTGCAGCAGCGTCGATCTCGGGGAACGCGGCACCGAGTCGCGTCCGGATTTCGTCCAGGGACCGCTGTTCGTCGGGGGAGGTGTCGGTGGTGATTGCCATGGCACAAGATTGCCCCGCTGCGGCCGCGTTCTCCAATCTTGCGAGCGGTCTCTACCGTACGGCAGATCGGTGTCTCGACGGCGAAGCCCCACGTCAGGGGACCCGCCTATCGGCTGCGGCGTCGGAAGTTGGCGGACAACATCACGCTTGGCCCCTAGGGTTGTGCACGTCACAGAGCTTTTGTCGGTCGACGTCGGTGCTCGCTTGCTTGGCCCCGGCATGGCTGACAGTACGAACACCACCAGGTGCGTCGACGCTCGGGGTCGCCCGGAACCTCGGCCACGACGGAGATGGCAGTGCCGCACCGAAGGCAAGGTTTGCCCGCTCGTCCGGCTACCCAATGTTGTCGTCCGGGCCGCTTGTCACCCGTGGTCACCTGCATCGCGCCCGGGGTAGTGGCCGAATGAATCATCGCCCGTCCAACGCCGCTCTCAGCCGTCGGGCGAGGCCATAGACCGTGTCACCCTCGGGCATGCCGCTGCAGGTCGTTGGAAGGCAAGTCGGTGGAAGACAAGTCGGTGGAAGACATCGGCCCAGGGGTACCCGTGAATGCGTTGGGCAATCGTGACCGGCGGCGTGTTTCGCCCGGCGTGGCGCGGGGGATAACCACACCACCAACCCACGAAGGGGAGTTTCATAATGAGCGAGGACGAGTCGAAGACCAACGACGCGGACGACAACGTCGGCGAGGACGGATCCATTCCGAACACCGACGATGGGGTTGCGGTCGGCCACACCGAGAAGTCGTCTTTCGAGCCGGAAGAGGACGAACAGGCCGACGACAATTCCTGACCGCGTTTCGCCCTGTGGTACCGGGCCAGCTGACCCCCTCCGAACGAATGCCGAGAAATGACCTCGATCTCGAAAGCGGACGAGTTTCAACGCCGGCACTCGTCCGCCGGCTTCCCTCTTGCTGTCGTCTACAAATTCCTCGACGACCGCGGCGGCTACCTGGCAGCGCTTATGGCCTACTACGCCTTTCTGTCGCTGTTTCCGTTGCTGCTGCTGTTCACCACCCTGCTGGGCATCGCACTCGCGGGAAACCCGGACTTGCAGGCTCGGATCCTCGATTCGGCAATGAGCCAGATTCCCGTCATCGGTGAGCAGCTCGGTGAGCCGGACCGACTCAGCGGCGGCGTGGCAGGAATCGTCATCGGCGTCGTCGGTTCCCTCTACGGCGGACTCGGCGTGTCGCTAGCCGCCCAGTACGCGATGAACACCGCATGGTCGGTGCCGCGTAACAATCAGCCCGACCCTCTGCGCGCGAGACTTCGTGGATTGCTGTTGCTGGCCACGGTCGGTACCGCTGTCATCGGGCTCACTGTGCTCAACGGCGTCGCATCGTCGGGTGTGTTCGGATTCGCCGGTGGCGCACTGGCACTCGTCGGCGCCGTCGTTCTCAACACCGCCATCTTCGTAGTCGCGTTTCGGATAGGGACTGCGCGGCATCTCACCAACCGTGACGTGCTGCCCGGAGCTCTCATCGCGGCGGTGCTGTGGCAGAGCCTCCAATCGTTCGGTGGAGTCTATATCCGCCACGTGGTGGGCAATGCCAGTACCAGCAACGGTATCTTCGCCATCGTTCTCGGCCTGCTCGGCTTTCTCTACATTGCGGCCTTGGTCATCGTCCTCTGCATCGAGATCAACGCTGTGCGTGTGGACGACCTATACCCCCGAGCGCTGCTCACGCCGTTCACCGACAACGTCGATCTCACTGCGGGCGACAAAAACTCGTACACCGGGCAAGCAGAAGCGCAACGCAACAAGGGTTTTCAGGATATCTCGGTCACGTACTCCGACAACGACGACACCGACCGAGAAGAAACGCAACGGGGCAATCCGTAACAATCGCCGCCCAGCCGATGTCGAAGAGCTGATCGAGTCAGATCACGCGCCCAGTTTCACGGCCATCTCGTCGACGACCGGCGCAACCTCGTCGAGAAACTCGGGTGAGGGGTCCGTGGTGCCCCTGTCCCGCAGGCGTTCCATCAACGCTTCGCGGGTGAAGACCACCACGGCGGCGTCGGCAACGTCTTCGTGGATATCGTCACCGGCCGATCCCTTCGGAACATCGAGGGCAAGAACTCCTTCCGCCAAGATCAATCGTGCATTGGGCGCGCTTTCGTAGAGTTCGCGCAGACTTTCCGACGTGCTCTTCATAGAGGTCGATCCTTTCCGTCTTCAATGCCCCGCGGCAATCACCGTGGACTCCCGAATGCTTACCCTCCGGCGGGAGGAGCAACCCTGGTAGAGTCGGTCTTTCGTTTCGAGCGCCACGACGGAACATCCCCGGTGCCGACGGTCTCGCGCGCAATGTCGCGTAATTTCCTGTTGGTGTGCGACGACGCCACCACCAGCATGTCGAACGCGGCGTCCTTGGTGAGGTTGTAGCGACTCATGACGATCCCGATGGCCACACCGATCTCACGGTTCGTGTCGACGGCAGTGGCAAGTTCTCTGATGCGCTCCTCGATACGTGCGGCTCTCAGCGCGACAGCCGCGTGATCGGCGAAGATAGCGCAGTCGTACAACACGTCGGAGGTGAAAAAGTTTTTCTTCTCACTGTAAAACCCCATCACTCCCAGCTCGGTCCCGCCCAGCATCAGGTAGAAGCTGGCAGTCGAACGGACAGGTGTGTTCGCGACCATCTCCCGGCGGTAGGACTCCCAACGCGGATCGGTTTCGACGTCGTTATTGACGATGGTCGCCTTCTCGGCCAGAACGGCCTTCGTCGCCGACTGGCCGGTGCGATTCGCGATGTTTGCGGCGGCCTCGACGACCCGTGGATCGCTCGCCGCGATGATGCGTACCGTTTCGTTCTCGCGAAGCGTCGTGATCGCCGCGCCGTCACACCCCATGGTGGTGACGGCAAGGTCGACGACGCGCTGAGACGTCGAATCCGATCCGGGTACTTGGGCCAGCTCCCACGCCAGCGAGGCGAAACGGTAACCGGTATCAGCTTGTGCAGGGGTATCCACGCGCCTGATCGCCTTTCTCAAAACGTACAGGGTGTTCCCATTTTGCCAGGCGGTCCGTCGTTCGTCGTGGTCGGCGCGTTACTCCTCGCCGCGTGCCTCGTCGGACCGCGGATCGACCGATCACGGGGACTGCGCGGCACGACGCCGTAGCAGCTCCCGGTGCCCGTAGGTAGCGCCCAGAATCTCGTCGCGGTCCGAGACCGACGATCCGACGGCGCCGGCCACAATGCCGAGCGAAGCCGCCAGCCACGCGAGTTTCAGGTAGTCGCCGACCCCGGCTTGCCTCCCTATCTGCTGCGTCAAGAAGTCGGGGGATATGACGACAGCAGCAGACGCCAGGACGACTGCGAAAAGCAGCGCGTACATGCACAACACGCCGGCCAACACCGTGCCCACCGTTGCTGAGTTGTACATCCACCGGTCTGTCGTCGACTCCCGAAAGCTGCGGTGTTCCCACAACTCATGGGGGAAGATCAACCACACCGTGATCGCCAGCAGAGCGGAAAGCCCGATCATCGCCAACCGCGGCATGCTCATCGACGCCGCCATCTGCCAGATGCTCGCGTAGAACACTCCGAATGCCGATGCGGCGCTCGCGGCCGCCAACGCGCCGGACAGCGTCGGCACCAGCCGCCATGGTCTGTTGCATCGGATCATTCCCGCTACCAGCCGCAGCCTTCCGAATACCCCCGGCGTCAGCAATATGCGCTGACCCTCCCGCTCGGAACCAGGCCCCGGTGCCCACCTCGACCTCGATTTTCGCAGTCGCGGACGCTTCTCGGTGTCAGTGCCCAGCAGGTCGTGCACGATCGCGACCGCCGATGCCACGGCACGCCTACGCACCGCTACGGTCCCGAACGAGGGCACGTACAGAGCCGCGGTATTGCCCGCGTGCAACTCGGCTACCACGGGATTGGGCCCGATACGGCGAGGCACCTCGGAAACGCACAGAACCACGTCGTATGTATTCGTCGACTGCACCGACTCGAGCCACTGAGCAAGTGGAGCGGAGCCGGTTTCCGTCGGAGGAAGCGTCACCGATGGATATGCGACATCCAGTTGCACCTGTCGACCGTCGATGGTCACGTGGCGGGGCAACCAGTTTTCGATCGACGCTGCGATAGCCGTAGCGAAGCCTGGATCGCTGACGATGCCTACCGAAACGGTACGGGCACCGCCCCGACTGCATTCCTCGCTGCCGCGCGTATCGGGTTTCTCCGGTTTCTCGTAGGACGTCATCGAAAACGGTTACCCGGTTCTGTGCAGCGAACACCGCCGCGAACGGGGGATCCGCTCACATCAGGCTCTTTCTTACGGCCGCTACTAGCCGTCGGGGCCCGTGGCGACGAGCTGTTCGGCAAGCTCGACGACTGGCACGTTCGCGTCCTGCGACAACTTCGCCAGCAGCTCGAAGGCGCGCAGCGCATCCACCTTATACCGCTCCATGATCATTCCCTTGGCTTGGCCGATGATGTCTCGCGAGGCGAGCGCCGAGGTGAACTGCTGGGTCTTGTTGGCCGCGTACAACGCCATCGCAGCGTGGGTGGCCAGAATCAGACCGAGTTCTTCGTCCTCGTCGTCGAATGCGTGTGGCGTGGACGAAAACAAGTTCAGACCGCCGACGCTGGACTCGCCCACGTACAGCTGAAACGACAGCGTGCTGCGCACCTCAGCTTCGACAGCATCGGGTACAAAGCGGGGCCAGCGATCATCGATGGTCAGATCGTCGCAGCGCACTACAGGTTCGTGCCGGGCGGCGTCGACGCACGGGCCTTCGCCGAGTTGTTCCTGCAGCGCATCGATGCGCACGGGCAACTCGCTCGTGGGGGCATGCGACTGATAGTTCTTGCCCCCGAGACAATGAGAACGTCGGCCGCTTCGGCGCCTCTGATCAGTTCGGTTGCGCTCCTCGTGATGCAGATGAGCGTGTCTTCGAGGCTGTCCGGTGCGTAGCAGGTTCGTGACACCTCGGCCAGCAAAGTCCCCTAGCGGTTTCGAACTGTACTCCTCGAGGTATGCCCCATGTCTGCACCTGTCACAGGTGACGCAATACCCCACTCTCGCACTGGCCCGGCCGTGGTACCAACAAGGGTGTGTCTACGTTCTTTTGGTTTGGCACCTGCTCAGCGAGGGTAGAAAGTTCGATGACCTGCGACAGTGTTCCGTCGGCTCCCGACGACGGGTGCCCGGCGCGCTCGGGCCCGTGCACGCTCGGTAACCTCGCGGCGCTACTCGAAGTACCAACCCCGATGGGCGAACACACCGTGATCGACGGCGTCGCCGACAACTCGCGGACGGTACAGCCCGGGGACCTCTACCTGGCGTTCCCGGGAAAACGAGTACACGGCCTCGACTTCGAGGAACAAGCTCGTTCACGCGGCGCGATAGCGGCATTGTCCGATCGGCCAGGATTGCATCTGCCTACTCTCGTCGTCGAAGATCCACGGGCGTGGGCGGGGCCCGTCAGCGCCCACGTATACGGTCACCCGTCGGAGGCGTTAGACCTGATCGGCGTCACCGGAACCAACGGGAAGACCAGCACGGCTTACCTTCTCGGCGCCGCACTCACCGCTGCCGGTGAGACGGTCGGGAGTATCACCGGGATTTCCATCACCGGGCCAAGGGGTTCGACACCGACATCTCGTACTACCCCGGAAGCCGCGCCCCTGCAACGCTCTCTCGATCGATTTCGACGCGAGGGCGTGACCGCTGCGGCAATGGAAGTGTCTTCACATGCTGTCGTTCAAGGTCGGGTGGACGGAACGCGTTTCGCCGCCATGGGTTTCACCAACCTGGGGCAAGACCATCTCGACTACCACGGTTCGATGGAACACTACTTCGCCGCCAAATCGCAATTGTTCGAACCGGAGCGGGCCGCAGTAGCCGCCGCCGGGATCGACGACGATTACGGCCGTCGACTGGCCGCGACCGTGCGCATCCCCTGTTGGACGTGGTCCGCCCACGATCACCGCGCCGACATCTACGGAGACTGCGTCGAAACTACCGGGGTGGGAACGTCGTTCGTGGCCCGAACACCGACCGGTGACTACAAGATCCAACTGCCGCTGCTCGGCCCGCATCAGGCGCACAATGCGTTGGCGGCATTTGCATTGATTGCCGCAACCGGGCGCGACCTCGATGCTGCAGTAGCCGGCTTCGAGTCCATCACAACAGTGCCCGGGCGGCTCGAGCGAATCGAGGAAGGGCAGCAGTTCCTCGCCCTCGTGGATTACATGCACAACACCGCAGGCCAACGAAGACTACTGCCCTACATTCGATCACTGACCAACGGCAAAATCATTGCCGTGGTGGGAGCAACGGGTGACCGCGACCCCGGCAAGCGGTTCCCCCTCGGTGCGACGGCTGCGGCACTGACCGATGTGGTGATCGTCAGCGATGAAAGCCCGTTCTCCGAGGACGCGTCCGCGATACGAGAAGCTGTCGCCGCGGGTGCCACCGCTGCCGCCGCCGCAACCGTCGTCATCGAGCCCGACCGTCGGCGCGCCTTCGAGTTGGCGGTCGCCTGCGCCGATCCCGGCGACATCGTGCTCGTCACGGGGCGTGGATGCGACGACGAACAGGTTTTCGGTGACGACGTCGTGCAGTTCGACGACCGAGTCGAACTACGAAAAGCTTTGCGCCAGCACGTGTACGGCACCGACGCGACTAGTTGATCAGGCAATGCCTGCCAACTGGTCGGTCAGGCGATGCCCTCCTCGGCGTCGTTCTCGTCGGTGTCACGGTCCATTCTTGCCGTCGGCAGCGGCAGGACACTCGCGGCGCCGCCCACCGAAGCAAGGGCTGAAGCGAGGTCCGAATACAAGGGGATGGCTGCATCCAATCCGACGAGTTCCATCGGTCGACGCGTGGCCGGACCGTCTGCGACCAGCGCCATAGTGGTCGCACTGCCCATCTCGCGGCGCGCCTTGATCAGAGCGGACATGCCCACCGAAGCCAAAAAGCCGACGCCGGACAGATCGACGACCAAAATGGTCGGAGCGGACGCCATGGCCTTGTCGATGGCCTCCGCGAGGTCGGGTGCCGTCGTCAAATCGACTTCACCGTGGGCCTTCACCACTGCGACTCCCGCAAGGCTGTCGATCTCGACTCGAAGCAATCTCTGGTCCTCCACAGCTGTTCCTTTCGTCGAGCCGATCTCGCTCCCGACAGACTGTTGGACGGCGTTTTCGGCGCGTGTTCGAGCACAGTGCACGGCTGCACGAACACTTCGGGGGAGTAGCTGAAAACGAATACCCGGAGAGTGAAGGATGCGCGGCCGCGACGTACATCGTCGACTGCAGGCGACTGCTCCACCTCGCTCGGTCAGCATAGCTTCCGATGTCAGATTGCGCACGTGTGGCCGGAACAAGAGCACGCGGCGTGCACCGGTTTGCGGATCGAAATCCATCGGTACACGCCGCGAGACTGGCGTCGAGTTGTTTGTTGTTTACTGGAGGTTCATCTCCAGTGGATTGAGCGACTTCACATTTCGTTCGGGTCGATGGCGTCCTTGATCCTGCCCATGACGCCCTTCTCGGTGCCCATTGCCGCGGACTGCGGTGTGCCCTTCGCCCCGTCGTACGTCGCGTACAGCTTCGGATCGGGCGCCGGGGCACTTGCTTTGCCGCCGAGGGGTTGCGGATCGGCGAGGAAGCCCATCTGACGTAGCCCGTCGGGGGCGGTGCGGTTGGCCCAGCCGCCCGTCGCGGAGAATTCCCCGTCGGACAGGTGCCAGATGTCGGTGGAATGCTCGGTTGCCTCTTCGTCGAGCAAGGCATCGGGAGCGACGACCTGCTCTAGTCCGTCCGCCTGGAGTTCTTCGATGGCGGCGAGCCACAGGTTCTGATGGTGGGTGTCCCGGGCGAGATTGAACTTCAGCATCGCTTTGACACCGGGGTCATCGGTCATGTTGTACAGCCGGGCAGTCTGCAGGCGGCCCTGTGCCTCGGCGGCGGCATTGGCGCGGAAGTCTGCGAGCAGGTTGCCGGATGCAACGATGTAGGCGCCGTTCCACGGCACCCCGTTCGAGTTTTGCGGCATTGCTCCACCGCCTGCGACGATGGCGTGTTGAGGATCCATTCCGCCCAGGACCGCGGCCACAACCGGGTCGGCCGCAGCGTTCTTGGTGGATTCGGTGGCCGGTGCGCCCTCGAGAAGACGCGCGACCATTGTCGCCAGCATCTCCACGTGACCGATCTCTTCGGTCGCGATGTCCATGATCAGGTCCTTGTACTTGCCTTCCATGCGACAGTTCCAACCCTGGAACAGGTACTGCATGGTGACCGTCATCTCGCCGTAGGCGCCGCCGATGAGTTCCTGCAGTTTGCGCGCGTAGACGGGGTCCGGCTTCTCAGGCTTGACATCGAACTGCAGGTAGTCGGTGTGGCGAAACATGTAGACTCCCTTTCGGGTCGATCAAGTGCTGTTGGCTTTGTCGAAATACCCGGGTCTGTTTTGCACAAACCGATGCGATGCAACGGTTTCGGCTGAACTTCGTCGGTCAGAAACCGCCATGCCAGGCTGCCCGATACGCGGTGCGCACACTCAGCGAAATCGGTTTCATGCGTGCCGAGCGTGGTACGGATTCCGGCATGGCCGAACGCGACGGCGGAGCACGGCCGGCCGACGCCGACCCCGACGACCCACGTAAACCCGATTCGCCGGCGGATCTGACGAAGCCGTCGATGGTTCTTCGTGCTGAAGAAGACTGCGCCTGAATTCTCTCGGGATCAATGCACGGATTTAGCCGCCGTACTGACGTATTACGCAGTGCTGTCGCTCTTTCCAGCCGTCCTGGCCGTGGTTTCCCTGCTGGGTGTCTTCGGGCAGGGGCAGGCGACGGTGGACGGTGTCCTCCGGATAGTGGGCGCCTCGGGCCGTCGACCGCCGTGGACACTCCGAAATTTGCGTGGATCAGTTCGGTCGCGGCAGTAGCGATCTCGGTGTGAATCCTTGCGTCTGGCATTGCTGTCCGGCGCGGAGCTCGATTTCGAGCTCGAACGTGGCCGACAACTGCAAGCGGGGATCGTGGCAGAGGAAACGCTTCAGCTACCTCCCCGAGACACCAAAGTATTGGAGAAGAACGAGCAGAAGGACGCCGAAGCCGTCGAGCAGGGACGCCGTCTACGCGAGCAGCACCCATCGCCATCGACGGGCCGTATCATTCCGCGGTCCGACGACCCGCTCGGCTGTTCCGATAGGCGCTTTGCCGGATGTCTCTCAGCCACTCCGGCTGCGGTCGCACGGACGCAGGACTGTTGACGGCAGGGTCGAATCCGAACTTGCCGTCGCCGGCCGACTGGGCTGCGTCCGACAGCGCTCCGGTCGACCGCAGCGTGGCGAGTGGCTCGAATGCGCCGGAACCCTGGGCCTGGTCGATTGCGAACATCAAACCGGGTGCTTCCAATGCGTCGGTGGGCGCCCCGAGATCCATTCCTCTCAGATGCGGAGTGAGCAACCGCGCGCGGAGCCACCACATCCGACCGTCGAAGCGCAGAGGCATCAGCGACGAGAAGTTCGCGTCGTTCCACGAGGTGGTGGGAAGCGGCAGCATGCGCCCCAGGCTGCCGATTCCGGCGCTCGCCAGCAGCACGTCCCACGGGGTGTCGGCGCCAGCGGTCGCCGGCAACCGGAACGCGAGGCCTACCACGTCGAGAGCACCCCACGGTAGACCCAGACCCTTCGACAGCCGGGCCACTACCGCGCAGGAGTGTAGCGGCAGCCCTTGGTCGTCCGGAGCAAGGCGTACGAGCTCCCCGGTGAACATGGCGCCGTCGGGGTGGAACACTCGTGCGCGACGGATGGCCGATGCCGCGCGGAACGGGACGCCGAGAACGGTGGCTACAACCATGATTCCTCTTCTTCGCGATGTCGGGTCTTGCGCCGAATGTGCCTACGTCACCCAGAATTACGGTCGCGACGATGTGGACATCGCGGTCGGCATCCCTGCAGTACGACACGCCGTGTCGCTCGTCGACGCGGCGGCACGATTACGCGCGGCGGCCTACGCACAGTCGAAACCTATCGGCTCGCTGGCTTACGACTTCGTTCACGGCAACGCGCGATTCGTGCTCTGAACCGCGCACCGCCGTGGCACCAGTCAGCCGATGGGAGCAGAGATGGAACTGTGGCCCGATTGCCAGGCGCCCATGATGTGATCGGCCAACGCATCTTCGGCAAATCCGAGAGCCCGCATGCCGAAGACGATGTCGCTCTCCACCGAAGGTTCACGGCGAATGAGCTGACCCACCACGTCGTGACGAAGAATCTGCTCGTGCACAGCATCGGCCTCTACGTGCTCGGCATAGAACGCAGTGCACGCATGGGGAGCGCCCAGACGCTCGAGCGCATCGACGAATCGGCGAGACCCGGGTGACGACGTGATCTCGGTTGCCGCGAAGTGCCCGACGGTCGCGCCGCGAAGGCTTCGATGCAGCCCGAACAGCGACATCAGGTTGACCCACGCCAGTGTCTGCGCCGGCACGACGTCGATGTAGGCCAGGTACGACGAATCCAGGTCCGCGGCATCCATCAAGTCTGCGAACAGCTGCTGGTGAACACGCTCGCCGCGGCCGCCGCCGTACTCGTCGAACTCCACGGCGACGAACGATGCCTTGACCTGACCCTGCAGTCGGGGAATAGCCCAGGCGTGCGGATCGGCTTCCTTCAGGTGGTAGATCGACCGATGCACGAAGTATTCGCGCATGTGGTCCCAGGTTCCCTCGTCGCGCAGGAACCAGGACGGGCCGGTGCCTGTCTTCGGCTCCACCGACAACGACTCCATTTCCGCCACGGCATCAGAGCCGGGCTCTATTTCGTCGCGGAGGTAGTTCAGGTAGGTCTTTTCCAGAGTGCCGCGGAAGCGAATCAGTTCCGGGTTCCATTCCCACTGGTCATCGACGTCGAGGAAGCCACGGTAGTGCAACTCATAGCACGTCGACAGCGCGAGATGGAGGTCGCGCGAGCGGGGATCGGATGCGTCGAGTCCCGTCGGTAGTGACGTGCCGGGCCCGCCGCGAAGCGCGTCGATCACGGCTTCCGACAACTCTCCGCACGGTGTGGGAAGGTCGGCCGCCGAATACACAGAGGTCGGTGTCGCGTCCATGATCGTCATGCCACGTGTCTACCCCTCGGAATGACGCGTCAACCATCGCCGGCTGGCGGGACAACACCCCGCCCGTCGGCCAGGCAACACCCCCGGGGGCTCGTACTGTTGTTTGTCAGGTCAAATAACGGGTACAGCTCGTCCGCCGCGGATCTACCGCAAAGACTGAAGATGAGGGAGTGTGCGTGAGCGAGTGTGCGTTCGATAATCGGGTGAACCGAGTGACGGTGGTCGAAGGTGCATTCTGACACGTTGAACATTGCTTTGATCGCATCGAACAGGTTTCCGATCAAACAGCCGTTTGCGGGTGGCCTCGAAGCGCACACCTGGCATCTGACGCGATCGCTCGTCGAAGCAGGACACAACGTCACCCTGTTCGCTGCGCCCGGATCGGATCCCGCGCTGAAGAGCGAGTTCATGGAAGTGGAGATTCTCGAGCTGAGCGCTAGGGCCAAAGCGGACGTGTCGATGCCGTCCGACCGCTTCATGTCCGACCATCACGCCTACCAGAAACTGATGCTGTCGCTGGCGTCAGACCCTCGGTTCGACGTCATCCACAATCACAGCCTCCATTACCTGCCCATCGCCATGGCACCCACGCTCACCACGCCGTTTTTGACAACGCTGCACACGCCACCGACCCCATGGATCGAGTCGGCGATCGGAGCGTCGGGTGGTGTCGGAAGCCGCTTCGCGGCCGTCAGCCGCCATACGGCCTCGATGTGGGACGGCATTGTCGACAATGTCGACATCGTCCCGAACGGAGTCGACGTCGACGGCTGGCACGAAGGGCCGGGCGGGGATTACCTCGTCTGGTCCGGACGGTTCACGCCCGAGAAGGCGCCGCACATGGCCATCGATGCCGCTGAACTCGCGGGGTACCCGTTGAGGCTCGCGGGGCCGGTCTCGGATCCGCACTACTTCGCCCGCGAGATCGGTCCGCGCCTGGGGCCGCTGATCACATACGTCGGACATCTGGATCAGCAAGAGCTCACGGCGTTGGTCGGCGGAGCAGCTGCCGCTTTGGTCACGCCGACCTGGGACGAGCCGTACGGATTGGTCGTTGCCGAGGCGCTGGCCTGTGGGACACCCGTGGCTGCGTTCGCGCGAGGGGGCATACCTGAGATCGTGGCCGATGGGTGCGGAACGCTGGTTCCTGCCGACGATGTGCGCGCGCTTGCCGCAGCAATTCCTCGTACCGTCGCGCTGGCACGCGAAGCCGTTCGCGAGCATGCCGTTCGACACTGCTCCGCGCACACCATGCTCGCCGGGTATCTGACCCTCTACCGTTCGATGATGTCGAATTCGGTGGTGCCGATACACGAGCCACGACGGCACCTGCGCACCGCAGGATCACGGCTCCATCGAATTTGATCCCGGCGTCTGTGAATGCGGTGGTTTGCACTGGTCGGGGGCGGGGCAATCTCGAGTACCAACTACGGAGGTGCCTGTGACCGCTGCCCGAGAACGCACATACCCATCCATCACTGCCGAGGATGGCGTCTATGCGCCGCAAGAGGATTCGTTCTTGTTGTGCAGCGAGATCGCATCACACGGGTCTCTCGTCGGCGGTCGGGTGCTCGATTTGTGCACCGGCAGTGGCATCGCAGCGATCGAGGCCGCGCGAAGCGGAGCCCGAGAGGTGTACGCGTACGACATCTCCGAGCGGGCAGTTGCCTGTGCCCTGGGCAATGCGACAGAGAACGACGTGCACGTCGACGCACGCTTGGGCACCATCGCCGATGCAGTGGAACTGGGCCCGTTCGACGTGATTGTCTCCAATCCTCCGTACGTGCCGTCGCCGTCGGACCCGTCGGGAATGGGTCTTCATCGCGCCTGGGATGCCGGCGATCGTGGCCGCATCGTGCTCGACCTGTTGTGCGCCAATGCATTCGAGATGCTCAGCCCAGGCGGGGTCGTGCTGTTCGTTCAGTCGGAGTTCTCCGGCGTCGACGAGTCTCTCGATCAACTGAGAGCCAGCGGGCTGACCGCAGACGTCGTTCGACGAGAAATCATTCCGTTCGGACCGGTCATGCACGAGAGGGCGCAGTGGCTCGAGGCGACGGGACAGCTCGACATCGGGCGTCGGACAGAAGAATTGGTCGTGCTCGAGGGAAGGAAGCCGTGAGTACCGATCCGGAGGAGCGCGTGTCCACCGACGGAGATCTGACGTCGCTGTGCGAAGAAATTTCCGAACTCGCGGTGCGGCACGACATCACGATCGCCGTCGCAGAATCGCTGACGTCAGGAAACCTCGCCTCCATGCTCGGCAAGGCTCCGTCGTCGGGGGAGTGGTTCAAAGGCGGAATCGTCGCCTACGCCAAAGACGTCAAACATTCGTTGCTCGGAGTGCCCGATGGGCCGGTGGTCAGTAAAACTGCGGCGTCCACAATGGCGCGCAGTACCGCCGAACTGTTGGGCGCCGACATGGCGATCGCCGTGACGGGTGAAGCCGGCCCCGAAACGCAAGAGGAACAACCACCGGGCACGGTATGGATTGCCGCGTGCGATCGAGGAGTGATGTCCGCCGAGCGGAAACAATTCGACGGTGAACCGGCGGACATCCTCGCCGACACACTGTCTTTCTCCATCGCCTCTTTGCTCGAGCATGCTCGACGGCGCGAGAACTGAGAGACGCTTCGCGCGTTGCTCACGACAGGCCGGAAGTGACCGGGCCCTCGAGCACTGAGCCGTCGGGCGCGTATCGGGATCCGTGCAGTGGGCAGTCCCATGACCTTTCGGCGTCGTTCCACGTGACGATTCCGCCGAGGTGGGGGCATACCGCCGATACCGTGTGTGTCACACCGTTCACGGTGCACACGGCCCGCGGTGTCACCCCACGTTCGATCCGTCCTTCGCCCTCTGCGGGAACGCCCGTTGGTGTTCCGGACAGAATCGGTTCGATCCAGCCCTTGGTCAGATAGAAACCGACTCCCGCGTTCAGTTTCGCTGCGGTGACCACGCCCGTCAGCTCGTGAACATTCCAGCTGTCGAACGCGTCGACCCATGTCGCCACGCCGCCGAAGATGCGTTGCGTCAACACCATTGCCGATGCAACGGCGTTGGTCATGCCCCACTTGTCGTATCCGGTTGCCACCAGGATCCGGTCGTCTCCGGGGAGAAGCGGGCCGGCATAGGGCAGCATGTCGATCGACTCGTAATCCTGGGCCGACCAACGGTAGACCCGCTCTGCGCCGGCGAAGTGTTGCGCGGTCCAGGCATCGAGGTCGTCGATCTGGGCCTGGGGGGAACGTTCGCGGCCCACTACGTGTCCGTTCCCGCCGACCAGTAGCAGGTCGCCTTTCGGACTCGGCGCGTACCGCAACGAACGGTCGGGCGAATCCGCCGACAGGTACATCCCCCGGGGAACCGGTTGCTCGATCGTGTAGGCGGCGGCATACGACCGCAACGGTTCCATTCGCGCGAAGAACCCGCCGCGGTCGAGAATGGGAATCCCGGTGGCGAGTACGACGCGGCCGGCCTTCACGGTCCCACAACTGGTCTTGACGTCCACATGGCCGATTGCCCGATGTACCGACAGAACGCGAATGCCCTCACTGATGTGGCTCGCGTTCTCGGTGACGTCCTCGGCGAGAGAGAGCAACGCATCCATCGGATCGAACTGTGCCTGGTCGGGCACGACGACGGCTCCAGTCACCGGGAAAGGCAGTTCGGTCTCGGTACGATAGGCAGCTTCGATGCCGACGCCGATCGCGGCGCGGAGTTCTTCGCGAACCATTCTGTCGCCGTCTGCAGTCGTGGCATAGGTATAGGCATCTTCGGTCTGGTACGCGATACCGCGAGACCTGCAGTAGTCGAGTAACCACGACTGGGCCGCGATGTTTCCCGAGGCGTACTTCGACACGATGTCGTGCGAGTGCTTCGACGCGATGGACGACAGCTTCGTTCCCTGCAGAACACTGATCTTCGCCGTCGTGTTGCCCGTGGTGACGGACCCGATCGACCGCCCTTCCAAAACGGCGACTTTGTCGCCTGCACGGGCGAACATCAACGCTGTCACCAGGCCGGTCAGACCGGCGCCGACCACCACGGTGTCGTAGTGTTGTTCGAAATCGACCGCGTTGTAGTGCCGCCGGTCCGGGCGGTCGAGCCACAAAGAAGTTGATGCCATAGTCGCTCCTGTTCCCTGCACCGGCGTCACGGAAACGTCGCGGCTCACATCAGTTCGTGCGGATCGCGCACCTCGACCTCGTGGCCGTCTTCGCGAAGTCTCTCGAACGCCTGCCTCAACAGACCTCTGGCGGCGTCGTCCACGGCTCTGACGTGCTCGAGGTCGAAAACAATGGTGTGGTGTTCGGGAAAACCTTCCGTGAGCCGGACGATCACCGATTCGGCGCCGGCGAAGCGCAGATCACCCTGCAGATCGATCGAGGTCGAACCTTCTTCTTCACCGATCGCACGGATAGCAGACTGTCCGGTGGGACTCACGTGCATCATGTGTAGCTCGAGATCGCGGGAGAGGCGTTCGAACACGGCAACTCCGCGCACACTGTTGCCGTGCTCGTTGAGGCGCGGAGATACGACGGCGATGCCGACCTGGCCCGGCAACACGCCGATGATCGCGCCGGCGACACCGCTTTTCGCAGGAATGCCGACCGTCGACATCCAGTTGCCGGATCCGTCGTACATGCCGCAGGTTGCCATCGTCGCCAACACGTGCCTGTTGGTGCCGACGTCCAACACCCGCTTCCCGGTCGACGGACTGATGCCCCCGTTGGCCATCACTGCCGCGATCGTCGCCAGGTCACGACAGCTGACGGAAATGCTGCACTGACCTGAATACCCTTCGACGACCTCACCAGGATCGGCGCCCAGAATCCCGACGGCTTTGAGCAGATGGGCAATTCCGGTGTTGCGGTCGTCCGACGCCATCTCGGCTCGGTGGACGGCTTCGTCGATGGACAGTATGCGTCCGGCGAGTGTGCTGTGCAATGCCCGAATTCGGTCCACTCGTTCGGCGGCCGACTCGGCCTTCACCATCGAATGCACAGCCAACGCGCCTGCATTGATCAACGCGTTGCGCGGCCGACCAGTGTCCGGCTCCAGCGATATCTCGTTGAACGAATCACCGGACGGTTCGACATCGACGACGCCGAGCATCGTGTCTCGGCCGTTGTCGTCGATGGCCAGGGCGTAGGTCAGTGCTTTGGCGATCGACTGGATGGAGAACTCGGCGTCCGCGTCGCCGGCCGTGTGAACCGAACCTCCCACGGTGGCCAGAGCCACCGCGAAAAAGTCGGGATCGGCACGTTCGAGTTCGATGTTGCCCTCAGGGATCGCGCCGTCGTCGAGGTCACCACAATCACGCAGGACGGTCGCGAGGTATTCGGGAATCGGCGATTTCATCGACGGTCGCTAGTCACGACGGACGTACCTCGCTGCGCGTGCGGCGAGGACGAAGATGCCCACGGTAATCGTGACGAACACGGCGTCACGTGTCGACAGCGAGATGGCCGCTGTGGTGAACAAGGCCAGAGCTCCGAGCACATCGAGCAAGAATCTCACGGAGGGCAGCTCGATCAGGAGCGGTAGCGCTGCGGGCGGTTCGGTCGCCCCGACGCCACCGGCTGTCGGGCCGGTGGTGTCGAAACCGGTGGCGTCGAAACCGGTGGGTTCGGCGAGCATATGGGCCGGTGCGGTCCGGTCCAGGCTGTCGGCGGTCATGATGAGCAATTCCCCTCTGCTGTGTGCACCGGACCGATACCCTCGATACGACTTCCTAATCACCCGCATGCCACGCCGAGCGGGTGATGCGCGAGGGTCGTGAAGACGGATAACGTCTTTCTCGCCGGGCTTTCCGGTACCCGTTCGACTCGTCACCGACCCGTAGGAGCAACGCGTATGACAGCGCCGGGCAGGCCTCACGTTCTGATCATCGGTGGTGGTTTCGGGGGGTTGTATGCCGCGCGTCGACTGCGGCGAGCCGACGTGGCGGTGACTGTGCTCGAGCGTGGAACGTCCCACGTCTTTCAACCGCTGCTGTACCAGTGCGCGACGGGTCTGCTGTCGCAGGGTTCCATCTCGAGTCCCCTCCGGCATTTGCTCAGAAAGCAGGAGAATGCGCACGTGGCGCTCGGTGAAGCCACCGACATCGACGCCGAAGCGCGGGTGGTGACCACCAGTCGCTTCGACGGGTCGAAGTACGAGCTGAAATACGATTACCTCGTCGTCGCCGCTGGGATGCGCCAGTCTTACCACGGGCACGACGAGTACATTCAGCACGCGCCGGGGATGAAGACTCTCGACGATGCGCTGACCATCCGTCGCAAGGTGATTGCTTCGTTCGAGATGGCGGAGTCGCTATCGACGGCGGAGGAGCGAAAGCCGTGGCTGACTTTCGCCGTGGCAGGCGGTGGCCCCACGGGTGTCGAATTGGCCGGGCAGATAAGAGAATTGGCAGTGCGAGCGCTCGCACACGAATTCAGATCCATCGACCCCGGTGAAGCTCGTGTTCTGTTGCTGCACAGCGGCGACCGCGTTCTACCCTCCTTCGATCACAGACTGTCCGCCCGCGCACAGGAGACGCTCGATGTCGTCGGCGTGGAAACCCATCTCGGAGTACACGTCACGGACGTCACCGGTACTTTCGTCGAGACAACAACGAAAGCGGAGCCCAAAACGGTCACCCGATACGGCACGCGAACGATCCTGTGGACTGCAGGCGTCGAAGCCGTGCCTTTTGCGCGCACACTCGCGAACGCTCTGGGAGTGCAGCAGGACCGGTCGGGCCGGATCGCCGTAGAGCCCGATCTGTCCGTGCCGGGCCACCCGAACGTGTGGGTGGTGGGGGACATGGCGTCTCTCGACGATCTCCCCGGAGTCGCCGAGGTCGCCATGCAGGGCGGTCGGCATGTGGGTGCCGTCATTGCGCACGATGTCGCGGAGACGGCGTCCGACAGCACGACGTCCCCTGGCCGCGGGCGTGCGCGCAAGAAGTTCAAGTACCACGACCTCGGCACAGCGGCGTACATCGCGCGCGGGCATGCGCTGGTTCAGGCCGGACCGATCCGAATGTCCGGCTTGCTCGGCTGGCTGTCCTGGGGGGTCATCCACATCGCATTCCTCTCCGGGAATCGCAACCGGGTAGGGACGCTGGTGAACTGGGCCGTCACCCTGGCGACGAACTCTCGTCGCGAACGCGCGATCACCTACGGCGACCCCGAGACGGCCCGCAAGCCCTACGGCTAGGGGGAGTCCACCCCTGCGATTTCGGCGACGTGCGCATCGAGGTTGATGCGGACCCGGCCCGAACTCGGTGCCGCGCCGAGTCCGAACGCACGAACAACCGCGGCCACGGACGCGCCGCCGAGTGCCACATCGCTTCCGAGTTGCGGCCAGGTCGACAACGTCTTACCGATCTCCGGAATCGACGCGAGCATGCGGGCTGTCAGCTTCGTGGGGTCCAGAATGCGCGCGGCCAGGGGGGCCTTCTGCTCCGGCGTGATATCGGAGAGGGCGGAAGCGTCGAGGTTGCCCAGGAGTCCGTGCAGGAGTGGCCTGTCCGGCTCGAGATCGAAGCGCTCGACGTCGAGGATGCCACCGTCGCTCGTCTCCATCACGACTGGAATACCGCGCCTGCGCGCGTGCTCACGCAACAGCAGCTTGGTGTCGAGGGAGTCGCATTCGTCGATCACGATGTCGAGGCCGGTGAGAAAACGGTCGAAGGTCGATTCGATCAGCCCCTCCGGGTACGTCAGCACCGTCAGGTACGGGTCCAGTTCTGCAATGCGGCGCGCCGCCACCAAAGTTTTATTGACGTCCAGATCGAACAGTGATGCGGGAACTCGGTTGAGGTTCGACAGATCGAGGTCGTCGAAATCGGCCAACCTGAGCTCGCCGCACAACCCCTCGATGGCAAGCGTGTGTGCAACTGCGTGCCCGACGCTGAGCCCCACGACCCCGACTCGCAGTGCGGACATGTTCTGCTGCTCGGGCGCTGTGATCTTGTTTCTGTTGCGGTCGAGTCGAAGTGCGCGGAAACCCAGGGGGCCGAGCACGCGAACAAGTGATGCCCGCCATGGGTAGTACACCCATCGCAGCGTCTCCTCGCTCATGCCCGCGGGCGGCGCCGGAACCAGAGCACGCAGCGAGTGCAGCTGAGCCGCCGTGGTATCGAGGATTCGTGTGTCCCCGCGCGCGGTGAGCTCGTCGACCGTCGAACGGTCGTCGTCGTGATCTGGATTCAACACGCGATGTTCTGCCACGTCACCCTCGTTCGTAAGAGTTCTCGACAACCCGCAGTGTGTGGTGTCGTTGCCGTCAAAGTAGCCCACGCGAGCACTCACTGTGATGACGGCAGTGCCACCGCGAGGTCGTGACTCGACACAAAATTGGCTCGAAGCCGTTGGAAGTTCCCCTGTACGCGTGTGTGCGATCTCATCACCAGGGCCGTTCCCGACGGTGCTCGTCGGGCACAGGGCGGGCGCAGAAGCACCACAACCAGGGAGAATGAAGGCACTGCCACCGGAGCAGGCTGTCGACGCGGGTACGAGGTGTCGCAGCGACCCCCCACCGGGTTGCACCCGCGACCTGGTTCGTTCACCCAGGAGGTACACGTGTCCGTACAGACAGACAGTCTCGCAACCGCAGTGCCCGTTCATTTTCCGAGCCGTGATCTGCGAGCCGCGCGACCCCGCCGGGCACAGAGGCCGGGTCTTTCCGCGCTCTCCTACGGCCCGCGGTCGTCCATTTCGGCCGACGGCTCGATGGAACTCGTCGCGGCCACTCCCGCGGCCGCTCCGGAATTGTGGTCCAGATACGTCGACGGTGCGTGGTCATCGTATTCGCGACACGGCGTGACCCGCGCGCTCGACATCGACGAGGTCGCCTCGGGTGCGACCACGACGCTGTTCTACGTCGTGCTCGACCGTCAGGGCGACATGCTCGGAGGGGTCCGCGCGCAGGGGCCGTACACAGTGATCGAGCAGTCGCACGTTCTGACCGAGTGGGAAGATTCGCCCGGTCTCGTGGTCGTCGCGAGTCAACTGCGCTCGCGGCTTCCGCACGGGATCGTCGAGATGAAGAGCGCATGGGTCGGATCAGGGGGGTCCGGACGAACGGTCTCGGCCATGCTCGCGAGGACTGCGTTGCCGACCATGGAGCTCACCGGCAGCCGCTACCTGTTCGCCAGCGCTGCCGACCACGTGCTGCGGCAGTGGGAGTCGTCGGGTGGCCGTATCGACGTGAACGTACCCGCGGCCGCATACCCGAGCGAGGAATACCGCACGCGCCTGATGTGGTGGGATCGCGACACCATCGGTCGTGAGGCGCAGGCGGGCATCTGGGAATCCATGGTGCGGGATTCGCACGCCCTCACCAGTGACAGCCTGTCTTCGGCGGTGGCCTGACGCGACTCAAGACGAGGGGTGGCGTTCGACTTCGGAGTGGAGTTCGGCTCGCTCGACGGGGCGGTGCGCCTGCCACGTCACCAGAATCGTGCCGGCGTGGGACGAACGGTCGCGCCCTCCGGTCTTGGCCTCGTACAGCGCGTTGTCGGCCGCGTGCATGATCGTGTCGACCACCTGCTCGACATGCGGACTGTGGATCGAGGACCCGTATGTCAGGCGCGGGTCCAAAGCGCCGCGAACGTCCACGGTCACCGAACCGACGCTGACCGTCACCTCGCATTCGGCACGGACACGCTCGAGGATGGCCGTGTCGAGAGGGCTCCGCGGCGTCACCTCGGTCAGTACGAGGAACTCTTCGCCGCCGATGCGCGAGACGATTGCCTCGTGGGAACCGGTGCGGTCGGTGGCGTGGATGAGGGCCTCGGCGATGGTGACGAGGACGCGGTCGCCGGTGGCATGACCGAGGCTGTCGTTGACCGTTTTGAAGTGGTCGATGTCGACGACGAATGCCGAGATCTGCCCACGCTTCTCGCATGTCTTGTCGAGCAGCGCCTCTACTTGAGACATCATTCCGCGGCGGTTGAGCAAGCGCGTCAGAGGGTCGGTGTTGGCGAGGACGTTGAGTCGGCCGTTGACGGCGAACAACGACCGCCGAAGAGCAGCGATGAGAATAACGGGCACCACAACGGTGGTTGCCGCAGCTCCGACCGCGACCGAGGTGACAGCAAGCCCCGACTGCGACAGCGAGACGTACGACAACCACGTCGCGAGTGCAACCGATGCGGCAGTGAGTGTCATTGTGACGCGTTGCGGAGATCCCGATGCGGCGATTGCGGGAACGACCGCCAGCATCGACGTGACAGCACGGGTACCTGCGGGATCTGCGATGAGGTACGCGGAGATGGCTACGCCGACCATTCCGCCGGACCCGAGGACTGCGAACTGCGTGTCGGTCAGCCGGCCGACCTTGACGGCGAACAGCACGGTGACGGCAGTGAACGCGACAATTGCGGTGAGCAGCGGCAACGCACCGGGCCGAAGGAACGAAGGAGACATCAACGCGATCGCCAGAAGTGGCAGCGCGCCGGAGGCACTCGCGATGACCATCGCGGTACGCGTGTCGAATCTCGACAGGAAGCGATGCTGTTCTGCACTGGTGCGGCGCAGTATCGCGCTCATATGTCGGTGGCCTCGGGTCGCTGGTGGGGGAACGTCGCCAGCATAGCCGCGTCGGTACGGTCGGCGGGCAACCGCGGACGTTTCGTACGCGCGATTTACGGTCATGCCAGGACCATGGCCAACAACCTCTACACAGCAACGGTGACCGCGAAGCCAGGGTCCGTCGAATCGAGCGGCGGCGCGTTGTCGCTCGAGGTCCACGAACCCACCGAGCTCGGTGGCGCGGGGGGCGCGACCAACCCGGAAGAACTGATGGCGGCCGCACTGGCGTCGTGCCTCCTCGAATCCGTCCGAATCGCTGCGGGTACCGCCGGGGAAAGTTTCGACAACGTCTCGATCGAGGGCGAGGTGACGCTCACGGACACCGACGGGGTCGGTTACGACGCGGCTTATTCGCTTTCGGTCACCCTTCCCGACTTCGCCGCGCCGGACGACGTTCTGAAGCAGGCCAAGTCGATCTGCCCGTTCCTGCGGTCCGTCCAGGGTGTCGACGTGGTCCTTGCCTGACTCCGGTCGAACGAAGAACGCGGGCGGCGCCGGCACCCGGGGCGTCGTCCGTGTGTTCCTTGCTCGGGTACGGGTGGCGGTTGGTCAAGCGGGCCGCATCATGGGCCGCGAGGACACCGCAATCGTTGCGGGTGGTCTGACCTTCTATGCCGCGATCGCGATCGTTCCTCTGCTGCTGCTGACCATTCGTGCATGTTCCGCGCTCACATCGACGGAATGGGTAGTCGACCGATTCGCCGATATGGCGTTGCTCTTGCCTGACACGCTCGGTGCGCGCGCGGCATTGGCGGCCCTGGTTCAGGCCGGCGTGAATCTCGGTCCCCTCGGCATCGCGATCGCCGTCTTCCCCGCGACGTTTTACGGCGAGGGTCTTCGGCGCGCGCTCGTTCGACTCACGCCCGTCACGGAACGGTTCGTCGGGTGGCGAGGCCGACTGCTCGTCGTGCCGTTCGCACTGTTCGCCCCGGGACTGCTGCTGGTGTTGCTCGTCGCCTCGGAGGGCCTGGCCAAAACTACGACCGACGGGGGAAGCGCCGAACTCGTTCTTCGCGTCTGGTTGGGGTTCCAATGCCTGTGGCTGGTCTTGGCCGTTCCTCTGGCCTGGGTGTACCGGGTGGTCGCCCCACACCGAATACGCTGGCGCACCCTGGTTGCCGGATCCCTCGTGACGTCGTCGATCATCGCCGGTTTCGTGCAGGGATTTGTGCTCTTCCTGAACATTCCGGTCGACCTGGGCGCACCGTTCGGTGGGCTCGACGTCATCGGCGGCGGAATTGCCGTGGCGCTGTGGATGTTTCTGCTCCACGTGCTGGTGCTCGTCGGGTGGGTCGTGCTCTATCGATACGACCGCCTCACCTACGACCGTTCGGACGAGAACGACGTCAGCGAAGGCGTCGGTACAGCAGAACCATCAACTGAACGAAACCGATAGCGGCCAAGGCGGTTCCGACGACGCTGCCCATCAGGGCAACGAACGCGCTACTCGACGGCGCGAACCCCGCGCCCACCGTGATGACGAGTGCCGTGATCACGCGGGACGGACGCTCCCACACCGTGAGCGTCCCGACATTGTGCGCGCCCGTACCGATCGCACGAGCCCGCGCGCCCTCGTGCAGGAGCGTCAGAGCGCCCGTGACCACGAGTAAACCGGGCGGCGCGCCGAGAAGCCACGCCACCGCCAGAAAGCACAGATCGCTGCACCGGTCTGCCACCGTGTCCAGGACATACCCCCAGCGGCTCTCCGACCTCCCGATGACGGCTACCGCTCCGTCGACTCCGTCCAAAGCTGCGGACAGCAATACGAGCAGCGCAGCGACCAGCGGCCAACGGGTCCCGGGAATCGACGTCGCGACGGCACCGAAAGCCATCGCGACGCCTACAACGGTGATGGTGTGCGGTGACACCGACCTGTTCACCAACGGCCTGCCGACGGCGTACATCGCACGAAGCCAGGGATCGACCAACCGTGAGGTCGACGGGTCGATGCTCCCGTGTAGCTCCGACCACCGCCTCAGATAGCCCTCGACGTCGAGCGGGGTGACGTCGAGAGCATGATCCGCCGGTGACCGTCGTCGAAGCACGGTCGGTCAGCTCGAGCGAGCCACGATCTTGTTGGCGACACCGGCAAGAATCTGCGCGGGACGCTGCTGCTCACCCTGCTGAGCGCCGAGGACCACGATGGTGCCCGTCAGAACCGGAATGACGTACTGCAGATACTGCAGCTTCTTTTGCGCCGCAGCGGCTTCCGGTGGCGTTCCGGTCGAGGGCTCGGTGGCCGAATCGACAGGTCGACCTGTGGCCTCGGTGGTCTTTGCGCCGAGCAATCCGCTGTACGCGGTGGCTGCCAACGCCGCTCCGGTGACGACGATCTTGATCGTGGTGTTCGCGGTGACGCCCTGCTGATGCTTGGCGCGATCACGGTTGGCCCACAGGATGCCGGCCCCGCCCACGAGGTGCGCACCGATGGCGACAGCGTTCACGGGTGCCCACTTGGCCCAACCCACGGCGGCGACGCGCGCGCGATCGCGGGGGTCGTGCACGGCAGTAGCCGCGCCGTTGACGCCGATGGCGCCCATCAGTGAACCGCCGAACCACGCTGCGGCTCCGGCATCGTGCAGAGCGCGGACGACGGTATTGCGTTGGGACATCTGTGAAACCTCTCGATCGACCGCGCGACAGCGTCGGCGACGCCGTATCGGGCGCGGCAAGTACGCGGCGGTGTCGGCATCGATCGCACCGACGCGCCACGTGTTGGTCATACCCGTGTCGGTGGAGTTCACACGCACTCGAGAGACGGGCAAAGTTTTCATCCCGGGGGGACGGGTATGGGGCGAGGGTGACCGACAACTCTCCTCCGCCCGCTCCCGTCGAGGCCGACCCCGACGATCCGCGCAAGGCGGAGTCACCGACCGAGCTGACCAAGCCGTCCTGGGTGTTCGTTGCGAAGAAGACGGCACGTGAGTTTTCGCGGGACCAGTGCACCGATCTCGCCGCCGCTCTGACGTATTACGCGGTGCTGTCCCTGTTTCCCGCGATTCTGGCCATCGTGTCGCTGCTCGGTGTCTTCGGCCAAGGGCAGGCAACGGTGGACGGAGTCCTTCAGGTCGTCTCCGACCTCGGGCCGTCCACCGCCGTCGACACACTGCGAGGACCGATCGAACAGCTGGTTCAAGCCCCTGCCGCGGGTTTCGCTCTGGTGACCGGTATCGCCGGTGCGCTGTGGTCGGCATCGGGATACGTCGGGGCGTTCGGCCGCGCCATGAACCGCATGTACGAGGTGGAGGAAGGCAGGCCGGTGTGGAAACTTCGGCCGGTAATGCTTCTGGTGACACTGGTGGCGTTGACGCTGATCGCCTGCGCTGCAGCGATGTTGGCTATCAGCGGGCCGATCGCCACGGCCATCGGTGAAGCAGTAGGACTCGGCGAAACGGCGCTCACGGTGTGGAACATCGCGAAGTGGCCGCTCGTCCTGGTCCTCGTCGTCCTGGCGGTTGCACTGCTGTACTACGCGACCCCGAATGTGCAACAGCCGAAGTTCCGCTGGATCAGTTCGGGTGCGGCGGTCGCCATCGTGGTGTGGCTGCTCGCCACCGTCGCATTCGGGTTCTACGTTGCGAATTTCGGTAGCTACAACAAAACCTACGGCTCGCTGGCCGGAGCCATCGTCTTTCTGCTGTGGCTGTGGATCACCAACCTGGCGCTGTTGTTCGGAGCCGAGCTCGATTCCGAACTCGAACGCGGACGCCAGCTTCAAGCGGGGATCGAGGCCGAAGAGCGACTGCAGTTGCCCCCTCGCGACACGCGGGTGTCGGAAAAGAACGAACAGAAAGACCGCGAGGCCGTCGAGCAGGGTCGTCGACTGCGCGAGAGTCACGAGTCGCGCACCGAAGAACGAGAAGATACGGGAGACACAATGGAAGAAAGATCGACGGATCCTCGATCCGCACAGGGTTTTTCGTCAGCGGCCAGGGAAGCATCCGGTCGACGATCACCGGTTGCCGACCTATCGACGGTGCAACTCGTCGAACGACTGAGCGACCAGGTCTCGACGCTGGTGCGCTCGGAAATCCGATCCGGTATGGATGAGGTGAAGAGCAAGGGAACACGCGTGGGGATCGGTGTCGGGATCTCCGGATTCGGCGCGATTCTGTTGTTCCTCGGCCTCGCAACGCTGGTCGCGACTGCAGTACTCGGCTTGGCGACGGTGTTGTCGCCGTGGCTCGCCGCGCTGATCGTGGCGATCGCCGTGCTGGTGATCGGTGGGCTGCTCGCAGCGGTGGGTGCCTCGAAGGCGAAGAAGGCCGTACCGCCCGTTCCGCAGGACACCGCGGCGAGCGTTGGCGACGACATCGCGGCAATCAAGAAAGGAATCAAGTCATGACCGGTAAACACGCTGAGACGTCGGGCGCAAGCGTCCCCGACGACGCCCACGGTATCGAAGAAACCCCCGGTATCGAAGACGCACCCAGTATCGAGGAGCAGCGGGCCGAGGTGGCCGAGACCGTTGCTGCTCTCGCGGCCAAAGCCGATGTGCCGGCCCGCGTGCAGAACGAGGCTGCGTTCCAGGCGGACCGCGCCAAGGCGGTGGCGCAGGAGAACCCACAAATTCTCGCGGCAGCGGTCGGCGGTGTCCTGGCAGCGCTGCTGGTGACGGTGATTCTGCGTCGTCGTCGATCGAGGAGGTCCTACCGATGAGCACCGTATCGAAGGCGATGTACAAACCGCTCTCCCTCGGGATGAGCGTGCTGGGCGGTGTGCTGGCAGGAGCAGTGTTCAAGCAGGTCTGGAAGCGGGTCGGCGACAACGAGCCCAAGGCTCCCGATCCGAAAGACCTGAACAAGTCGATTCAAGAAGTTCTCATTGCGGCTGCGATCCACGGTGCAGTGTTCGGTCTGGTGAAGGCTGCTGTCGACCGAGCGGGCGCCAAGGGATATCGGGCGTTGACTCAGGAAGACCCTCAGTAAAAGTAGGACGAGCCGAACGATCAGCGGCCGGACCGGTCTCGAGACCGGTCCGGCCGCTGATCGTTCGGCTCGTCCTACTTTTACTGAGGG
>NZ_JBAWFH010000330.1:0-2797 GCF_049591685.1 Rhodococcus sp. (in: high G+C Gram-positive bacteria) | reverse complement strand
CCCTTCCTCCACCGAGTCGGGTTGGGGCGCAGTGCCTGTGCCCGCGAAGGGCTCCGGAACTGCGTCACCTTCCCGTGCGGTACCGGTCTCGGGATCGATCTTTCGCTTGTCCACGAAAGTGACCGGTTCCTGCTCGGTGTTTTCCGAGCTCACTTCTTGTCCGAGTCGGACGGCTCGTCGACAACCTCGGCGTCGACGACACCGTCGTCAGCAGCCTGCGCTCCGCCTTCGGCGCCGCCCTGCTCGTTGGCCTGAGCCTCGTAGATGGCCGTCCCGAGAGCCTGCGACTCGGTCGAGAGCTTCTCCACGGCGGTCTTGACTGCCGAGATGTCGCTGCCGGCGAGAGCCGTCTTGGCCTCTTCGATGGCCGACTCGACGCGTCCCTTGAGCTCGGCGTCGACCTTGTCCTCGTTGTCCTTGACGAACTTCTCCGTCTGGTGGACGAGGGACTCGGCCTGGTTGCGGACCTCGGCCTCTTCGCGACGAGCCTTGTCCTCGTCGGCGTGAGCTTCCGCGTCGGCGACCATGCGGTCGATCTCTTCCTTGGACAGGCCTGAGCCGTCCTGGATCTTGATCGTGTTTTCCTTGCCGGTGCCCTTGTCCTTGGCCGTGACGTGCACGATGCCGTTGGCGTCGATGTCGAAGGTGACCTCGATCTGGGGCACGCCGCGAGGAGCAGGCGGTAGCTCGGTCAACTCGAACGAGCCGAGGAGCTTGTTGTGCGACGCGATTTCGCGCTCGCCCTGGAAGACCTGAATCTGCACCGAAGGCTGATTGTCGTCAGCGGTGGTGAAGGTCTCGGACCGCTTCGTCGGGATGGTGGTGTTGCGCTCGATGAGCTTGGTCATCACGCCACCCTTGGTCTCGATGCCGAGGGACAGCGGCGTGACGTCGAGGAGCAGAACGTCCTTGACCTCACCCTTGAGCACACCGGCCTGCAGTGCAGCACCGACGGCCACGACCTCGTCCGGGTTGACGCCCTTGTTGGGCTCACGTCCGCCGGAGAGTTCCTTGACCAGCTCGGAGACGGCAGGCATACGCGTCGAACCGCCGACGAGTACGACGTGGTCGATGTCCTTGACGGCGATGCCGGAGTCCTTGACCACTGCCTGGAACGGCGCACGGGTGCGGTCGAGCAGGTCGGAGGTGATCTTCTGGAACTCGGAGCGGCTGAGCTGCTCGTCGAGGAACAGCGGGTTCTTGTCCGCGTCCACCGTGATGTACGGGAGGTTGATCGAGGTGCTCTGCCCGGAGGACAGTTCGATCTTCGCCTTCTCGGCAGCCTCACGCAGACGCTGCAGGGCCATCTTGTCCTTGGTCAGATCGATGCCGTTCTGAGCCTTGAACTTGTCGACGAGCCAGGTCACGATGCGCTCGTCCCAGTCGTCGCCACCGAGGTGGTTGTCGCCGGACGTCGCGCGGACCTCGACGACACCGTCGCCAATTTCCAGCAGGGACACGTCGAATGTGCCGCCGCCGAGGTCGAAGACCAGAATGGTCTGCTCGCTGTCGCCCTTGTCCAGGCCGTATGCGAGAGCAGCCGCGGTGGGCTCGTTGACGATGCGCAGCACGTTGAGGCCGGCGATCTGGCCGGCTTCCTTGGTCGCCTGACGCTGTGCGTCCTCGAAGTACGCGGGAACGGTGATGACCGCGTCGGTGATTTCTTCACCCAGGTAGGCCTCGGCGTCGCGCTTCAGCTTCTGCAGCGTGCGCGCGCTGATCTCCTGCGGCGTGTACTTCTTACCGTCGATCTCCACGTTCCAGTCCGTGCCGACGTGGCGCTTCACGGATCGAATCGTGCGGTCGACGTTGGTCACCGCCTGGTTCTTCGCGGGCTGGCCGACCAGCACTTCGCCGTTCTTGGCGAAAGCGACGATCGACGGGGTGGTGCGTGATCCCTCGGAGTTGGCGACCACAACCGGCTCGCCGCCCTCGAGGACGGACACGACCGAGTTGGTGGTCCCGAGGTCGATACCGACCGCACGAGCCATAGTGTTTCCTCCTGTTTGTAGCTGATGTGTTCCTAGCTGAGCGAACCGCGCTCAAGTCTGCCTCGACGAGTTTCGATTCGTCAACTCGGACTTGAGCCCCATCCACTCAAGGCTGTCGAAAAGCTCAACGGAGGGGTTCTCCGAAATGTTCCCGACCCACAAAATCAGCTCAGAGTGCACAGCACTGCGCCGCGACGGCAGGTGCTCGTCGCGGCGCAGTATGTATCGAAGCTGTGACTTACTCCTCGCCGTCTTCGACGACCGGCGCGCAGTCGCGGCTCAGGAACTCGACCTTGATGTTGTCCGGGTAGTTGGCGTCGAGCTGCGGCGAGAATGCGACCGCACCGGTCGGGCGGGAGACCCACTCGACGTCGCCGCTGGGGACGGTGGCGGTGAACTCGGTGGCGGGCTCGATCTTGTCTTCGGTGACTGCGCCCATCGGTACCGGGATCGCCCCGTAGTTGACCGATACCGCGGAAGCAGCGCCTTTGCCGACGTTCTTCACGGTCACCTGGAGGGCGACGACCTGGCCGTCGGCCGGCTTGTCGGCCGTCTTGTTCACGCACGTGGTGCCGAGCGAGACGACGAGGTCAGCGGACTCCATCTCGGCGGAACCGAGAATCGGGGCCGGAGCTTCTTCCTGTGCCGACGCGATGGGCGCCAGCGCGACCGCACCGACGGCGGCGGCGATTGCGGCCGTCGAGGCCAAGATCGATGTGCGGACAGTGCGACGCATGTGTACTCCTGTGACTGAAGGGGCTGGTGTTGCTGTCAACTATCTCCTACTTCAACCGGACATTCCATAC
>NZ_JBAWFH010000329.1:0-19935 GCF_049591685.1 Rhodococcus sp. (in: high G+C Gram-positive bacteria) | reverse complement strand
CGCCACAGTCATGGGTGGCGCAATGGGTGTCGACGGGTGCAAGCACATCGTCGGCGCCATCGACACCGCCATCGACCGCCGGGTACCGATCGTCGGCATCTGGCATTCGGGCGGTGCGCGCCTCGCCGAAGGGGTCGAGGCACTGCACGCCGTCGGTCTCGTGTTCGAAGCGATGGTCCGCGCTTCCGGACTCGTCCCGCAGATCTCCGTCGTACTCGGTTTTGCAGCGGGCGGCGCGGCGTACGGTCCGGCGCTGACCGACGTCGTCATCATGGCTCCCGAGGGACGCGTCTTCGTCACCGGCCCGGACGTCGTCCGCAGTGTCACCGGCGAGCAGGTCGACATGGAATCTCTCGGCGGACCCGACACTCACCACAAGAAGTCGGGCGTTTGCCACATCGTCGCCGACGACGAGCTGGACGCGCTCACCCGCGCCCGCAGGCTCGTGTCGATGTTCAGTGAGCAGGGCACCTTCGACCTCGTGGCCGCCGAGCATGGCGACACCGACCTACGCGCTCTGTTGCCCGAGTCGAACCGTCGCGCCTACGACGTACACCCCATCATCGACGAGCTGCTCGACAACGTCGAGGGTGAGTCCACCTTCGAGGAGTTTCAGGGTGGGTGGGCCCGCAGCATCGTCGTCGGTCTCGGTCGTCTCAGCGGTCGAACAGTCGGTGTCATCGCCAACAATCCCATCCGGCTCGGCGGTTGCCTCAATTCGGAAAGCGCAGAGAAGGCAGCCCGTTTCGTGCGACTGTGCGACGCGTTCGGCATTCCACTCGTCGTCGTGGTCGACGTTCCCGGTTATCTCCCGGGCGTCAGCATGGAGTGGGAGGGCGTGGTTCGCCGCGGCGCGAAGCTGCTGCACGCGTTCGCCGAAGCCAAGGTTCCCCGCGTCACGCTCGTGACCCGCAAGATCTACGGCGGTGCCTACATCGCCATGAACGCGCGCGCACTGGGTGCGACTGCTGTCTACGCGTGGCCAGGTTCGGAGGTCGCCGTCATGGGCGCGAAAGCCGCCGTTGGCATCCTCCACAAAAAGGCGCTCGCCGCGGCGTCGGACGAGGAGCGAGGGGCCCTGCACGACCGTCTCACGGTCGAGCACGAGACCATCGCGGGCGGCGTCGATCGCGCGGTAGCCATCGGGGTCGTCGACGAAGTCATCGAGCCGGCCAAGACCCGTTCGATCATCGCGACGGCCTTGGCCGGTGCGCCCGCGTTGCGCGGCGACCACAAGAACATCCCGCTGTGATGTAGCGAGTCGGTTTCCTACAACTGTGCCCCGGTGAAGTCTCGCCGGGGCACAGTTGTATCGATCAGGTCAGCTGTCGACCCAATGATGCGATTGCGCAATGCGGATGACGACCTGACGCACGTCGAGAAGCTGTTCAGCGGTCAACGAGCGGTTCGCGCGCAGCAAACCCTCGGTGAGTTCGACGGTGAAGTCCTGGAGCGAGACGCCCTCGCCCGCGACATCGTCGTAGTCGGTTGTTTCCGCGTCGGGTACGACGGCAGGAACGGCAGCCCTCGTCACGGGCTTGGGTGAGTCTTTGATGCGTACCTGACCGGCCTTCAGTCCACGGTCGCCGTGTTCGGCGAAGTATTCGACCCGTACGCCCGGGGCGAGCAGCCGCTTGTCGAACTCCAAGTCGTTGACGTGGATGAAGACGTCTTCGCCGCCCTCGTCGGGGGCCACGAACCCGTAGCCCTTGAATTCGTCGAAGCGCACGACTTTACCTGTCGACAGCATGAGACCACCCATTCCCCACGTACGTTTTCACCCGTTTGTCAACGCCGCTCACGATACCCGAGCAGCCATCGTGGCAGCTCAGCCCGCGTTGCGACTCAGCCAGGTGACCTCGGCCCCGGCTCCGCCCGTGCGGTACGGCTCGAGCGCCTCGTCCCACCTGCTGCCTAGCGCGTGTTCGATCTCCGCTGCCAAGTTCCCCGAATTACCCGCGATCATGGCCTTCAGACGCATCTCGCCCAGCACCACGTCGCCGTTGGCGCTGGTGCAGCCACGCCACAGCCCGAGGCCTGGAACGTGGGCGAATCGCTCACCGTCGACGCCGTCACTGGCGTCTTCCGTCACCTCGAAGCGCAGCATCTGCCAGGCGCGCAAGATGCCGGCGAGTGTGGATGCGGTGCCGACAGGCCCTACCCAGTTACTGGTAGCGCGAAGCTGCCCGTCGGACGACGGCTGCGCCGACCACTTCAGGTTGGCGCGGCAGTTCAGGGCGTCGGACAACGCCCATTCCACGTGCGGGCACAACGCGGCAGGCGACGAGTGGATGTAGACCACACCCGACGTCGCATCCGCGAATTGGTTCGATGCGCGCATTCGAAAACACCTCCAGCTTCGACGAGGGACGTCTTCCCCAACGACCTCGTCTGCGAGCTGTGTCAGTGCTGCCCGAACGCGCGTACGTGTACTAGTGTGCCCCGAGTTACCCCTGTTGCGCCAGTGCAGTTGTGTTTCGCTGCGTTCATTTCGAGTTGTTGTCGACTATTTCGTCGGACAGTTCGGTCCACAGCGGCTTTGCCCACTCGCCGAACGCCAGGTCGGTGAGAACAACAGCGGCGAGGTCCGCTTCGGGGTCGACCCAGAGGAACGTGCCCGACTGGCCGAAGTGGCCGAACGTCCGAGGAGAATTTCGCTGTCCGGTCCAGTGGGGGGATTTCCCGTCACGTAGCTCGAACCCGAGTCCCCAGTCGTTGGGCTTCTGCGAACCGTATCCGGGCAGAATGCCGGACAGGCCCTCGTACTGAACGGTGACGGCGGACTTCGCAGTCTCGGCCGAGAGCAGAGTGGGCCTCAGCAGTTCCGCGGCGAACGTCGTCAGGTCGTTCGCGGTCGACCGGGCGCCGTGGCCGGCCGAACCGGTGAGTACCGAACTCGACATACCCAGGGGCGCGAAGACCGCTTCGTCGAGGTAGGTCGGGAACGGGATGCCGGACTCGTCCGCGATGAGATCGGCGAGAACTTCGAAACCGGCACTCGAATAGATCCGCCGGGTTCCCGGTTCGGCCTGAGCTTTCTGTTCTCCGAACGCGAGACCGGACGTATGAGCCAACAGGTGGCGCACCGTCGAGCCTTCGGGGCCTGCGGGCTGATCGAGAGCGATTGCTTCTTCCTCGACAGCGATCAGAGCCGCGTACGCGACGACTAGTTTCGTGACCGAGGCGAGTTCGTACACCCGATCCAGATCGCCGTACCGATCGACCACTGCGGCGCGCGACACCACCGTCGCCGAGGCGTTGTCGACCGGCCAACCCGCTATCAAATCCAAACTGTGCACGCGAACAACCCTAGTTCGACCCCTCGGCTCGCGTCTCCCTGGCCGCGCCGACCGTGATCACCGGTCCGAGTCGGTGTACTTGATGACGCCGCGGATGTTCTTGCCGTCGAGCATGTCCTGATAGCCGCTGTTGATGTCGTCGAGGGTGTAGGTGTTGGTGATCATGTCGTCGAGGTTGAGTTGTCCGCTCTTGTACAGCGACAGCAGCAATGGGATGTCGTGCCGTGGATTGCCGCCGCCGAAGATTGCGCCCTGCAAATCTTTCTGAAGCATCGTGAACAGGAACAGGTTCAGCTTGACATCCATGTTCTCCATGCGGCCCATTCCGGTGACGACACAGCGGCCGGCTTTGGCAGTGAGGAGCAACGCCGCCTCGATGTCGTCGCCCCTGATCTCGCCGACGGTGATGATGGTCTTCTCGGCCATCCTGCCCTCGGTGAGCTCCATGATCGGCATCAATGCCTCTGCCGCACTGGAGAAAACGTGGGTTGCGCCGAACTCGAGTGCCTGATCTCGCTTGAAGGCAACAGGATCGATGGCGATCACCTTGCTGGCACCCGACTGCACTGCGCCTTGGAGTGCACTGATGCCCACTCCCCCGACACCGATGATCGCAACGGTTTCACCCGGCGTGACCTTCGCGACGTTGGTGGCCGATCCCCATCCGGTCGGCACACCGCAACCGACGAGCGAGGCGACGTCGAACGGGATGTCGTCGTCGATCTTGATCGCCGAGGTCTCGTGCACCGTCATGTACGGGGAGAACGTCCCGAGCAGGCACATCGGAATGACGTTCTGCCCTCTGGCCTGAATCCTGAAAGTGCCGTCACTGATGGCCATTCCGCTCAGCAGACCCATACCGAGATCGCAGAGATTCTGATGTCCGTTCGCGCATGCGGGACAGTGCCCGCAGGAAGGAATGAAGGACAGGACGACGTGGTCGCCCTCCTTCAACGTCTTGACTTCGGGACCGACCTTGGTGACGATTCCGGACCCCTCGTGTCCGCCCATGACCGGGTATGAAGGCATCGGCGTCGCCCCGGTGACGATGTGGTGGTCCGAATGGCACATTCCCGCCGCTTCGAGGCGGATTTGGACCTCACCGGCAACTGGGTCGCCGACCTCGATCTCCTCGACCGACCACGGTTGGTCGAGACCCCACAGCACAGCGCCCTTCGTCTTCATCGCGACTCGCCTTTCGCACGCCGTTCGGCTCGCCGTTCGAGCCGCTCGCAGTGCAACCGACGATAGTCACAGAACGCCGAAATTGGAACACGTTCTAGTAATTCCTTCCGGCGACGGTCGGAAATGCTGACATGTAGCGAAGACCGTGCGTCCGTAACCGGAACCCGATCCGCCTGAGAACGCGCTATTTCGCGGGTTCGACGGCATCGCGTGCGCACCGCGCTACGCTCGGCTCTCATCGAGGGGAGTTCGAATGACGGTCCAGTACGGTTCGTGCAATCTGTGCGAGGCCATGTGCGGCCTCGAGTTCACCGTCGAGAGCAACACCGTGACGTCGATCCGCGGAGACAAGATGGATCCGCTCTCGCGAGGACACATCTGCCCGAAGGCACTGTCATTGATCGATCTGCACCAGGACCCCGATCGACTGACCTCGCCCGTGCGACGGATGGGCGAGAGATGGGTACCCATCGACTGGGACGAGGCGTACGACCTTGTCGTGGACGCACTGGTGGAGACTCGGAAGCAGTACGGTGCCAATGCGGTCGGCATCTATCAGGGCAACCCCAACGTGCACAGCCTTGGCGCGATGACGCACGGAGTGCCGTTCACGTCGATGTTGAGGACGAGAAATCGATACTCCGCCACATCGCTCGATCAACTCCCCCACCAGTTGACCAACCACCTGCTGTACGGCCACCAGCTGGCTCTTCCCATTCCCGACATCGACAACACCGATTTCTTCCTGGTACTCGGTGGCAATCCGATGGCCTCGAACGGGTCGATGATGACAGTGCCCGACTTCGCTCGACGGGTCCGCGATCTGCAGGCCCGGGGCGGGCGCATGGTCGTGGTCGATCCTCGCCGGACCGAAACGGCAGATGTAGCCGACGAACACCACTTCGTCAGGCCCGGAACTGACGCGTTGCTGTTGCTCGCGTTGATCAATGCCGTCATCACAGCGGGCGCCACTCGAACCGCGGACTACGTGGACGGAGAATCCGAGATCGCTGCTCTGGTCGCCGAATTCACTCCCGCTGCCGTCGCACCGGTTGTCGGGATCTCGGTGGAGGACATCACCTCTCTGGCAACGCGCTTCGCCGGCGCCGACGCCGCGGTGGCCTACGGACGGATGGGCGTGTCGACGCAGCAGTTCGGCAGCGTGTGTCAATGGGCCATTCAGGTTCTGAATATTCTGACCGGGAACCTCGACCGGGTGGGTGGGGCACTGCTGACCGATCCGGCCATCGACCTCGTCGACAAGAACATCGTCGGGCGCGGACACTTCGACAAGTGGCGTTCGCGCGTGCGTGATCTGCCCGAGTTTGCGGGAGAATTTCCCTGCTCCACGTTGGTCGACGAGATGATGACGCCGGGCGAGGGGCAGGTTCGCGCCATGGTCGTCCTGTCGGGTAACCCTGTGCTGTCGATGCCGGGTGGACCCGACCTCGACCGCGCTTTCGGCAATCTCGACTTCATGGTGTCCGTCGACTTCTACGTTAACGAAACGTCCCGTCACGCCGACGTGATCCTGCCGCCCACCATGTCACTCGAACGCGACCACTACGACCTGATTTTTCAGGCATTCGCCGTACGCAACACGGCCAAGTTCATGCCCGCCATCCTGAAGAAGAAGCCCGACGCCCGGGCCGATTGGGAAATCTTTCGTGATCTGGCCATTCGTTACCGAGCGCGCATCGCTGGGTCGAGGGTGAAAGCGCTCCGTGCGCGACTGACGCCGAAAGCCGTTGTCACCGACGCGCGTTTGCGACTTTCGCCGAAGCGCACCGTCGACCTGTTGCTGCGCAGCCACCGACAGGGGCTGTCGGTGAGATCGTTGTCGAAGTCGCCGCATGGCACCGATCTCGGTCCGCTACGGCCTGGTCTGCCGCAGAAGCTTCGCACCCGCAACAAGCGAATTCAGCTCGTGCAGGATGTCATCGTCGCGGAACTGCCGGCGCTCCACGATCTGATGACCACCACAGCTGTTCCCACCGAGGGCCAACTCCTCATGATCGGCCGACGACACCTGCGCAGCAACAACTCCTGGATGCACAACGCTCCCCGTTTGACCAAGGGCAAGCCCCGGCATCAGCTTCACGCGCACCCCGACGACCTGAACGCACGCGGGATCGCCGACGGGTCCGTGGTGTCCGTGACGTCGGCGGCAGGATCGGTGAACATCGAGGTCGTAGGCACCGACCGCATGATGCCCGGAGTGGTCAGCATGCCGCACGGTTTCGGGCACCAGCGGCCGGGCGTCGAACTCTCGGTGGCAACGACGGTGACCGGGCCGAGCGCAAACGACGTCACCGATCCGGGCCGGGTGGACGCGGTATCCGCGAACGCGATTCTCAATGGGGTCCCGGTGACGATCGCAGCCGTGCGTTGACCCCGCCGAACAGTCCCCGACCGCTGCTTGGGTAGCATTCTGACCGCTCGCCCAGGTGCGAGATGGGGCGGTAGCTCAGTCGGTTAGAGCCGTGGACTCATAATCCATTGGTCGCGGGTTCGAGCCCCGCCCGCCCCACCAAAGTTGCTGCCGGCGGGACTGCGCATCATCTCCGTTGAAGCTCCTCAACCTCGTACGTGCGGTAGCTGCATTTGCGGATATCGGCCCGGCCGTCGACTGCCGGACCTAGTCTGGTGGCGTTCGGGGCCCTTTTTCCAGGAGAGGAAAGACTCATGTCGAGTTTCGGTCGCGTTGTCACTACCGCTGTCTGCTGCGTTTCGTTCGCGGCACTGTCGCCCGCTCTTGCCGCCGCGACACCATCTCAGGGCGTGACTGCCGAGACGCTGGCACACGAGTCGTTTCCGATGTTGCCGGGGAGCGCCGAGATCGCGGGCACCGACATCACTGTTCGAAAGATCACTATTGCGCCGGGCGGGACGACGGGCTGGCACTTCCACGACGGTCCCGTCTACGCCTATGTCGAGTCGGGTGTTCTCACGCGCACCCTGCACGATTGTTCCCAGGTAAGCACCCCTGCGGGGCAGGTCATCGCCGAGGAGGTCGATGCCCAGCACGTTCACGAGGGCACCAATGAAGGCACTTCAGCAGTGGTGCTCTACGCGCTGTACGTCGAGCCTCCGGGGGCACCGTTCGCCGAGGATGCAGCGGCTCCCACCTGTAGCGTCGCCGCCGGATAACGATTACGTCGCCCTGGGTCGGTACCCTGAACCGTCGATGCCTTCCTTCGAGACCAGGGGCGACGAGCATCGGCAATTCTGCTTGTGACCCGATCGGAGTGTTCATGGAAGACGACGCGTTGGCGACGGAAACCGCATCGACTGATCCCGCAACGGTTTTTGCCGCACTGGCCGACATCGTCTACCGGGGCGCCGACGCCGAGGAGGTCTATTCGGCGTTGTGTGTGGCCGCTACGCTGCTCGTGCCGTACTGCGATCACGCCAGTCTCATGCTAGTGGACAGCGGCAAGAACGTGACCGTGGCCGCGTCCGACCAGGTCGCTCGAACGGTCGACGACATCGAACGCGCGACGGGCGAGGGGCCGTGCCTGGACGCCATCGTCAGTGAGGTCGCACAGATCGAGAGCGATTTCTTGAGCCCGAGCGGCTGGCCTGCGCTGGCTCGCGGGGTCGTGACGCGCACCCCCGTTCGAGGCGCGATGGGCTTCCGGTTGATGCTGGACCACCGCAAGGTGGGTGCGCTCAACTTGTTCACGGACACCCCGGGGGTGTTCACCCCCGAGGTGGCCGATCGGGCCATCGTTCTGACGGCGTTCGCGGCGGTGACGGTGTCGGCCATCCTCAGTGGCGAGGAAGTAGGCACGCTGCGTCGTGGCCTCGACAGCAACAGGGAGATCGGCAAGGCGATCGGTCTGCTGATGGCGACGCACGAGGTCAGCGACAACGAAGCCTTCGAGATGCTTCGCAAGACGTCTCAGGACATGAACGTCAAAATCGCCGCTCTGGCCACGTCCGTAGTCGAAGCGCACAAGCGCAGCATCCCGTCGTAAGCACTGTCGCTGCCCTACGGAGCGTCAGTGTTCGGCGGATGCCGAGGCCCGTTTCGGTAGCGCGAAGACAAGCAGCAACGCCACTACGGCGAAGGCCGCGCTGACCGACATCGCCACCGAAGCGGCGTGGGTAAATCCCGTTGCCACGGTGTCCGGTCCGGTGATGTTCAGGGACGCGAACAGCACGCTGCCGATGACGGCAATTCCGACTGCGCTGCCGATGCGCTGCATCGTCGAGATGACGCCACTGGCCGCGCCGGCATCCTGGCGATCGACGGTGGCGACGATGAACTGAGCGTTCGGTGCGATGAATGCTCCATTGCCGAGGCCGCCGATGAGCAAGGGCGCAAGCAACTTCCAGTTGGTGAGGTCGGCTGCATCGGTGGTGGACAGCAAAACCCAGAGCCAGATGAGGCTGATCGCGACCAACGAGGTGCCCAGCAGAAGCACGGTGCGGCCCAGTCGCTCGGTCAGTTTGGCGCTCTGCGACGATGCGATGATGCTTCCGATGGCAAACGGGAGCGTCACGACGCCGGTGGCGAGCGCCGAATTTCCCAGTCCGGACTGCCACATCAACGACAGCGTGAAGAAGATGCTGGTGAATGCGGCAAAGTAGACGAGCGCCAGAATGACGCCACCGGTGAACGCTGGATGCGCGAACAGCTTCGGCGGTACGAGCGGATTGTGACCGCGCTTTGTAAATCGAAGTTCCCAGGCCGCGAACGCGGCGATCAGGACGACGCTGCCGGCGAGCGAGATGTACGTCCACAGCGGCCAGCCCTGGTCCTGACCTTCGATCAGCGGCACCAGCAGCGCGACGAGACCGGCAGTGATGAGGACGAGTCCGACCCAGTCGATTCCGGCAGCGGAACGAGTTTCGACCTCGGATCGGCTGGGCAGCAGGAAGGCGGCGGCGGCGAGCCCGACGAGCCCGATGGGCAGGTTGACCCAGAACACGCCGCGCCAGCCGTTCTCGTCGCCGAAGACCTCGATGATGAGTCCGCCGACGATCGGGCCCAGGGCGGTGGACACGCCGATGACGGCTCCCATGATGGCGAAGGCCTTGCCTCGGACGGACCCGGGGAACAGCAGCTGGATGAATGCGGTGACGGCAGGCACGAAGATGCCGCCTGCCAATCCCTGCACGACGCGAGCGACGACGAGCTGCAGGTCGTTCTGAGCGAGCCCACAGGCGAGGCTCGCCACTGTGAACAGGGCGAGCCCGGCGAAGAACACCCACTTGTGTCCGATGCGGTCGCCGACCTTCCCTGCAGGAATGAGGGCAAGCCCGAACGCGAGCGCGTAGCCGGAGATGATCCACGACAGCGTCGCTTCGGAGGCTTCGAGACTCGTCTCGATGGTCGGCAGCGCGACGTTGACGATCGTCGTGTCGAGCAAGGCCATGAACATGCCGAGCAGCAACACGACGAGTGCGTGCCATGAACGCCGTGGCACGTCCGTCGTGGGCCCGTCCGTCGGTGGGCCGGCGGATGCCCGGGAGTTTGTCTCGGTCATGGGTGTCGATCGTCCTTCTTGTGGTTCGGTAGGGGTGGGATTATTCGTGTCGACTCGTCGGACACGATGTCCGGCAGCGCCGATATCAACTCCTGATGCCACTCGACCTCGGCGCGCAAACGCTTTTCGCGGTGTTCGAGGGCGAAGATCTCGGCCAGCGTCAGGTGGGGCCGCGCTCGGGCGTTCGTTTCGACCGTCGTACGCAACAGCTCGTTCAGCAGCGCCAACCGGGTGTCGATGATCTCCGGCAGCACGTCGAGACGGTCGGGGTCGAGCCGCGTCAGAGCGAGGTCGAACGGATCCGGCCGCAATACGAACTCGCTGAGTCCGCTTGCACGTAGCCGCGCGAGGGCGGCGCGACCGTCGCTGGTGATCGCGTACACCTGACGGGCCGGGAAGTTGCCCTCGTGCTCAGTTCGCACGTCGGCTGTCAGTCCCTCGGCATGCAAGCGCTTCAGAGCGCCGTAGAGGCTCCCGACCGAGATGTCCGTCCACATGTGGACGCGTTCTTCCTCGGCCAGGAGCTTGAGTTGATGGCCGTGCATCTCGCCTCGCTGAGCAAGCGATCCCAGCACGAAGAGACGAATGGAAGACACGCGACTACTTTCGCACGAGTAGTCGACGCATTCCAACAGAGCCGGTGCCCTGACCAGCCGAAATATCCGTATTGTCGGTATTTGCCCGCGAAACTCGAACACAGCGGGGCGTCGGGCACCCGTCAGTTCACTGCGGACCGTTCACGACGGTGAGGACAACGTCACGTCGGCCTAACGGATGCGTCATCGCTGCGAATCCTCGGGTGAGGATGGTGGGAACGTGGCAACGAAGACGGTCAGGACGGTGTGCGGGTACTGCGGCGTGGGGTGCGGAATCACGCTGCAGATCGGACGCCGTGCGGACGGATCCACCATGGTCGAGAAGTCCGTCGGTGACGTTGCCCACCCAGCGAACTCCGGGCGCCTGTGCACCAAGGGAGCGACAACATCGGACATGCTGGCCGCGGACGGCCGAATGAGCACTGCGCTGACGCGGAGCGAGCGGGGCGCCGATCCACAACCCGCTGATACGACGCAGACGATTGCACGCACGGCGCGCGCACTGCGGTCCATCATCGACGAGCACGGGCCGGATGCTCTTGCCGTGTACGTCTCCGGCCAGATGTCGATCGAGGCCCAGTATCTCTCCAACAAACTTGCGAAGGGTTTCGTCGGCACCAACCAGATCGAATCCAACTCGAGGCTGTGCATGGCCAGTGCGGGCACCGGTTACAAGCAGTCGCTCGGCTCCGACGGGCCACCCGGCTCGTACGAGGACTTCGACGGAGCCGACGTCTTCCTGGTGACGGGCGCCAACATGGCGGACTGCCACCCGATCCTTTTTCTGCGCATCATGGACCGCGTCAAACAAGGCGCCAAGCTCGTCGTCGTCGATCCGCGGCGCACTGCGACAGCCGACAAAGCTCACCTGCATCTGCAAATTACCCCCGGCACGGATCTCGACCTGCTGAACGGGCTCCTACATCTACTGGTCGAGGGCAACCACGTCGATCGGGAGTTCATCGACGAATTCACCGAAGGCTGGGACGTCATGGAGGAGTTCCTCACCGACTACACACCGGCACAGGTGAGTGAGCGAACCGGAATTCCCGAGGCGGACCTGCGAACCACGGCGCGGTGGATCGGCGAGGCCGGCAATTGGATGAGCTGCTGGACGATGGGCCTCAACCAGTCGACGCACGGCACGTGGAACACCAATGCCCTGATCAACCTGCACCTGGCCACGGGCGCAATCTGCCGCACCGGCAGCGGGCCGTTCTCTCTGACCGGTCAGCCCAACGCGATGGGTGGACGCGAGATGGGCTACATGGGCCCGGGCCTTCCGGGGCAGCGCACGGTCCTGTCCGACACTGACCGCGAGTTCGTCGAACAACGTTGGAACATCGCCCCGGGCACCCTTCGTACCGACGTCGGTGGCGGCACGATCGACATGTTCGAGAAGATGGCGAACGGCGAGATCAAGGCTTGCTGGATCATCTGTACCAATCCTGTTGCCTCCGTGGCCAACCGAAAGACCGTGATCGCCGGCCTGGAACGCGCCCAACTCGTCGTCACACAGGACGCGTTCGTCGACACCGAAACCAACGGCTACGCGGACGTCGTTCTCCCCGCGGCTCTCGGCGCGGAGTCCGAGGGCGTGATGGTCAATTCCGAGCGGAACCTGACCCTGCTCGGCAACGCGCTCGACGCCCCCGGCGACGCACTTCCCGACTGGCAGATCATCGCGAAGATGGCGTGCGAAATGGGTTACCGAGAAGCGTTCTCCTACAGCAGTTCCGAGGAGGTCTTCGAAGAGATCAAGTTGTTCTCCAATCCGAGCACCGGATACGACTTACGCGGAGTCACGTACGACCGCCTTCGAAGCACACCACTGCAGTGGCCCTGCCCACCGGCAGACGACGGCGACCGTCATCCGATCAGATACGTCAACGATGGCGTCAGCCAAACGCTGCGTGTTCTCGAAGACGGCAGTGTTCCGCGGTTGTCCTTCCCTACGCCGACCGGGCGCGCCCAATTCTTCGCACGGCCGTCCATGGCCCCGGCCGAGATGCCCGACGACGAATACCCGTTCCTGCTGAACACGGGGCGTCTTCAGCATCAGTGGCACACGATGACGAAGACCGGCAAAGTCGCGAAGTTGAACAAACTCAATCCCGGGCCGTTCGTGGAGATACACCCGCAGGACGCCGAACGTCTCGGCCTTGCGCCCGGTGATCGCGTCGAGGTGGCGTCGAGGCGTGGCCGCGCAGTGTTGCCCACAGTGATCAGCGATCGGGTGCGCCCGGGCGATTGTTTCGCACCGTTTCACTGGAACGATTCTTTCGGCGAGTACCTGGCGATCAACGCGGTCACCAACGATGCTGTCGACGAGCACTCTCGCCAACCGGAATTCAAGGTCTGCGCGGTGACGCTCGTCAAGGTAGAGCAGGCGCAGAGCGAAGCACCGGCGTCCACCGAACCCGTCGACGCGCTTGCGCAACTGGTCGGAAACTGCGCGGGACCCACATTTCCCCTCCCCGCCATCGAACAGCATTACATCGCAGGCTTTCTCGCTGCTGCGCGTACCGAGGTGGCGCGCACGGCACCCGGAATCCCAACGTTGCCGTCAACCACCCCCCTCTCCCCTGAAACCCATGCCTGGCTGAGCGGCATGCTCGCCGGCCTCTACTCCCGAACGCCGGCGCCTACTCCAGTGCATGCCGAGAACCAGAAACCGTCACCGGCCGACGAGGGCAGCGACCCGGTTCTGGTCCTGTGGGCTTCGCAGACGGGCACGGCCGAGGAGTTTGCGCATCAGTGCGTGGATACGCTGCGATCGTCTGGTTTCGTCGTCCAGGAACACGTGATGGACGACTTCCCCCCGGCCCGATTGCAGGAGTTCGGCACCGTGTTGATGATCAGCAGTACCACCGGCGACGGTGATGCTCCGGACAACGGCACAGCCTTCCTCGACGGCTTGTCGGACGACGCTGCACCCGACCTCACCGACGTCCGCTTTGCCGTGCTGGCATTCGGCGACTCGAACTACGACGATTTCTGCGGCAACGGTCGCCGCCTCGACAGTCGTTTCGCGGATCTCGGTGCGCATCGCCTGGTCGGCCGGATCGACTGCGAGCCCGACCACGAAGAAGCATCGACGGTGTGGCTCGACAGAGTTCTGAAGCAACTCGGGACTCGCGCGGGCTCGACCTCGCTGACGACGGCCACGCCCTCGGCAACCAATTCTGCGGCTGTCGTTCCGTACGGCAAGAAACGGCCGTTGGCGACGTCCCTCGTCCGCAACACACCGCTGTCTGCACCGGGGTCGACCAAAGACGTGCGGCAGTTCGGTTTCCACCTACCCGAGGAGACGCTCAGTTACGAGGCCGGCGACGCTCTGGGGGTGTGGCCACGCAACAGCGAAGCACTCGTCGACGAATGGCTGACGGCCACCAAATTGAATGGCGAGACCGTCGTCGAGCTGTCGGGGTATGGATCGATGCCATTTCGTTCGGCGTTGCGGGACCGTCTCGAGATCGCGAAGGTGTCGCCCGATTTGCTGTCCTTCGTACACACCCGGACCCGCGACACGGATTTGGAACTGATGCTGATGCCCGAGAACAAGGACGCGCTGGCGGATTGGATGTGGGGCCGACAGTCCATCGATGTGCTCGCCCACGCCCCTGTCCGGGCCTCCGTCGACGAGTGGTTGACGCTTCTCAAACCGTTGCAGCCGCGGCTGTATTCGATTTCGTCGAGCCCGAAGGAAAACCCCAACGAGGTGCAGCTGACCGTGTCGACCGTCCGGTACAACGTGCACGGCGTCCCGCGTCGGGGTGTGTGTTCGACGTACCTGGCCGATCACGCCGACGGCGAGGAAGTGCCGATTTTCGTTCGGAAGTCGGCACACTTCAAGCCGCCGGAGGAGTCGACCGCGCCGATGATCATGGTCGGTCCCGGTACCGGAGTGGCCCCGTTCCGTGCTTTCCTGCACGAGCGACGCGCGCTCGGCCACACCGGGCTCAACTGGTTGTTCTTCGGCGAACAGCACGCTGCCACCGACTTCTACTACCGCGACGAGTTGACGTCGATGCTCGACGACGGGTCTCTCACCCGACTCGATCTGGCCTTCTCTCGCGATCAGTCGACCAAGGTGTACGTGCAGGATCGGATGGCCGAGCACGGCGCGCAGCTGTGGCGTTGGCTGCAGGAGGGTGCGTACTTCTATGTGTGCGGTGACGCCTCCCGCATGGCCAAGGACGTCGACGATGCCCTCGAGGGCGTCATCGCCAAGCACGGTCGGTTGGCCCCCGCCAGCGCACGGGCGTACGTGAAAGCCCTGGCGGCCGAAAAGCGGTACGTGCGCGACGTGTACTGAGGCAACGCTCAGCGCGCCCTTGTAAACGATTCTCGGAGTTCGATTTCGACGAGTCGCCTGCGCCGAACATGTCGGCGAAGAATGCAAAACCGACGACGGTGCAGTACGCGGCCGTGTTAGGTTCCCAGAGAACCAACGAACGTACACAGTGTCGACACAAGGCATGTCACATCAGCTGCGGCGCTCGACGGCCGGGGCTGTGTCGAATTCTTCGGAATTCGGACGATGCGGCGTGATCGACCAGTGACCGGAAGGCCTGGCCCATGTCACTCACCGTGTTACCCAACACGTCGAACAAGAGATTCGTTGCAGCTCTGACGGGTGCGTCGCTCGCTGCAGCGATGCTCGTCGGTTGCACCTCCACGGACAGCGGCGGCGGTGAAGATCGCCTGCAGTCGTTGAAGGACGAGGGGACGATCACCGTCGGTTTCGCCGGCGAGGCACCGTACAGCTTCGAGGAGAACGGCGAATTGACCGGCGCGACAGTTGCATTGCACCGTGAGATCTTCGGCAATCTGGGTATCGACACCGTCGAGGGCGTCAACGCGGATTTCGGGGCGTTGATTCCGGGGTTGCAGGCCAACCGATTCGACGTGGTCAGTGCCGGGATGTCGATTCTCCCGCAGCGCTGTGAGCAAGCCGCATTCGGTGACCCCGAGTTCAACTACACAACTGCGCTGATGGTTCCGACCGGTAATCCCGCAGGTTTGACCGACATGCAGTCCATCGCAGACCGCGGCGTCAGACTGGCAACGATGACCGGCGCGATCGAGTCCGATTACGCCCAGACACTCGGCATCGAATCGACGCAGGTCTCGACGCCGCAGGACGGAATGGACGCAATCACGTCTGGGCGCGCCGACGTGTTCGCACTGACGGCAATCTCGTTGAACTGGATGAAGAACAACAATCCGGACGCTCCCGTCGAGGTCACCGAATCCTTCGTGGCCGAGATCGACGGGAAGCCGCAGGTGGGTGCCGGTGCAACGGTGTTCCGCACCGACGACACCGAACTCCTGGCCGCGTACAACGAGGAACTCGCGAAGATCACCGCGGACACCGGCAAGTACCTCGAGATCGTCGGCGAGTTCGGTTTCACCGCCGAGGAGCTGCCGGATCCTTCGTTGACCACGGCGCAACTCTGCGAGGGCGGCGCCTGATCAGCGGATCGAAACAATACAGGTGAGCGACAATATCGAGACTTTCCTGAATTCGTGGCCGCGAATTCAGGAAGGCATTCTCACTACCGTCTATCTGACGCTCGGCGGCGCCGCACTTGCGTTCGTTCTTGCGCTGGCGTTGGGGCTCGCAGCCGGCAATCGCCACGTCTATGTCAGGGCCCCGGCGCGTGTCGTCGTCGAATTCTTTCGTGGCACATCGCTATTGGTACAGCTGTTCTGGCTGTTCTACGTTCTGCCGCTGTTCGGTTACCAACTCGACGCGATGTTCTGCGCGATACTCGCCCTGGGCCTCAATTACGGCGCGTACGGCGCCGAGGTGGTTCGAGGTTCGATCTCCGCGGTTCCCGCGCCACAGTGGGAAGCAGCAATAGCACTGAATTTTTCGCCGTGGCAGCGGCTGCATCGTGTCGTCTTTCCCCAGGCCTGGGTTCAGATGATTCCGCCGCTGACAAACCTGCTGATACAGCTGCTGAAAGGTAGCGCACTCGCCAGTTTCGTTCTGCTGCAAGACCTCACTTATCAGATCGAGCAACTCCGACGCGGGACGGGCGACACTCTGTTCGCGTTCGGCATCGGCCTGATCCTGTATTTCGTCATCGCCTACGTCTTGACGCTGCTCATGAACGTCGTCGAGGTGCGAGCCAAACGCACGCTCGGAACAGGGCCATCGTTGCGCGAAGTGTTGAGTCTGCGCCCCGAGCGAGTCGACCAAAATGTGGGGGTGGGGCGATGAGTGTCGACTGGAGCTGGGATCGCGCCTTCGACTCCATCCCGTTTCTGCTCGAGGGATTCAAGATCACCCTGCTCGCCACGGTCGTTGGCTTTCTCGTTGCCGCGATACTCGGATTGTTCATTGCCGTTCTGCGCCACGCCGGTCCGAAGTTGGTCACCGTCCCGCTACGGATGGTGACCGAGTTCATCAGGTTGACTCCCCTGGTGGTGCAGTTGCTGTTCGTGTACTACCTGCTGCCGCAGTTCTCTGCGTTGCAGATCGGCGTGGCCGTGCTCGGGGTTCATTACTCGACGTACATGGCCGAGGTCTATCGAGCTGGGATCGATGCGGTTCCGCCGGGACAATGGGAGGCCGCACGGGCACTGTCGCTTCCGGCGACACGGACATGGCGCGGGGTGGTTCTCCCCCAGGCCATCCGCACGACGGTGCCTGCGCTCGGCAACTACGCGATCTCGATGTTCAAGGACACCCCGTTCCTGTTCGCCATCACCGTCGTCGAAATGGTCACCGCGGCGCAACAGTACGGAGCGAAGACGTTCCAGTACCTCGAGCCGATCACGATGGCCGGTGTCATCTTCTTGATTGCCAGCTACCCGACGTCGATTCTCATCCGAAGACTGGAGAAGTCACTTGCCTACTGACGCCACCGAGCCGATGATCGTGTTCGACAAGGTGGTCAAGCAATTCGGCGACCACGTCGTCCTCGACCATCTCGACTTTCGCGTCCACCGCGGTGAACGTGTTGCTCTGATCGGGCCGAGCGGTTCGGGTAAGACGACCATTCTGCGCCTGTTGATGACCATCGAGAAGGTGGACGACGGCGTCATCTGGGTCGAAGGCGAGCCTCTGAGTCACCAGTACAAGGGCGACAAGCTCGTTCCTGCATCCGAGAAGCATCTTCGGGCGGTCCGTACGAGAATCGGGATGGTATTCCAACAGTTCAACCTTTTCCCCAACATGACGGTGCTCGAGAACATCACCGAGGCACCCGTTCACGTGCTCGGGAAGAGCAAGGCCGACGCAACAACTCGGGCCCGAGAACTGCTGCAGACGGTCGGGCTTTCGGACAAGGAGAACGCACATCCGACGAAACTCTCGGGTGGGCAACAACAACGTGTGGCCATTGCACGAGCGTTGGCGATGGACCCGGACATTTTGCTTCTCGACGAAGTGACGTCCGCGCTCGATCCTGAATTGGTTGCAGATGTGCTCGACGTGTTGCGCACCATCGCGGAGACCACCGACATCACCATGCTCATCGTCACCCACGAGATGAACTTCGCGCGCGATGTGGCAGACCGGGTTCTGGTCTTCGACAGTGGTCGAATACTAGAAGAGGGTACGCCCGAACAGATCTTCACCGATCCTCAGCAGGAACGCACCCAAACCTTCCTCAAAGCGGTGCTCGACAACTAGGGTTGCGCGGTCGTCCAAACGAAGGAGCAGCCTGTGAGCGAAAGCCCCGCCATGAAGCTCGAACTGGTACCACTCGCCGTGAGCGACGTCGATCGGGCCAAGGCGTTCTACGTCGACTTGCTCGGTTTCCATGCCGACGTCGATGTGACGCCAGCCGACGGCGTCCGCGTCGTGCAGCTGACTCCCCCCGGGTCCGCATGTTCCATCAGCATGGGCACGGGCCTCCCGGCATACTCGATGCCTCCGGGGTCGACGAAGGGCTTGCATCTCGTCGTCGCTGACATCGAACGTTCGCGGGTTGATCTGCTCGAACGCGGTGTCGACATCGGGGCGATCGACGACGTCGGCGGCGGGGTTCGGTACGCGGGGTTCGCTGATCCGGACGGCAACACCTGGACGCTGCAGGAGATGGCCTGGCGCACCGGCGAGAGTTTCTGAAGGGTTCTACGCTTCAGCGGCCGGCGAGATAGGCACGGGCCACCGCAGCGGGGGCACCTACCAACCATCCGTCTTCGAGTAGTTCCCGAAGTTCGTTCGGCGTCGCGGCCTCGACTCGAACGAGGACCGCGGGGTAGTTGTCGAAATGGGAGATCGTGAAGCACGAATGCCGGTGCGCCGACAGGATCGCGGCCTTCTCGTGAAGATCTGCTGCGGCGATCGCCACAATTGGCCCGGTCGGAGGCTCTTCGTCTCCGAACCGCTTCAGGTCGGCCTTGCTGAACGGCCGCTCCCACGCAAATGCCGTGCGCCCGACCGACCACGTGCGATTGCCGTACCGGGTTCCGACGGTGACGTCGGGGAACCCCGATGCCAGTCGGTCAACGTCCTCGAGCGTCGCCATTGGTCGAGCGTATCGGTCTTGCTCACCCGTCGTAGCTGGAAATCTGAATGAGGTTCCCGCAGGTGTCGTCGAACGTGGCGACGGTGACCGGACCCATTTCGGTCGGTTTCTGGGCGAACACGACGCCGAGCCCGATAAGCCGGTCGTACTCCGCTTGCACGTCGTCGACGGCGAACGACGTGAACGGAATTCCGTCCGCCATGAGGGCATCTCGGAAGGGCTTCACTGCAGGATGCTCGGCAGGTTCGAGCCCGAGCTCCGGGCCGTCCTCGTTGCCGGGGCTCACGAGGGTGAGCCACTTGTGTTCGCCGAGCGGGATCTCGTGCTTGACCACGAAGCCGAGAATTTCGGTGTAGAACTTCTGCGCCTTGTTCTGGTCGTCGACCATCAGGCTCGTGATGTAGATCTTCATGCGCTCTCCCGCGTGCTGTTCGATGTGGGCCAACGACGCGCGATCAGTTCGAGCGGCGCTGTGTCGACGAAGTGAACTTTGTAGCGGCCCTTGCGTTCGACGCGTACGAGCCCGACGCCTTCCAGTATGTCCAGATGTTGTGACACCGCTTGCCGAGACGACGACAGGCCGTGTTTCGAGATGAGCCGGGTACACAGTTCGAACAACGTTTGCTCGTCTCGAACGATCAACTCGTCCAGGATGATTCGACGAGTCGCGTCGGACAGCGCCTTGAACAATTTCGCAACCTCCGGATCCTCCGGCATGCCGCAAACAATAGGCAAGTAGCCACTTGCATGTCAATACCGCCCTGGCGAGATCGGTAACGTCGAGTTTATGGCCGAGGAACCCGAGTACACCGATGACGGGCGGTACATCATCGTCAAAGGGCGTCGGTGGCGCGCCACCGACCCCGCCAGA
>NZ_JBAWFH010000328.1:0-8986 GCF_049591685.1 Rhodococcus sp. (in: high G+C Gram-positive bacteria) | reverse complement strand
GTGCCGGCCTTCGCGAGGTGTGGTCACCCGCAACGGAGGCGTCTCAGGAGGTGGCGGACCATCTCGAGGCCGAGGGAATCGTCGGAATGGACGTCGCCGTTCAGCTTCACGGCACCATCACCGAGTGGGAGCCCACCATCCACTTGAGCGAATCCCTGGCCCGTCTCGGCGCCGACGTTCGTCCCATCCCGGTCTACCGCTGGATTCGTCCGGTGGATCAGCAGCCCCTGATCGATCTCCTGGCCACAATCCTGAACCACGAGGTCGACGCCGTCACGTTCACCAGCGCCCCAGCCGTGGCCTCGCTCCTGTCGACGGCAAAGGACAACGGTCTGCTCGACGAGTTCCTCGCGGCTTTGAGCGGCCCGGTTGTCGCCATCTGCGTCGGGCCGGTCACCTCGGCGCCGTTGGATGCACTGGGTGTTCCGACGCGTATGCCGGAGCGGGCTCGGCTGGGTTCTCTGGCGAAATACGTGGTCGAGCAGTTGAGCGATTGAACGGAGCGCAGTCGGCGCTAACGACTCCGCGAAATTCGCACTTGTGCAGTTCAGGGGACCGTTTTCGCCTGCACAGGTGCGAATTCGGCGGTCACTCGGTGCGCAGGGTTTCCAGCAACTCGGTGACGGCGGCGCGGCCTGCGCGGTTGGCGCCGATGGTGCTGGCGGAGGGTCCGTAGCCGAGGAGGTGGACGCGGTGATTGGCGGCGACGCGGGTGGCGAGGCGTCCGTCCATGACGATGCCGCCGCCGTGGCCGCGCAGTCGAAGTGGCGCCAGATGGTCGAGCGCACTGCGAAATCCGGTGGCCCACAGAATTACATCGGCTCGGATGAGCGTTCCGTCCGCCCATTGGACGCCGTCGGGTGTGATCTCGGCGAACATCGGGAGACGCTTCAGCGCGCCTCGGTCGCGAGCTGCTTTCAATGCGTCGGTGAGCAGCAGACCCGTTACCGAGACGACAGATCCGGGCGGAAGGCCCTCGCGCACGCGTTCTTCGACCATCGCGACGGCTGCACGTCCGGCTTCGGGGCCGAAATCGGAATCGCGGAATACGGGTGGCCTCCGCGTGACCCATGTCGTCGTCGTGACCTGTGAGATCTCGTCGAGCAATTGGACCGCGGAGATGCCGCCGCCCACGACGACGACGTGCTGTCCGGTGAAGGCGTCGGCGGTCGTGTAATCCTTCGTGTGCAGCTGACGTCCGCGGAACGTTTCGGCGCCGCGATAGTGCGGCACGAAGGGTGCTTCCCAGGTTCCGGTGGCGTTGATGAGCCCACGGGCCGACAGTACGACGTCGCCGGCTTCGACGCGGAAGCGAGGGTCGCGGTCGCACACGACGGTCACCGTCACCGGGCGTCGCACCTGCAGATCGAACTTTTCCTCGTACGCCTGGAAGTACCGGGGAACAGCTTCGGACGCGACGACGCCGTCGGGCGAGGCGCCGGTGAGGGTGTCGGCGAATGCCATACCCGGCAGGTCGTGGACGCCGTTGACGGTGCTCAGCGTCAACGACGGCCAGCGGTACTGCCACGCGCCGCCGGGCTCGGGCGATCGATCCAGCATGACGAATCCGGATCCGGGTTCGAGGCCGCTGCGTCGAAGGTGGTAGCCGGCGGACAGCCCCGCCTGTCCAGCTCCGATGACTGCGACGTCTGTCTCGATCACGTTCACCAGTACATCACCCGCGGACTGCCACTGTTCGTACCCCTGAGTAACGTCTACGGCCATGATGGGTCAGACCCGTGACGGAGACGTCGTCACACTCGAACTTCAGCGTCCGGAACGTCGCAACGCGCTCGACACCGCCCTGTGCGTCGCCCTGCGCGAGGGCATCGAAGATGCGGTCGCGACCGACGCGCGTGTCATCGTCCTGACGGGGCAGGGCTCGAGCTTTTGTGCCGGCGCCGACCTGGGCGGCGACGACTTCCCAGAGGAGTTTCCCGAGGCGCTCGAACGGTTGCTGCGGGCAGTCGACGGTGCGCCGGTCCCGATCATCGCCGCGGTCAACGGTCCTGCAGTGGGAGCAGGCACGCAGCTGGCCATTGCCAGCGATCTTCGCGTGGTCGCCGACGGTGGTTTCTTCGAAATTCCGTCGACGAGGCTGGGCATCGCCGTCAACAACTGGACCATCAAGCGGTTGGCGTCGCTCGCGGGTGGCAGTGTCGCCCGAACCATCCTGATGGGCGGTGAGCGGCTCGACGCCGACCGCGCCTACACCAGCGGCCTCGCCAACAAGCGAGGCAACCTGGCCGTAGCGCAGGAATGGGCGGCATCGATCACCGAACTGGCACCGCTGGCTCTGAAGCATCTCAAGCTGGTGTTCAACGACGACGGGTCGCACGACCAGCCGACGCCGGAGCAGTGGGTTGCCTTCGGTGCCTGCTGGACGAGCGAGGACATGAAAGAGGCCAGGCGCGCCCGCAACGAAAAGCGAAAGCCACACTTTCAGGGTAGATAGAGCCGGGTCAGTACGCGGCCTGCAACGCTTTCGCCCCGATGGGCGTTTGGGCAACGAGAGTGGTGATTGCTTCGGCCACCTCGCGTGCGCGTTCGAGGATTACCATGTGACCGGCGTTCGCGACGGTCACCAGCCGGGCGGCGGGCAGAGCGTCGGCGATGATCCGCGAGTGGCGCATCGGCGTCATCAGGTCGTCGGAGCCACACAGGACGAACGTCGGAATCACCGCCAGCGCGGGCAGACTGTGGGACTCGTCGAAGTCGTGCAGCGGTCCGAGAAACGCAGCCATCGTGACCACGGACGTCTCGTTCAGCATCGCCGAGGCCAGGGCGATCACGCGTGGGCTGACCCGCCGGGTTCCGCAGCCGGCCGCCCGGACGATGGGCGCGCAGATCCCGCGGCTCAGACGTTTCGACGCGGTCATCACACCGGGTGCTCGGCTTACTGCCTTGCGGAACAGTGCGACGGCGGGGTGCGCCAGGCATGCCCCGAGTCCTTCGTCGGCGAGGCCGTTGGCTGCGGTGGCGATCAGCCCGACGCCCACCAGCCGCTCGCCCAACTCACCGAGGTGCTGGCGCGCGTACGACATGGCCGTCATCCCGCCCATCGAATGACCGATGATCACATACCGGCCGGTGGGCACCGTCGCCCGGATCACCGCGCCGAGATCGCGGCCGAGCTGATCGATGGTGTAGGTCTCCGCGTCGGCCGTTCCGGAGGCGCCGTGGCCTCGGTGGTCGTAGAACACCATGTGGATGTCCTCGCCCCACATCGCTTCGAGCTCGCTGCGCACGTCGAACCATGATTCCTTGGCCAAACAGTGTCCGTGGACGAACACCACCGACATCGGGGCGTCGCGGCCACCGGTTTCGGTGACGACGAGTGCCGCACCGTCGTCGGTCACGACGGTGCTCCGTCCGCGATGTCGTTCGACGACGACGTGCCGATCGCTCATGGTGGTCTCCGGCCTTCATGGTGTGTAGGAGGTTTCGTCACCATCTACGCATGTGTTACGCGGCCGCCCGAAAAGCGGCTGTGGGTTTGTTCGACACCGCGGGTTTGTTCGCACTGGGGCGGGTATCGACCAAACCGGGGCGGCACCAGGTTCGAATGTTGTTCAAGGCGCTCGGTGACCAGGGAGGACACAGGCGATGACGGACGAAGACACCGCTCGCATGCTCGAAGTGCGCGTACCGCTGGCAGTGAATGGGGACAGGGCCGCTCTGTCCGACGTCATCACGATGGTCAGGCCGCAACTGAAACGCTATTGCCTAACGCGTTCGGTCAACCTCGATGTTGCCGCCGACGATGTGGTGCAGGATGTTTGCCTGGCACTGTTGACCGCGATTCCCAAGTACCGAGATCACGGAAAGCCGTTCATAGCGTTCGTCTACGGCATCGCTGCGCACAAGCTCGCTGATGCGGGCCGTAAATCCGTGCTGCGGCGCTCTCGTTCGCTCGATGCGGTGATCGAGGAGCCGTTCACGGACGATTCGCCGGAAGCCTGCGTCCTCGACGGCGAGTTCCGTGGCAGTGCAGCAGCATTGATGGCAACCCTGCCTCCGCGGCATCGCAAGATCATTCTCATGCGCGTGGTCTGGGGCATGACCGCACCCGAAACCGGCAGGGCACTGGGCATGAGCGCCGGTGCCGTCCGGGTTGCGCAGCATCGAGCCCTGAACCATCTACGCGCCGAGCTATCCAACTTCGCGTTGCTTTCGGCCTGAACTGCTTTCGGCCTGAGCGCCGATCAACAGCCTTCGAAGGTGGCGTCTCGTCGCTCGAGCATGGCGGCGACCGCTTCGGTGTGGTCGGCGGTGGTGTGTGCGATGGCCTGGTAGGCCGCCGACAGTTCGAGCAGGCTTTCGAGGCTTTGGTGTTGGCCTTCGCGCAGCAGCTTCTTGGTCATTCGCAACACCTGCGGCGGATTGACCGCTACTCGCGCGGCGAGCGCGTGTGCTGCGTCGAGCAGGTTGTCCGGTTCGACGACCTGGGACACCATTCCCCAGGCCAGCGCCGTATGGGCGTCGATCGCCTCGCCGGTGAAGGCCATTTCGCCGGCCCGCGCCATCCCGACGGCACGCGGTAGGAGCCACGCGCCGCCGTCCCCGGGGATGATGCCGACCTTGACGAAGCTTTCGGCAAACTTCGCCGTCGTGGAGGCGATCCGCAGATCGCACATCAGTGCCAGGTCGCACCCGGCGCCGATCGCAGGCCCGTTGACCGCGGCGATGGTGGGAATCTCGCAGTGGTACAGCGCCTTCGGGATGCGTTGAATGCCATGCCTGTAACTCTGTCGCAATGCGGCGGGCGCGCCGCCGAACATGCCCTGTCGATCGCGCATGTGCTTGACGTTTCCGCCGGACGAGAAGGCGGATCCCGCTCCGGTCAATACCGCGACGCGCACGCTCGGATCTTGATTGACAGCATCGACGGCTGCCACGAGTGCGTCGATGGTTTCGACCTCGGAGATCGGATTGCGGGCTTCCGGGTTGTTCAGTGTCCACACGACCACATCGCCGGTGCGCTGGATGAGAACCGGATCCGTCACAAAAGCCTCCATCGCCGAAATTGAAGTTCGATCAGTACTGCGGATCTCTACAGTGCAACATGGTCTGGCTCTGCGGCGACTCCGACGCGCGACGACGCGTGTGCGGCGCGGCCGGTTCTGCGATGACCGACGGCCATCAGGAGAACTCCCGCAGCTATCCACGCCGTCAGCACCCACCAGGATTGCGCATTCGGTGCGTCCGGGAAGTACGAAAGGTTGCGCAGCAGGGTCGACGCCGCGCCCGGTGGCAGCAATTGGCCGACGGAGCCCCACGATCCCGGCAGGAATTGCGCGGGTTGCGCTGCACCCGATATCGGATTGCCGACGAACATCATGACCAGCGCGCCAGCTGCGATGCCTGCCGGTCCGATGATCGAGGTCAGTCCGACAATCAGCGTGCTGATCGCCAGCACGGACAAGGCCACTGCCGCAACGTTCGTCGCCACGCCGCCGTGAAGTATTCCCATCCAGAATTGAGTGATCAGGACGATGACGACACCCGCACCGAGGCCGTACGTTGCCGTCGCGGCGAGGCGGCGCCACGTTCCGACCACCGTCATCGAAATTACGGCACCGCCGATAATCCCGCCGATGACCATGGGAAACGCCAGGGCCGACAGTCCGGCGCCGCGCGCGTCGGTCGAGGCGAACGGTACGACGTCGGTCACCTCGGTTCCGAAGGTCGACGCGACCTGGCCGAAGAGCTGGCTGACGGCGGGCCCGTTGGCCGAGCCCATCAGCACCTCGGGTGTGGGGCCGAGCACGAGGGCGCCGTAGACCTCACGGGACTCGATCGCCGCCACGGCGGCGTCGCGGGTCGGTAAGGACTCGGTGTCGAACGGTTCGGAAAGCTGCGCGGGCAGCGCGGCTGAGTCACCGACGACGGCCAGGGGGATGCCTTGGACGGTCGAGGTGACCGACGGCCACAGGAATGCCAGTGCGACGACGGCGAGGGCGGCCGCTGCGCCGAGGGCAACGACGATGGCGCGAGGCCATGGGGTGGTCTTCATGACGAACCTCCTTATAAAACGAATAATCGTTCTTTTATTGTGGGCAAGGGGGTCCAGGTTGTCAAGAACGATTGTTCGTTTTTAATATGGGGCGGTGCCGAAAGTCAGCGAAGACCACCGCGAAGAACGCCGTCAACAGATCACCAGCGCTGCGATGCGGTGTTTTGCGCGGGCGGGATTCGACAAGACGTCGATGGCCGACATCATCACCGAATCCGGGCTGTCGGCGGGCGCCATCTACAGCTACTTCAAGAACAAGCAGGATCTGATCGTGCAGGTGACCCGCAATGTTCTGCGGAGTCGGGCGATGGACCTCGATGGCCTGGAAGAGCAAGAACCTCTGCCCGCGCCGCCCGAGGTAATGCGAATGTTTCTCGCCGGGATGACCCGCGACATCGGTAACCCGAGCATCCTGGTGCAGATCTGGGCGGCCGCGGCAGCCGCGCCGGAAAGCGTGCAGGCGCTACCCAGTATTCTGGCCGAGCTCAAGCGTCTCTACGAGCGCTACTTGCAGGCGTGGTTTCTTTCCAAAGGTTTCGACGAAGACGAAGCGCAGGCGCGCGCGTTCGCCCTCACGCCCATCATCGTGGGTGTCTGTCAGGGCTACATCCTGCAGTCCGCGTTGTTACCCGACTTCGACGCCGAGGCCTATCTCGCTGCCCTGGACATCCTCGATCTCTAGGCGCTGCGCGCATGTGATCGGAAATCGAGTGGAGCCCGCAGTCACTCCGCGGGCTCCGCTCCTGTCCACAGTGGATTTCCGCTCACATGCAGCGGATCTGCCTACACCGTGCGAGTCAACCGATCAGCAAGCAACCGGGAGAACTTCGCTGGGTCCTTCAGCTCCGTGCCCTCGGCGAGAAGTGCCGTGGCGTATAGCAACTCGGCCGTTTCGGCCAGGGTGGCGTCGTCGCCGCGCTCTTCACGCGCCTTCTTCAACCCGGTCACCAACTCGTGCGTCGGGTTCAGTTCGAGAATGCGCTTGGACGTCGGAACGAATTGTCCTGACGCCTTGTACATCTTTTCGAGCTGCGGTGAGAAGCTGAACTCGTCACCGACGACACAGGCGGGAGAGGTGGTCAGCCGCGAGGACAGGCGGACTTCCTTGACGTCCTCGGTCAGGGTGTCGCTCATCCACGTCAGCAGATCGGCGAATTCCTTGTCCTGTTCCTCGCGCTTGGACTCGGCTTCCTTCTTCTCTTCCTCGGTGTCGAGATCGACCTCGCCCTTCGAGATCGACTGGAAGGGCTTGCCGTCGAAGTCCGGCACGTTGCCGACCCATACTTCGTCGACCGAGTCGGTGAGCAGTAGCACCTCGAGGCCGCGAGCCTTGAAGGCCTCCATGTGCGGCGAGCTTTCGATCTGCTGACGGGATTCGCCCGTCATGTAGTAGATCTGCTCCTGGCCGTCCTTCATCCGGTCCACGTACTCGGAGAGAGTGGTCAGCCCGTCTTCCGAATGCGTCGATGCGAACGACGACACCGACAGCAACGTCTCGCGGTTGTCGGCGTCGGAGATGAGGCCTTCTTTGAGTGCGCGGCCGAACTGCGACCAGAACGTCTGGTACTTCTCGACGTTCTCGCTCTGCAGCTCCTTGATCGTCGACAGGACCTTCCTGGTCAGGCGTCGACGGATCGCACGAATCTGCCGGTCCTGCTGCAGGATCTCGCGGGAGACGTTGAGGGAGAGGTCCTGTGCGTCGACGACACCCTTGACGAAGCGCAGGTATTCGGGCATCAGTTCTTCGCAGTCGTCCATGATGAAGACGCGCTTGACATACAGGTGCACGCCCGTCTTGCCTTCACGCATGAACAGGTCGAACGGTGCCTGCGACGGAATGAAAAGTAGCGCTTGGTATTCGAACGTGCCCTCGGCCTTGAACGGAATGACTTCGAGCGGCTCGTCCCAGGCGTGGCTGACGTGCTTGTAGAACTCCTTGTACTCCTCCTCGGACACCTCGTCCTTGGGGCGAGTCCACAGCGCCTTCTGCGAGTTGATCGTCTCGGTCTCGATCGTCACGGTGTCTTCGGCGCCCTCTTCGGCTGCCTTGACCCGCTTTTCGACGTCGATGCGGATGGGCCACGCGATGAAGTCGGAGTACTTCTTGACCAGTTGCTTGATCTTCGACTCGGACGCGTAGTCGTAGAGGTGATCCTCTTCGTCGGTCGGCTTGAGGTGCAGCTGTACCGACGTGCCCTGGGGTGCGTCCTCGACGTCGGTGATCTCGTAGGTGCCCTCGCCCGACGACTCCCACCGCGTCGCAGTGCTTTCGCCTGCCTTACGCGTGAGCAAGGTGACCTTGTCGGCGACCATGAACGTCGAGTAGAAGCCGATACCGAACTGACCGATCAATTCCTCGGACGCGGCCGCGTCCTTGGCTTCTTTGAGCTTCTTGCGCACCTCTGCGGTGCCGGACTTGGCGAGCGTGCCGATGAGGTCGATGACCTCGTCACGGCTCATGCCGACGCCGTTGTCACGGATCGTGAGGGTGCGCGCCTCCTTGTCGATCTCCACTTCGATGTGCAGATCGGAGACATCGACCTCGAGGTCCTTGTTCCGGTAGGACTCGAGCCGCAGCTTGTCCAGCGCGTCGGAAGAGTTGGACACCAACTCGCGAAGGAAGCTGTCCTTGTTCGAGTAGATGGAGTGAACCATCAGGTCCAAGAGCTGACGCGTCTCGGCCTGAAATTCCCGCTGTTCGGTGGTCATGGGTGTGTGCGATCTCCTTCTAGAGCAAAACCGTCGCAGGCATACTAGTGCAAGGCTACTTCCGCGCTCATGCGTCCAGGGCGGGCCCTACCCTTCGCTCACCTATCCTGGGTGCAGTGACCAACAAGAAGATCGTTCCGATTGCTCTCGCTTTGGCGGGTGCGGCGTGGTTGACCAGGGCCGCGTGGGGGATTCCGGCGGAGATCGGCGCGCGTACCACCACGATCGCGCCATATGCGGCCAACTCACCCCGCTATCGAG
>NZ_JBAWFH010000327.1:0-8591 GCF_049591685.1 Rhodococcus sp. (in: high G+C Gram-positive bacteria) | reverse complement strand
CCACCGATCCCATCCACTGTTGAGAGGAAGACCCCGAGCAGGTCTCGAGTCGAACCGGGTTTCCATTCGTCTGTACGTCGGCGGCATTGGTTGCGCACTGGTCCGAGCCCTGAATCATGAGCCTGCCCTCGGCGGTGTACGTCCACCGTTGATTTGCGGAACCACTGCAGTAGCCGGTGACCAACAGGACGCCCGGCCCGACGGAGTTGCTCTGGGGCATGAGGCACCTGGTCTGCACCCTCATGGTGCCATCGTCCTCGGCGGTCCATCGTTGCGCGGCGCTGCCGTTGCAGGCGTAGATGTCCACAGGGTTGCCCTCTAACGTCACTCCCCATCTGTTGTCCAGGCACAGTCCGCCCGACGTACGGAATTGTCCGGACACGGCAGCGTCGGATTCCGGCTCGACAACGAGCATCGCAGACAGAATCAGCACGACCACCATGATCGAATTCCTCGCGAGTTCGACGACTCGACGAAAGCCAGAATAGGACGAAGTAGACAAAGACGTCTGCATGTCGACGACTTTACCCATACGACCGCAGAATGTGACCGAAGTGAATCCGATCTTCGATATTCAAGCGATACTGCATGATTCGATACCGGGAGGGATGTCCGGTACGGACCTCCAAGCTACCCGCAGAGCACGTCGAACAATGAGAATCGGGCACCGGTTCGGTTACGGCGCGAGCCGCACAACCGTCCACAATCTCGGGAACCAACAGTCGATGTCGTACGACTTGTCAGATGTGAGTCGCCGATAGTCGCGATGCACGTGCGTCCAGTGGCTGACTGGACGAGAACAAATGCGGGGTCGGGCCGGTCGTGCGGTTCGGCCCCGCAGTTCACTGTGTGAAGAACGTCGATTGTCCGGACTGGTCACGAGCACAGAGAAGCGCCGTTCCGATCGCCAGGATCACCAGTAGCACAACGGATACGGAGTACGCCGACCCAGCCGAAGCCAAGGTCGAATCGGCACTTCCCGGAGCATCACCGAGCACGAGGCGATACACGGACCCCACGAGAGCGAAGCCGGTGGCCAAACCGACCTGGGTGACGGTGGATGCAGCACCCGAGGCGGACCCTGCGTCGTCCACGGACACTTGCTGGAAGACCCCGGCGATCAACGGGGACACGACAAATCCCTCGGCGAAGCCGATCACCCCGATCGCTGTCGCGAGCAGAACGTGCTGGGCTTCCGGCGAGGTATGCACGATCAGAATGTTGACCGCCAATGCCAGCGCCAACACCACACACCCGACGACCGGCAGCATGGACCCGATTCGCATGAATGCTCGTCCGCTGATTGCCGATCCGATGGAGAACCCGATCCCGAGCGGAACGAACATCAGCCCGGCTGCGAGCGGATCCATCCTCAGCCCAGTTTGCACATAGTACGAAAAGACGATGAACAGACCGGCGTTGCCGGCGAAGAACGTCCCGATTGCCAGCAATCTGCCAAGAACACGTGGCGACCCGAGAACCCTGGGCGAGAAGAGCGGCTCACACCCTGTTCGGAGCACTCGTCGTTCGTGCGCGATCAACAGATACGCGGTCACCACAGCAAACAGCCAGCAGAGCCAGATCCGGCCGTCGGCACCCGGCTCGAGACCGAGAATCAGTGGCAGCAACAGAGTCGGCAGTAGCACCACCGTCAACAGCATTGCCCTCGAATCCAGGTTGTCCGCGGTAGACGACCGGGACTCGGCAATGGTCGACCTGCCGAGAGCGAGAATGAGCAACCCGATGGGAACGTTGACCAGAAATGCCGTTCGCCAACCCAATCCGGCGATATCCCAATGTACGAGGAAACCACCGCCGGCCAATCCGAAAATTACACCGAGCCCGATCACCATGGCGTACAACGCAATTACCCGCGCCCTGCGCTTCTCGTCGGGAAATATGGATCGGATCAGAGCGAGCTCTTGCGGCACCAGGGCCGCAGCAGCTGCGCCCTGCAGAACACGTGCGGCAATAAGCAATTCCGGGTTCGGAGCCATTCCGCAGGCCAGCGAGGCCGATGTGAACACCGCAACGCCGAGAAGAAACACTCGGCGTCTCCCGAAACGGTCACCGAGCCGCGCTCCGGTGATGAGGCCGGCCGCACATGCGAGAACGTAACTGGCCCCGATCAGTTGAATCTGGTCGAAGCGCGCAGGCAGGTCTCGCTGAATGGTGGGAGCGGCGACGGTGACGATGAATCCATCCACCTGACCCATGAAGGTCGCCAACAGGACAACTGCCACCCCGAGCCGGATACGACCTCGGGACAACGGTCTCTGTGTCGACTCGATGCTCTGCATGACCGACAGGTCGTGCAGAGATCCACAAAGGTTCCTCGGCAGACCCGTCGGATCTCGTCAGCTCTCGTCTTCGAGAATCCAACACACCGACGCATCGACCTGTTGCACGGAACCGCTCTGTGCGCGATCCAACAGTTCACGCAGATGCTGAGCGAGACCCGCCAAGTCCTGCATCTGCTTCTCGACCTTGACCAGTCGCTCGGCCAGCAGGTCTTGCACGTGCTCGCACGGTGCCTGCCCCGAATCCCGGATGGTGAGGACATCGCGGATGTCGGCCAGCGCAAGACCGGCGTCCTGGGACCGGCGGATGAAGCGAAGCCGATCCACCGTGTCCGGCGTGTACTCCCGGTACCCCCCACTGGTTCGATCCGGCTCGGGAATGAGCGATTCTCGCTCGTAGAAACGAATTGTCGAGGTCGGAGTGTCGGTCAACGCGGCAACATCACCGATTCGCATCACTCCGCCTTTCTCGCTCGGACACGTGCCGTCGGACTTGACTCTGAACCTGGGTTCAAGGTCGATACTCGAACTCGATCAACCGATAAGAAGGAGAACCGATCATGGCAACCTGGACTGTTCCAGTATCCGGACTGACGTGCCACCGCTGCGTGGACACCGTCACCGAGCAGCTGACCGAAATCGAGGCGGTGGAGACCGTGTCGGTCGACCTGGTGACCGGCGGCGTGTCGACCGTCACCGTTACCGCGACCAGCGAGGTCAGCGACGCTGACCTGCAGTCGGCCCTGAGCGAGGGCGGAGCCTTTTCCGTCGCGCGATAGCATCGACTCGCCTCGCTGCAGAGCCGCCGAGCATTCATGCATACGGCGGCTCTACGGCGTATTGCGGTATCGACGCAGCCGCAGGCTGTTCGAGACCACGAAGAAGGACGAGAAGGCCATCGCCGCGCCCGCCAGCAATGGGTTGAGCAGACCGGCTGCGGCGACCGGGATGGCTGCGATGTTGTAACCGAAGGCCCAGATCATGTTGCCCTTGATGGTCGACAGGGTCGCCTTGGCCAAGCCGAGCGAGTCCACGACGGCGCCGAGATCCTCGCGAACGACGATGATGTCCGCGGCACCGATCGCGACGTCGGTGCCGGCACCGATGGCCAGACCGAGATCTGCGGTGGCCAGCGCGGGGCCGTCGTTGATTCCATCACCGACCATCGCCACGGTCCGCCCTGCGTCACGCAGTGATGTGATCACCTCGACTTTGCCCTCCGGCATCACCTCGGCGATCACTTCCTCTATACCCACTGCGTCGGCAACTGCCTGAGCCGCGTAGGCATTGTCACCGGTTACCAGCAGTGTGCGCAGGCCGAGTGCATGCAATTGCCTCACCGCATCTGCCGCAGATTCCTTGATGGTGTCCGTAACGATGAGCACTGCGCTCACTCGAGTATCCACCGCGAGAAACACCGCGGTGGCACCGAGCCGTTCGCCTTCGGTTTGGGCATTGCGAAGGTTCTGAGGGATTGCGGAGCCGCGTCCCTCGAACAATGCACGACGGCCGATCTCGACGGTGCGGCCGTCGACCGAACCGGTGGCCCCCAACCCTGGTAGCGCAACAAAATCCTCGACCGTAGCCAAGGTCTCGTTGCGAGCCCTGGCCGCTCCGGTGATCGCGGCCGCGATGGCGTGCTCCGAAGCATGCTCCACGGCACCGGCGAGTGCGAGCATCTCGTTCTCGTTCTCGCCGGGGGCCACGACGATGGACTCGAATGCCAGCGATCCGGTGGTGATGGTGCCGGTCTTGTCGAATACGACGGTATCGACGGTGCGCGTCGCCTCCAACGCCTGGTGGCCCTTGATGAACACCCCGAGTTGCGCACCGCGGCCGGAAGCGACCATCAGCGCGGTCGGAGTCGCCAGCCCCAGCGCACAGGGGCACGCGATGATCAATACCGCCAGTGCGGCGCTGACGGATCTGTCCACGTCACCGCTGCCGACCAACCAACCGGCGAAGGTGAGCGCGGCAAGTACGAAGACGATCGGCACGAAGACGCCGGAGATTCGGTCCGCGAGACGCTGCAGATCGGCTTTGCCCGATTGCGCCGCGTCGACGAGCCGGATCATTCCCGCCAGTGCGGTGTCCGGTCCCACCGCGGCTGCCTCGACGACCAGGCGACCGTCGAGAACCACGGTTCCACCGATCACCGCCGAACCCGCCTCCTTGTCCACCGGTAGCGACTCGCCGGTCATCGCGCTCGTGTCGACGGTGCACCTGCCCTCGGTGACCAGCCCGTCGGCGGCGATCACCTCGCCGGGCCGCACGACGAACTTTTGGCCCTCGTTGAGCTCGCCGACGGGAATGCGCAGTTCTTCGCCGCTACGAAGCAGCACCGACACCTCTCGCGCGCCGAGTTCTGCCAGAGCCCTCAATGCCCCGCCTGCACGACGTTTCGCCTTTGCCTCGAAATAGCGCCCCGCGAGCACGAAGACAGTCACACCGGCGGCTACCTCGAGGTAGATCGAGTCGCTGGAGACGATCGCAGCCCAGATCCCCCGCCCCTCGTCTGCGGTGGACGCGCGGAAGAACATGGAATACAGGGACCATCCCGTTGCAGCGATGATGCCGGAGGACACCAGAGTGTCCATCGTGGTCGTACGGTACTTCAGACCCGTGAGCGCCGCGCGATGGAACGGCAGCGCAGCCCATCCGACCACCGGGATGGCGAGTGCTAGCAGGATGAACTGCCAACCGGTGATCCTGGTACTGGGAACCACCGCGAACATGATCGACAGGTCTGCGAGCGGCATGAACAACACGAGCGCAACGACCAGGCGGCGGAATATGTCCTTGGTGTGTGCATCACCGGCCGACGTGTCGACGCTGGCATGGTCGACGAACGGTTCGGCACCGTAGCCCGCAGCTTCGACGACCGCGCACAGATCTGAGGACGTCGCTGTCGACGGTGCTTCGATCGTGGCGACGGCGGTCGCGTAGTTCACCGAAGCACGCACGCCGTCGACCTTGTTGAGTTTGCGCTCCACTCGGTTGGCGCAGGCCCCGCAGGTCATGCCGCTCACCGACAACGCAATGCGAACCGTCGTCGAATCCGGGGACTCGGCATCTCCGTCGTGATCCTGGACCAGAATCAAGGGCGTGCTTGCGGTCATTCGGTCGATACCTTCTTCGGTGTCTGTGAGTTCTGCGATATTCGGCGCTCTTGCGGTCGGACGTCATGCGGCAGAGTCGTCCGCCGCCCGTAGATGGTTTCCTCGTCGCCCGGGCCGAGCCCCGGCGGGGAGATCGATCTCGTCTGTCGCTCGACGCGTCACATCGCTCGGAAACGGCGGATCGGTTGTCGCCTCTCGTCGGTGGACCATGACGGTGACCAACACACCGATGGCGATGATCGCGTGGGATGCGATGCGCGAGCCGGTGACCTGACCCGCAATCGAATCGGTGATGACGAATACGGTCAGAAGGGCGCTGAAGGCGACGAGCACGGGAATGAGTCCGGTCGTGGCTCGGGGACGGCAGGCCGCAAACAGGAACCCGATACCGACAGCGACGTTCCAGGCAGTGCTTTCGTTGAACAAGTGAGCGTTCATGACATGGGATCCCATGTCCACCGAATCCATCGCGTGACTGTGGCCGAATCCGACTATCTGGCCGAGTCCGAGCGCGAGTTGGCCGAGTGCAACTACCACCAGCGCAGCTCTCCACGGGTGATCTGTGGTGACCCAGCGTGTGAGTCGCCACATCCGAGTGCGAGGAACCTCGACACCGACCGAGGCCAGGATGTCCGCAGTGAGATCCGGAGTTCGGGGTGCCGGCCGTACTCGCAAACCCCTGGTCAGCTCGGTGGCCGCTGCGAACCACGACCGGCAATCGGCGCAGGTTCGAAGATGCTCGTCGACGCGAGCCGATGGCACCGGTTCGCGCTCGCCGTCGATGCGCGCAGAGAGCGATTCCCGCGCTGTTGTGCAGTCCACTTGGTTATTGTCGCGCCGGGGCAGTAAAAAGTTCCCACCCCCGGTCGATTAGTCTGCTCTCGTGACCAACCGAGACGACCATGACGCGCGCACCACGCAGTTGGCGCTCGCTGCCGGTCGGGGCGACACTCGTGCGTTGGAATCCTTCATCCGCGAGACGCAACGCGATGTGTGGCGATTCGTCGCTCACCTGAGCTCGGTCTCGTCGGCGGACGATCTCACTCAAGAGACCTACATGCGCGCCATCAAGTCGCTCCCTAGGTTCGCCGCGCAATCCACGGCTCGGACGTGGCTACTGTCGATCGCGCGACGGGTTGTCGTCGACCAGGTCCGCTCGGCGATGTCTCGGCCACGTATCGCCGGCCACGAAGACTGGGTAGCTGCGGCCGATTCGGCGCATGTATCCGCAGCAGCCTCGACGAACTTTTCCGAAGACTTGGTCGAAGTGCGAATGCTCCTGGCAGATCTACCCGCTGATCGTCGAGAAGCTCTGCTGCTGACGCAGATCCTCGGGATGTCCTATCAAGAAGCCGCCGATGTGTGTGGGTGTCCCATCGGTACCGTCCGCTCACGAGTGGCGCGCGCCCGAGAGCAACTGCTTTCGGCGACACGCGCAGGCCGCGAAGAAGGTGCCAGCTGAAGTGCTGCTCGTCCTCACGGAACCAAGAGCACACGATCGACGGCGATAGCCTCGCACATCAGCTGACGGCACAATTCAGCGTGCGAGAGTCCGGTACATCGCCCCTTCGAGTCTGGTCGATGGATAGTCGGCTCTCCCCGTGACGCGCAGATGAGTCATGCAGCTTGTCACAGTCCTTTCGATCGCAGGAATTCGGCGACGTCGGTTACCGCCTGTGGGTTGCGTGGGCCTTCGACGAGCGCTGCGTAGGGAAGGGCCGTGATGTTGTTCTCGCGGACAGCGGTCGTGCCCGACATCAGCGGATGTTGCCGTAGCTGTTCGATTTTCGCCTCGACGGTCTCCCCCGCGCCGGAGTTGTAGTCGACGATGACGATCGCTTGCGGGTCGCGCTGAGCTGCGGCCTCCCAGGAGGCGGTGGTCCACGAGTTGTCGATGTCGTCGAAGATGTTGCTGCCGCCGGCTTCTCGGAAGATCTGCGATGGGGCTGCGGTACGGCCGGAGGTGAACGGTTCCGGGGTCGCACTGTCGAACAGGAACATCCGTGCCGGATCCTGCCCGGCCGGTGCGGGCACGAATCGGTAGAGAAACGGACGGCTCCGTTGCATCGACCGCGATGCGCCGATATCGGAAGTGGGAAGAAGTCACCGCAGGGAACGTCGATGGCCACCAGGACGGGCAATCCAAGTTTGATGACAAGCCAGCCAGCGAGCGTGACCGCATGTCCGCAGGATAGAAGTGCTACCGCGACATCGAGCCTGGTTGCTTTCCGTCGCTCCCACGCAATCACCCCAGGCTGTTGATGGCTGAGGTGGTCGCGCCCTGATGGCTCAGTCTGCGTCGAGGCGCGCGCTGCCCTAGGACCACCTCCGGCGGTCTCCGGATTGAGCTCCGCTGCGCTCCGCACAGCAGAAAGAACAATTTCCTTCGCACATCTGGCTCGAATCGAGCATGCAACACCCTGACCCGTCTTACCCAACCCTGACTCCGCGTTGCTCCGGCCCGATGGGCTCCGAAAACTTTTCAAAGCGCCTGCGGCTGACAACTTTCCGGATCAGGGCCAGGACGCCGGTCGAGTGCACCGCCTTCTACCCTTCGAGCCAGATGACGGCGAAAGAAAATTGGCAGAGCGAAAGGGCCGGGGGAGCCGGTCCCGCAACAGAAAGAGAGCCCGACATGCCGCAGAATACTTCCAGCACAGGACGACGGACCACCGCCGCACACAACGCCCGAACCACCGGAATCGTCACCCACACAACTGTCCTGGTCTCCGAGCTCATGCTCGAACATCACTGGATCCGCGCCGATATCTGCGATCGCGGACCTCGACGCTGCACGCTCATCTAGCATGTCGGTAATCAAGCTGGAAACAAAGATCCTGCGGCCGGACGCCCAGTCAGCAATGTCTTCTTGCCTCGGCACCACTGATGCGGAGCGTTGATCTATGTCTACATGTGGGCCCATCACCTGATTAGACATCACCTGACCGATAAGTCACGTGAGGACGGGATCTGACCGGCCTCGTTGGCAGTATCGTCCAGGTGGCAACATGTAGATCCGGCAACGTCCGGGGCACCCAGTTATTCTGAGATGTGTCAATATGTGTCACTCTCGCGAGCGTTCGAACGTCCATACGCGTCCCACACCGACCCTGAACTGCGGAAATGCGGTGCCCCCAGTCGGACTCGAACCGACACTGTGCGGATTTTAAGT
>NZ_JBAWFH010000326.1:0-2802 GCF_049591685.1 Rhodococcus sp. (in: high G+C Gram-positive bacteria) | reverse complement strand
GTCGACAAAGCATCCTCGGAGCTCGAGCAGGTCGATCCCATCGCCATGCGGTTGGTCCTCGAGTTGCACCGAGTTACCGGCGCGGTGGTCTACGACCTGGAATCGAGCGTCCATCGGCCCAGCGGATGGACGTGGTCGGGTTTTAGAGTCCTGTTTGTCTTGTGGCTGGTTGGTCCGAGTGAATCCAAGCGCATCGCGGAGTTGGCGGGCATCAGCCGTTCGGCCACGTCCGCGTTGGTAAAGACTTTGATTCGGGACGGTCTGGTGGAGTCGGAACGTTCCACCACGGACGGACGCGCGCTGACGGTCTTTCTGACCGACGCCGGACACTCCGCCATCACCGACACTTTTGCGGCGCACAATCGTCGCGAACAACTGTGGACCGGTACATTGACAGCTGAGGAACGCCTGCTTCTCACCTGCCTTCTGAAGAAGCTGGCCACCGCGATAGATCAAGACGGCGTAAAGCGGCGCTGACGACCGTTCGAACGCACTGCGTGTTTGCCGCATCGCGATCGTAGTCATCCGCCGCACCCCGACATGTGTGTCCGATCCCTATCGCAATCGCATTACACGCGTTTAATTATTCGATCAAACCCTTGATTAATTAGGATCGCTCCGGCAGAGTTGTGCCATGGGTCACGTTCGACCACTTGTTCAGTTCTTGGTCGTATCGACATACGGATCACCGGATGCCTTCATCATCGAAAGACCACATGGAATGAGAAGCGCGACATCATCGTTCAGCTGGAGCCAAGAAGACTGGGCTCCGCTCACCGAAATGGCCGACGGTTTGGACGAGTACCGGCCCGGCCTCAGCACGGCACTCAATGGTCAGGACGTAGTGCTGGAAGCCCAGTACGTAGACGGTGAAGAACCGTTCACCCTGCCCCAGAAAGACGACGACGATGCGGTCGACAACTGATTGCGGACCAGACCAGCTGTCGAGCCAGGCCTACGATGCTGCAGTCCGCTTCGTACCTCCGGTCGTAATTCTACCTGATTGCACAGTTCAATCTACGAAATCCATTGGAGTCCAATATGTCTCGTGACAGTTCCGACAACTCGTTCGGATGCTTGCATACGAATGCCATGATCTGGACCGCGGACGCCCGTCACCCAACGGCCACCAGCATGCTCGTTCGCGGTGGTCAGATCGCGGCGATCGATCCCACACCCCAACAACTGATCGGCAACGAACAGATTATCGACCATGGCGGCGCATTTCTGATGCCCGGTTTTGGGGACGTCCACACCCACCACCTGCTGGCGGGCCGAGCCAGCTTGGTCGAGCTGCAACTCGACGGTAATGCCGATCTCGAGGCCGTACTGGCATCGATCGAGGCCTGGGCCGAGAAACTCGAAGAGGACGAATGGGTTGTCGGCGGCGGGTGGGGAAGCCATCTGCTCGACGCGGTGTCCTCCCTCGAGGCACTGCACCGCCTCGACGATGCGGCGGGCGGCAGAGCGGTCATGCTGCGCGATGATAGTTGTCACAACCGGTGGGTCAGCACTCGCGCAATGTCTCTGGCTGGGCTCACCTCCGATACCGTTGACCCGGACGGCGGCCGTATCGTGCGAGACGTAACAACGTTGCAGCCGGCGGGCGTATTGATCGAAGCCGCCCTTATACCGGTCGAACGCGCTTATGCTGCAACTCATTCGGATACGACAGATCTCGACGCTGCCAGCTGCGCCCACGCCATCGAGACCTTGCACAGTTTCGGAATCACTCATTTTCAGGACGCCGCCGCATCTCTGCCGATGATGCAAGCGCTCGCTACCCTCGATCGGCGCGGTGACCTGCAGGCTTGGGTCGTCACTTCAGCTCAGATCAACGATAAGATCTTCGGCACGAGCCCGATCGGTGTACCGCTCCTCGACGCCGCGGTTGATTACCGCACCGAGCATCACCGACCCGACTTCGTGAAGATCTTCCTTGACGGCGTGCCCACCTCGCGCACTGCTCTGTTGCTCGAGCCCTACCTACCCGGCGAGAACGACGACGCCGATTGGTTCGGTGAGAGCACGATGTCGCAGGCCGAACTCACCGAATGGCTCGTGGAGGTCGCGCGGCGTGGACTGGGTGCCAAGATCCACTGCACCGGTGACGGATCCGTGCGGATGGTTCTCGAGGCGGCCACCGTTCTACGGGAGCGCGGATACGCTGACACCGTAGTTCAGATTGCCCACGGGGAGTACATCGCCGACGATGATCTGCCTCGCATGGCCACACTCGGCATCGTGGCCGATCTCTCTCCGCCTTTGTGGTTCCCGGGCGTCATCCTCGAGGCGATTTGCCGGTGCATCCCCCGTGACCGCGCGCGCCGCATGTGTCCCAACCGCACCCTGCTCGACCTCGGCGTCGTGATGGCCGGTGGATCCGACTGGCCGGTGATGCCGAGCCCCGATCCCTGGATCGGCATACAAGGGCTGATCACTCGGGCCGACCCGTCCGGAACTCACCCCGGAACGCTCTGGCCGGAGCAAGCTTTGACTCTGGACGAGGCCTTGCGCGTGTACACGATCGGTGTCGCACAGGCCACGGGACTGGCCGCCGTCACCGGCTCGCTCGTTGTGGGTAAATCCGCCGACTTCACAATTCTGAACAACAACCCATTCGCTGTCGCGTCCTCGGAACTCGTCACGATGTCCTCCCAGCAGACATGGTTCGCGGGCCGGCTGGTCTTCGGCGATCTGCGACCCTAGAAAGAGATTCTCCGCATGCCTACACCGACAACGCCGACAGCGATGGGTAGAGCTACAGTCGCAGATCGGAACTATTGGTTCATCGGCCTGTAC
>NZ_JBAWFH010000325.1:0-11945 GCF_049591685.1 Rhodococcus sp. (in: high G+C Gram-positive bacteria) | reverse complement strand
GCTCAGCGGATCCTTCGATCGCGGGTTCACCGACCACGGCGTCACCGTTCGGCGGGGCGCAAAGGTCGCATCGGGTGCTGAGGCGTCGGCGCGCGTGCAACTGCAGCTCGACGACGGCTCGACCGTCGAAGCGGACGGCGTGGTCTTCGGCCTCGGCGTAAAACCGAACGTCGAGCTCGCCGAACAGGCAGGGCTACAGGTGGACAACGGCGTGGTCGTCGACGAGTTCCTGCGCACGGAAGATCCGCACGTACACGCGGCAGGCGACGTCGCGAACTATCCGGACGCCATCCTCGGTCGGCGACGCATCGAGCACGTCGACAACGCCAACGAAATGGGCAAGGCCGTCGGGCGCATCATGGCCGGCGGCACCGACCCGTACACGTACACGCCGTACTTCTATTCGGACGTCTTCGATGACGGCTACCAGGCAGTCGGCACCGTCTCGACCGAGTTGCGGACGGTCGAGAAGTGGACGGACGAGCCGAATGAAGGCGTCGTCTACTACGTGGACGACTCGAACGCGGTCAAGGGTGTGCTGATGTGGAACGTGTGGGAGGGTCTCGACAACGCGAAGGCCCTCATCGCGAGCGGCGCCGAACCACCCTTGTGAGCTGGGTCCCGCCGCAGGCTCCTGGAATTTCTGGGACAGTGGGGAGCAGTCACGGCGGAGGAGCTGAAGATGCCCGAGCACATGCAGATCGGTAGCGATCGCGAACGCGTCGAAGAGCGGGTACGCAGGTGGTGCGACGACGCCCGGCTCGAGGGGCGACATCCACTTCTGTCCGACGGTGCTGCGCTTGCGATCGCGGCGGGTCTAGTGGACGAGAGCACTCGAGCCGTACTGGCGGCGCGGCGTCGCGGGGGCAAGACGCTGCCCTCTCTCGGCGGGTTCAGCACGCTTCGGGTTCTGTCCGACGAACGGCAGCGATGGCTGAACAAGGACACCAAGAACAAGCCAGGGTCCGCCGTCGTCTATCGACTGCGCGCTGCCGAGCTCGGTAAGCGGCTCGATCACCTGCGCACGACGTTCGTGTTGTCCACCAAGCATTACGCCAATGGTGTGCGGGCCGTGCGCCGCGAACGCCGCGACGGTCTGCACCTGGATGTGGATCAACGCGACGCGCTGTTCGACGCGTTGGTGGCTACCCCGGTTCCGAAGCAACACGTCGGCACGTTCGTCGAACGAACCGGCCGGGGCTTGCTGGACTCGGCGGCGGAACGGGTGGCCGATGCGGCGAAGAAGACCCGGTTCGGCGAGCTCGGTGACCGCGCCGCGTCCGTGATGGCGGAGTTCGCCGACCGAAAGGACGACGCGTTCTCGAACCGGTACGAGACGATGCTGTTCGTGGCGGGAACGAACTACGACCGGATTCACCGCTCGCCGGCGTGGCGGTCCGAGCATTTCCTCGTTCAGCGCACTCAGCTCGATCTCGCCGACGAACTCACCCAGGTCGCCGTCGACGTCAAGACGCTCCGCGAGATCGACGACGAGCTGGATGGAATAGCCGCGATGATGTTCGACGATGCGACGGCTGCCCAGGTGGCCAGTCGGAGAGCTGCGCTCGATGTGGTGTGGTCACAGATCGTCGACCGTGTTGCCGCCATCGTTCGAGTCGCCGATCTGGTCACTCACTCGGAGGGCGAGCTCGCGACGATGGACATCATGGCCCGAGCGCACAGCCTCGACGACAGAATTGACGATCTCGTGGCCCGAGCCGGTCACCGTGAGCTGTCCGCGGACAACACTCATTTCGTCGGTGACCAGCTCGGACAGTAGCTACGCCACGATCGCGAAGAGAATTCCTGCGACCGCGAAGCTCACCACCGACAGAATCGTCTCGAGCACCGTCCACGTCTGCAGGGTCTGCTTGACGGTCATGTTGAAGAACTTCGCGATGATCCAGAAGCCGCCGTCGTTGACGTGACTGAGGATGATGGATCCGGCCGCGATGGACATCGCGATGAGAGCCGTGGCAACGGGTGAATAATCCTGCGCCGCGACCAGTGGACCCACGATGCCACCCGTCGTGACGATCGCAACGGTTGCCGACCCCTGTGCAATGCGTAGGGCACAGCTGATGACGTATGCAAGCACGATGATCGGGAGTCCGGCGGCCGACATCGCCTCGGCGAGTGCGGAGCCGATTCCGGTGGCCGAGATGACCTTGCCGAAGAATGCCCCAGCACCGACGACCAAGAGCAACATGCCAACTGGTCGCAGTGACTCGCCCGTGAGGGTGCTCAGCTGCTGGACCGTCGAGCCACGTCGAATACCGAGGACGTAGAAAGCGATGAGTACGGCAATGAGCAGTGCGACGGCCGGCGTACCCAGGAAGGTGAGCACCTCGAGAAGATTGCCGGGCTCGAGAAGGATGCTGCCGAACGTGGCGCCCAGAATCAGCACGAGGGGAACCGCGATGATCCCGCCGATCAGGCCGACGGATGGGGGCGTGGTGACAACAGGCCGCTTTGTCGCCACGGAGGTTCCGCCCGAACCGTCGACCGGGGTGTCGTCGTCGGCGGCGTCGTTGATGAAGTCGTCCGGCACGTCGACGATGACGCGCTTGCCGATCCAGCTGCCCCAGGCGAGGCCGGCTGCGATGAATCCCGGTATGCCGCAGACAAAGCCCATCAGGATCAGCCAGCCGAGGTTGACCTCGAGCAAACCGCCGAGTGCAACAGGGCCGGGGTGGGGAGGAAGAAACGCATGCGTCATGGACAGGCCGGCGAGCATCGGCATCGCGTAGAGAACGAGCGACTTTCCGCCCTGCCTGGCTGCGACGTAGACCAGCGGCGCGAGAACAAAGATGCCGATGTCGAAGAAGACCGGGATGCCGAAGATGAGTCCGAGGAGACCCATAGCGACGGGCGCTCCGCGGTCACCGAACACACCCAGCAGCTTGGACGTCAAAGCCTGTGCGCCGCCAGACCGTTCGAGAATGGCACCGAGAACTGTGCCGAGGCCGATGATGACGGCGATGTGGCCGAGAATCCCGCCGAAGCCGGTTTCGAGCAGCGACTCGTTGGCTTTGATTGCCGTTCCCACGATCTGCGAGACCGGCAGGCCCGCAGCCAGTGCGAGGCCCAGACCCACGATCAGCAGCGCGATGAACGGTTCGAGCTTGACCTTGATGATGACGACAAGCAGCACTGCGATGGCGAGGCCACACAGTACGAGTAGGCCGGGGGGCGAAGTCCTCAGCCAGTCGACAGCGGTACTCATGAATTGCCTTTCGAGGGGGTCGACGGACGGCCGTCGATGATGGAGGTCCGCGAGTCGCGTCCTAGAGATTCGACGAAAACAGTGGCGCGGGAGAAGATATCGTTCCAATCTCCGGCGGCGACCGCGTGGGGAGAGACCACGTCGGTACCTGCGGTGACCGCGACCGCGCCGTGTGCCAGGAAGTCCCCAGCGTTCGAGGCGTTGACGCCGCCGGAGGGGACCAGCTTGGCGTCGGGCAACGGGCCGAGCAAGTCTTTGAAGTGAACGGGCCCGAGTGCGCGCGCCGGGAATATCTTCACAGCCGCGGCGCCCAGGTCGATGGCGGTCATGACCTCGGAGGGCGTCAAAGCGCCCATCATGACCGGGATGTCATGCCGTGCTGCCACTTCGGCGACATCGGGCCGCAATCCCGGCGTGACCAGGAATTGCGCACCCGAGTCGATGGCCGCGTGGGCTTGCTCTGCCGTCAGAACCGTTCCGGCGCCGACGACAGCACCCGAGTCGGCTGTTGCTCGAAGAAGGTTCAGCACGCCAGGTGTGGTGAAGGTAAGTTCGACCGCCCTGATCCCGCCGCGTGCCAGAGCGTCCGCGAGTGCAGTGGGATCGGATATGGAGGGCGCGCGGACGACCGCGAGCGCGCGGTCGTCGAGAATGGTCTGTAGTGCGTTCATGCGTTCCGCCTCAGTGAGTGTCCGGCGAGAGCGCCGGTGGGGGAGCCGTTGTCGATGGCAGGCGCACCGTTGACGATCACGTGCGAGATACCGCGAGCCTGCTGTTTCGGATTGTCGAACGTTGCGGTGTCGGACACGGTGGCGGGATCGAACAGCACGAGATCTGCGGCGTTGCCCTCGGCAATGATTCCCCTGTCCGTCAGCCCCAGCCGCTTCGCCGGCCGGCCCGTGAGGTGATTGATGCAGTCCTCGAGTCCGAGGAGACCTTCCTCGCGCACGTAACGACCGAGGTAGCGAGGGAATGTTCCCCACGCGCGCGGATGCGGGCGCTCTCCCACGAGAATTGCGTCGCTACCGCCCATGTGGTGGGGGTGAGCCATGATTGCGCGCACGTTCTCCTCATGGCCGACATGCTGAAGAATCGTTGTGGCCAGTTGGTCGCGTTGCAGAATGTCGAAGAAGACGGTGACCGGGGATTCGCCTCGCTCGGCAGCGATGTCCACCATGGTTCGACCGACGTACCCGTCCAGGTCCGAGTTGGCCACGCCGCTGATCTGGATGGTCTCCCACTCGACCGTGACGCCGTGGCATCCGTCCGAGCCGTTGACGTCGACATCCGCGGTTATCCGCGCACGCATCTGCGGGTCCTGCATTCGCGCGAGTGCCTGGTCGGGCCCCCCGGACATCGCCCAGCTCGGCAGCAGTGCCGACAGGGTGGTGGCGCCGGGAAGATAGGGATAGGTGTCCAGGGTGACGTCACATCCGTCAGCGATCGCCGAGTCGACCTTGTCCAAAAACTCCTGAGCGCGTCCGCGATTGACGCCGAAGTTCATGGTTGCGTGCGTCAGGTGAAGGGCGCAGCCGGTGTCTCGCGCGAGATCGAGCATCTCTTGGTACGCCTCGAGTGCGCCCTTGCCGTAGGAGCGGGTGTGCGGTGCATAGAAGCCACCGAAGTCCGCGACGACTTCGCAGAGTGCGCGCAGTTCGCCGGTAGAGGCGTACATCCCAGGGGTGTACGTGAGGCCACTCGACATTCCGACGGCGCCCTCGCTCAAGCCCTCGGCCAGCAACTCCTGCATACGGGCGATTTCACGGGACGCAGCCGGCCGTTGATCGGCGCCCACGGCAAGGTAACGAAGCGTTCCCTGGGGCACGAGGTACGCGGCGTTCGGAGTAATGCCCTGATCCAGACGCGTCAGATATTCGGCGACGGTTCGCCACGAGAAATCGAAATCGACAGGGTTCCCGTTCCAACCCGCGATCTGCCTGCGAACGACGTCGAGGGTGGCGTCGTCGATGGGGGCGTACGCAATTCCATCCTGGCCGATCACCTCTGTCGTCACGCCCTGACTGATCTTCGGGAAATGGCCGGGGTCGGTGAGAAGTCGCAGATCGGAGTGCGCGTGCATGTCGATGAAGCCGGGTGCCAAGACGTGCCCGGGCTGCGCGTCGATGATCCGGTCAGCGCCAGCTACGACCCCGGGTGCGGTGAGCGCGGCAATCTTGTCGCCTTCGACGAGCACATCCCGCCGCACTCGCGCTGCACCTGTTCCGTCGACGACGTCCGCGCCTCGTATGAGTAGGTTCATGACATTCCCTAGAAGTAGGTGTGGACGAGGTCGACGACGCGCGGATTTTCGGAGTCGGCGTCGTCGATCAACGGGATGAGCCGCCACTTGTCGAAGGCGGTGCACGGATGGGACAAGCCGAGGCGGACGACGCTGCCGATCGGTGCGGCGTCGACATCGGCAGGGAATCGAAGGAACGCGTGTTGGTCGTTCAGCGCGGTGACGGCTCCATCGACGGACTGCGGCACGGGAAGTCCCTCGTCGTAGGGAAGGTCGCGCTTGCCCGCGTCGAGTAGGGCGAGTCCCGGCTCCGGTCTCGAGACCACGCGGGCCCAGCCGTGCATCGCTGCGCGCAGAACATGCTCGGATCGACCGGGGATCATCGGTGAGATCTCCGAGTAAAAGCCGTCGTCGTGGATGACGTACGCGCCGGACCGCAGGACGACCGACGTCGGGACGCCACGCGCGCCCGTCGGATCGGCCAAGGGCGCAAGGTGCTCGACGACGAGATCCTGGTATGCGCTTCCACCGGCGGTCACGATGGCATGTCCGTCGTAGAGGCCCGCGGTGGTCAGTTCGACGTGGAGCGCGGCGACCGCTTCCAGGTACTCCGCCACCGCGCCCAGACCAGCCTCGGAACGGTCATGGCTGAGCGCACCCTCGTAGCCTCCGACCCCGGCCAGGGACAGATGTGGTGAATCGGCGACGGCATCCGCAACTGCACGTGCCTGCTCCGGGATCCGGGCGCCGGTACGGCCGTGCGCCCCGCCGAGTTCGACGACGACGCGAACCTGCCGCCCCGCCTTCGCGCCACAGAGGACGCCGTTCATCAGCCGAACGGTGTCGAGACTGTCTGCCCAGCAGAGGAATTCGAACTCGGGGTGGGCATCGAGCTCCTGTGCCACCCATACGAGACCGACGGGGTCGACCAACGCATTGGCGAGCATGATGCGCTCGACGCCGAAACTACGCGCGATCTGCGTCTGCCAGATCGTCGCCAACGTGATCGCCCAGGAACCCGAATCGAGCTGGCGCTTCCAGATAGCGGGAGCCATCGTTGTCTTCCCGTGCGGTGCGAGTTCGACTCCGGCTTGCCTGGCCCAGGTGGCCATGACTTCGATGTTGTGGTCGACGCGGGCGGTGTCGATGGTCAGCAAGGGAGTCTGGAACCGGCTCAATTCCGGCCGTGACGCAACGAACTCCTCGATCGAGCGTCCCCACGCCTCAGGTGGGACCGACTTGTGTTCGGGACCGATCGCACGAGTGCGAAGGGTGTTGACGGCATGCGCGTCGATCACGGGGAGACCTCCAGGCTTTGCACGCATTCTGCGTTGCGTATTTTGCAACCACTGTTGCGCAAAATGTTTGTAGTTTGTAGTCTGCATCCAGACAGGGCATATCCGCAAGCATTCGAAGGAGATCTTTTGTGACATCCCCTCGGGCGGTGTGTGTTGGCGAAGGCCTGGTCGTGCTGGTGGCAGAACCAGGCGCGCTGGAGGACTCCGCAACGTTCCAGCGTTCGGCAGGCGGAGCCGAAGCCAACGTCGCCCGGGTGCTCGTTCAGCTCGGCGTGACTGCATCGTGGGTCTCCCGCGTCGGCGACGACGGATTCGGTCGATACCTGACACGCCAGTTGGCGGACGCCGGCGTCGACACGTCTGCGGTGCACATCGACGCGGAACGACCCACCGGCATGTACGTCAAGCAACGCGGTGCCGGTACGCCCGCCGAGGGAGATCTCCCCATGGGCGACAGCGCGATGACGTACTTCCGCGCGGGCTCGGCGGCCAGCGCGATGTCCACCTCGGACGCCGCCGAGGGACCGGCCGCCGATCTGTTGCGGCAGGCGAACATCGTGCACTTCTCCGGCATCACCGTTGCGTTGTCGAACACGGCCGAAGCGCTGACCAGGTCGCTGCTCGACTTCGATGGAATCGTCAGCTTCGACCTCAATTTCCGGCCGTCCCTGTGGAAGAACCGACCCGCCGATGCCGCAACGGTTCTCGCCGACCACGTCCGCGGCAGCGACGTCGTGTTCATGGGGGCGGACGAGGCTGCAGACGTCTTCGGCGTTGACGACCCCTCAGCGCTTCGCGCGCGGTTCCCCGAACCCCGCCACCTCGTTGTCAAGAACGATGCACACGTGGTCACCGCCTATGATGGCGACCTGCGCGTGGACGTACCTGCCTTGACGCTGGACGTCTTCGAAAAGATCGGCGCCGGTGACGCATTCGCCGGAGGGTTCCTCGCCGGAATAGCAAGAGGGGCGACGGCCGTGGAGCGAGTGAGGCTCGGCCATCTGTGCGCCGCAGCTGCCCTCACTGCCCACGGTGATGCCGCGGAAGTGCTCGGAGACAGCAGGTTGACTGCAGCCCTGCGCCACTCGGATTCGGACTGGAGCACACTTCGATACAGCGATGTGGCCGCGTCATGAGTCAAAGCCTCTCGCGCGCACTCGTGATCTTGGGTCTGTTGGGTGACGAAACGCGGTCGCTCGACCAGCTGGCAGGCGAACTCGGAGTGCACAAAACAACTGTGCTGCGCCTACTTCGCACGATGGAAGCGGATCGGTTCGTGCAACACGACGCGGATCATCGTTACGTTCTTGGCTCCAGGTTCTTCGAACTTGCCAACAGGGCACTCGAACAGCGAGACGTGCGGACTGTTGCACGGCCACACCTCGCGGCCTTGAACGTATCGACCGGGCAGACCATCCACCTTGCGACATTCGAAGCAGGTGAAGCGGTGTACATCGACAAGTTCGATGCGATACAGAGCGTGCGGATGTACTCGCGTATCGGTCGTCCAGCGCCGTTGCACTGCACCGCAGTGGGCAAGGTTCTCGTGGCTGCACGGCCACCGGCGGAGCAACGTGTCATCGCGCAGCAACTGCACTACCCACGGTTTACCGACAGGACCATCGATTCGGCCGAGAGTTACCTGGCAGAACTCGAACTCGTGGCGCGCCAGGGATACGCGGAAGATCACGAGGAACATGAGTCGTTCGTCAATTGTGTCGGCGTACCGGTTCGAGACGGAACCGGTGCAACGGTGGCGGCCATCTCGATGTCTGTGCCGGACATGTTGCTGGACCACGCTCAGGTTCTGGCCTGCTTGCCCTCCATCTTGGCTGTCGCCGCGGCCATTTCGTCCGACCTCGGATGGAAGTCGGACAACGAAGTTTCGGAGAAAGGAAAACAATGAGCGAAAAGATCGCCATCCGTACCGACGGGGCACCGGCCCCCGCCCACACGTTCTCCCAAGGTGTTCGCAAGGGCCCTTTCGTTCAGGTGTCCGGACAAGGACCTGTCGACCCGGCAACGAGTGAATACCTGTACCCCGGTGACGTTGCAGCGCAGACCACCCGAACTCTGGAGAACGTTCGGGCGATCGTGGAGGCCAGCGGCGCTACCTTCGACGATGTCGTCATGCTGCGCGTGTATCTCACCAAACGCGAAGATTTCGCCGTGATGAACGATGCGTACGGCGAATTCGTCGGCACGCACACCACGGGCGACGTCCTGCCCAGTCGAACCACAGTGTTCACCGGTCTGCCTCGCGAGGAGATGCTGGTGGAGATCGACGCAGTAGCCATCGTCTGACCCTGTACTTCCGGTCCCTCTGCTACTCGGCCCCTGTGCTACTCGGCCCCTGTGCTACTCGGCCCCTGTGCTTCTCGGCCCCTGTGCTTCTCGGCCCCTGTGCTTCTCGGCCCTCGGGCGCCCGACCTTTCCCTTCGGGCGCACGAGTGTGTTCAGGCCTTGTCGAAGAACCCGACCGTTCGCAACGCGGCCCGCAAGGCGCGAACCATGCGGTCCCACGGAATGGCCTCTCGATCACAATTGATGGCCACGTCCATTTCGCCGCGTTCGCGGGCCTCCTGCGCGAAGTCGCGCCACGATTCGGCTTGCTCCGAGCAGAATGCCTCGTAGGCAGCGATCTTCCCGTGGTCCGGCCCACACGCCGCGATCACATCTTGCACGTCCACCGAACCAGATTCGGCGTCGATCTCCAGTAACGTCAACACAGGCAACGGCACGTCCTCGCCCGGGTCCAACTCGTCTTCTTGCACGGTGTACGCACCCGAGGTCGCGACGACACCGCCAAGATTGTCCGCAAATGAAACGTCGACGGTCGACGCGAACGCAGTGACGCGCTCGACAGCGTTGATCAGATGCTCCGGCACGAAGGGCCGAGCGTCGACGCTGACCGCTACGTGCACCCGATCTTCGACGAGAAGAAATTTTGTTCGTGGATGCCGCCGGTTCAAGTCGGCAACCACTTCTGCTGCACGAGTGCGTCCCGCGATGCGCTCGACCAGGCACGCATGAATGCGTACCTCGTCGTCGCCGGCCACGTACACAGTTGTCGTGATGAACCCTGTCGTCACATGGAAACCTGCGTCCGAGAATTCGACCTCGTCACCGAATTGTGCAGTCAAAGCCTCGCCGACAGATGCCCCCAGAGCAGACTCGTCGTCCGCTACGGACACCGTTCGTCCGGCCTTCGGCAGCTGCGACGTCGAAGGTTCTGGTTTCCATCCAAGAAGAAACGACGGATGCGGCACGTTCCAGATCTCGCGAATCTGGGACACAAGCGAGGCCGCGAACCGATCCACCCAGGATGCGTCTTCTTCCAGAACGTGAATGGTGGCGACGTCGGTACTACGCCATGGTTGATCCGGGCTAGCGAGCCCGGACGCGGCACAGACCACAGTGCCTGCGGTTGTCGACCGGATGAGCATTGCTCGGTCGACGACGCCCTCCGGCAGGAATTCCGGACGAATCGACATCACGGCGCCGGGTTCGGAACCGGCTATAAGATCTGCTAACTCCGCGGCGAACGCCCGCCACTCGTTCTCCGTTGCGTCATCCAGATCTGGAATATCGAACGCCGACATGTTTTTCCCCATTTCCGTGCATCCTCGAACTCGATAACGGAAAACTAGCGCCGCCCACCGACAGAGTCCGTCCGGATGCCGACAAGGGCGGACGGCTATGGGCGGGCGACGACGAGGGGGACCGACAATTCGGCGGACGTCAACGAACCGTGATGGCCCCGCAGCATCGACGCAGTGGTTTCGGCTTGGCTTCGAACGACGGCCGAGGTGTCGTTTGCGAGCGCCAACAGGTCACCGATTCTCGAATACGCGTCCGAGGAAACCGTGGGACCGAACCACCCGCGGGCCACCGCGTCATCCCGGGTGACGACCGTGAACCTGTTGCCGAGCGTGTTTTGCCACGCCCGCTGAACGTCGTCGACCGCCCCGGCCCGGGTGTAGAGATAACGCATCCTGGGCTCGCCTCCGAGCAGACGAACGCCCTCGCGGAGGTCGGCGATCGAGTCGTAGTCGACCCGATTGCCGACCTGCACCATGCCGTGGTCGGCGACGACGACGAGTGCACCGTCACCGGGTAGCTGCGCAGCGATCGACTCGGCGAGCAGGTCCACATGACGTAGTTGAAGCCGCCACGCGAGTGATCGGGGGCCACGCACGTGGCCGACCAGGTCCAGGTCTCCGTGGTAGGCGTAGACGAGAGCCGGGCCTGCCTCCGCCAACGCAGAGACGGCCTCGGCGGCCAGATCGCCAGGTGACACCGAAGCGCGGAAAACTCCGCCTCGCAACGAAGCGCGCGTGAGACCCGACCCGTTCTGCATGGACGGACCCACATGGGTCACGGCGATACCGGCTGTTGCCGCCCGTTCGAACGCGGTGGGGGAGGGCTGGAAAGTCTCGGGTGTCAACTCCGGCAGAGGCTCGCTATCGGATGCCGACCCGTGCAGCTTCCACTGCAGTGTGTTCATCAGCAGGTCTTGACCCGGGAGGGCCACCTGGTAGCCGACGATTCCGTGCTGCCCAGGAGGGACACCGGTCCCCAATGAACTGAGACTGGTGGCGGTAGTGCTGGGGAAGCCGGCGGTGATGACCGATCTGAGGTGACGCGTCAGAAACGGCGCATCCTCCGGGTGCTCGGCCAACTGGTCGGCCCCCAGACCGTCGATCATCAAGACGCATACCCGCCGCGTTCCTTCCAGGCGAAGACCCAGACGGTCGGTCTCGCCGTCGAGTCCGATGCACGAGAGGACGGAAGGAACGACGTCGGCCAACGATTCGGACCCATAACGCGGTGACAGCAGCATCAGTCCACCGTAAGCGCCGACTTCGAGGTTTGCAGATTCTGCCGTTCACCGCTTCAGGCTCGCTGACCTGGCGATTTGCAGATGCGTTCTTGTTGGCGTAACTTTTGTCGAGTCAGAGCGACACGGACACCGACCCGGACCGAGAGGTGCGGGACACGAGGTTGTACGCAGATCGTACTGACAGTCCAGTTTAGAGGCGAAAAACTTCTACTGGACACGAGCAAGTAAGCCCCAGAGCTGAAGCGTAAGCCGAAGCGATGGTGTGTGCGTGTTCTTTGAGAACTCAACAGTGTGTCGATGAATGTCAGTGCCGAATTTATTTTGGTGAAGCATTCGATG
>NZ_JBAWFH010000324.1:0-2440 GCF_049591685.1 Rhodococcus sp. (in: high G+C Gram-positive bacteria) | reverse complement strand
AGTTTCTCCGGTGCGGATCGCGCGGCGCGACAGCACGGCGTTGATAATGCTGTAGGTCGCGACCGTCAGCACCATCGCGATGATTGCATTTCGTGGACCGACCGCGGTACTGGCGGCTTGGCCGATGTACAGCCAAACCATCGCCGAGGTCATGCCCCAGAAGGCCATCGCGAGCGACCAGCGGGGCACTCGTTTGTCTTCAGGCAGCGCAACTGCCCCGGGGCTGTCCTCTCCCCCGGATAAATTCGATTGCATGGTTCTCCGATCATGTCGTCGTGCTGCGGGTGATATTCAAGGAACTTTCGGAATGCTCGAGTGGTTCTGAGCTGCTCGGTGTTCGTGGGGAATGCGCAGGAGGATCGTGGTCTCCAGACGCCGCCCGTGTCGGATGCATGAAACCGTGATTGTGTCGGGCGTCACAAGGACTGTAGATGCCGACAGCGACCATTACAAGCTATTGGTTGGCTTGCATGGTTGCAGTCTGGTTGTCATCCGGTTAACTTGTGTGAACGGCCGAGCACTGATCCGACACGCGGACCCGGTTTGCGGCGAACGATGACTCGTCGAAGGAACTCTGCAGATGAGTAGCTTGTGACGCGGGCCGGCTCGAGGGCTGCGGACCGGATGGGTTCCGCACACGCATATGTGATTTGGTCCGTCGGGGTCGTTGCCTACACGATCGCGGTCTTTCAGCGGACGTCGTTCGGTGTCTCAGGGCTCGACGCTGCGCAGCGGTTCCAGGTGGATCCGGCCACTCTGTCTCTCTTCGTGGCGGTGCAGGTCGTTGTCTATGCCAGCATGCAAATACCTGCCGGCCTGCTGCAGGATCGCTTCGGCACACGCGTACTAGTCTGCGCAGGAGCTGTGATCATGGCGTCGGGCCAAGCGACACTGGCCTTGACCAACTCCTTACCGATCGCGGTAGCGGGGCGACTTCTTGTCGGAGCAGGCGATTCGCTGACGCTCATTGCGGTGTTGAACCTTGTTGCGCTGTGGTTCCCCTCGCGCCGCGGCGCGCTGTTCTACCAGCTGACCGGAATGATCGGCCAACTAGGGCAAGTTCTCTCTGCTGTGCCCTTGGCTTGGCTCTTGCGACAACACGGCTGGACGCACGCGTATATCGCCGCTGCCGCGGTCAGTGTGCTCGTGGCGGTCCTGTCGGCGTCGGTGATCAAGGACGCACCGAACGGCGCAGCACGGGAGCAGGAAGGCCCTGAGAAGTTGGCCGTCGGCGCACGACTACGCAGCGTTGCAACCAATCCCGGAACGATTGCCGGGTTTTTCGCTCACATGGGCACTATGTTTTCTCTGACGACATTCGTTCTGCTCTGGGGCGTTCCATACCTGTCCGAAGCTCAAGGAACGTCGCATACGTTCATCGCGACTGCCTTGTCGATGTCGGTGGCGGTATCCATCGTCGGCGGTTTCCTGTTCGGCATGGTCTCCGGTCGTCGTCCACATCTACGCGAGCGAATGGTTATGTCGATCATCTGCGCGAACATGCTGGTGTGGTCAGTTGTCCTCAGCCTGTCGGATGTCGCACCGCTGTGGCTGTTGTTGATCCTCGTCGCGACGATGTCGCTGGGCGCACCTGGTTCGCTGATCGGCTTCGACCTCGCTCGCACGGCCAACGCTCCTCACGTATTGGGAACGGCTCAGGGCGTTGTCAACACCGGTGGGTATGTTGCAACGCTGATTGCGACCGCTGGCATCGGCTTCGTTCTCTCCAGCGCAGACGGGTACGACCAAGATTCCTTCCGCATGGCATGGACTGTGCAGTATCCGATCTGGATCGTGTCGATCGTCGGGATGATCATGGCCGCCCGCCGCGCAAAGGCCCTGGGTCGGTAGCTCGCCAGCGCAACCAGGAATTCGAGAAATACTTCCTTCCTTCTTCGAATGGTTGGTTTTCCTGCAACTGAGACCTAAATGGTTGACAATGGTTGGGCAAGCTCGCACACTGTTCCGGGGGCGGATGACGTCGCTCACAGGTGTCGAAGCCCGCCGTCGCCCGTCCGGGGCCAGGTTCTGCTTCGAAAGGGTCGGCGCAAGATGGTGATCGGTGGGAGAAGGCGGCATGAACAAGCATGACAAGGCGCTGCTCGAGTTTCATCGGCGCTGGGAGCCTTTCGGTGGCCCCGAACGCTCCGAAATATTCGTACAGTTCGGTTTGACAATGAGCGACTACCGCAACCGTGTTGCATACCTCCTCCGCGTTTCCGAAGTGACCGGAGACTGAAAAGTCAGCACGTCAGTCTTCGTCTGCTCTGGAAATCGGTTGTGGCCCTACGTTTTAGATCTCTTGCATTGGAAGGACAATCTAGTGGCTCAATCTGTCATCGTCGCTGGGGCTCGTACTCCGGTGGGTCGGTTGTCCGGCTCGCTGAAAGACTTGTCGGGTTCGGATCTCGGCGGTATCGCGATCAAAGGCGCCCTGGAC